>JAJYPU010000263.1 GCA_021795095.1 Actinomycetes bacterium | reverse complement strand
CCGTCGAGGTACGGCAACCGGCGGTGGTGGGCGTCCTTGCGCCAGTAGCGAGGGTTACGTACAAACTTGGACTCGTAGTTGATCTGCCACGACTCCACCATGAACGGACCTGTGCCGATGGGCTTGCCGGTGTAGCTGGGCGAGAAGGTGCTCGGGTGGGCCATGTACGCGGTCTGCTGCTCACAGAGCGCGCCGTAGGGAAATGTCGAGTAGGCGATGACCAAGTCGAACTTGACGGCGTAGTCATTCACCTTGGTGACCGAGGCGATGATGGGACGGATCGCGAGCCCGACCGTCGGGTCGGCGGCCGCGGCGTTGAAGTTAGCCACCACGATGTCCGCGTTGAACGGGTCGCCGTTGGAGAACGTCACGCCCCGGCGCAGCACGACGGTCCAGGTCTTGTAACCGTTGCTCGGCGTCGCCGAGAGCGCGAGCATGGGCAGCCAGGTGCGACCGTTCGCCGACGAGACGAAGAGCGCGTCATAGAGCGCGTTGGCCACGCAGAACCCCGAGGAGTCCATCTTGCCCTGTGCGCCGTTGAAGATGTGGTAGTTCGGCACGTCCGAGACCAGACCCACCCGCAGGGTCCCGCCCAGTTTTGGCTTACCGAGATTGATCCCGGCCGCCGCGCCAGCCGCGGTGGCGAGCAAGTCGTCGACAACCGTTCCCGCCATCGCGATACCGCCCACCGTCGCCGCCGAATGAGTAAGAAACGTCCGCCGATCCATCCTTGAAGCCATTGTCGACATCCTCTCGCACCAGGATCCAGCGGTCTGCCGAGTCCCCCCTGCCGGTGAACCTAGCAATCCCGACCGACAAAACGGTGGCGGAACCGTGCTTCTTTGACTGTGACCACTCTCAGGGGTCACGCCCTCGTCGACGAAATATCAGGGTCCAGGTGGCGGGAGGAACCACCTGGACCCTGACGAATGTGACGATGGCCGTCAGTGGGCCATCATGTCCCCGCCAGGTCGAAAGGGCCCGACGGCGTCCGGTGCACCCGGTGTCCAGCCCGGCGCACCTGGTGCAATACCCATTGCTGGCGCGGGCCCGACGTCGACGGTGACGGCGTCCAGGGTGGTGTGGTCAGCGCCGACCGTCCCGTCGGCGCCGATCACGGTGCCGGTCGTCACGTCACTCAAGGCGGCACTCACGCCCGCCTTCACGTAGGTCGTTGTGTCGCTCACCTGAATGGTTCGATAGAAGCCTTGGCGATCACTGATGGTGATGGTGTCACCCGCGACCGATACGACCGCCCCCGCGACGTGCGCGAGATCGATTTCGATGGCGGCTGCAGTCGTTACGCTCGTCGTCGAGGGACGGACCTGGACTCGCTCGCCCACCGCGAGGGCGGACGCCGCGGCGCGCGTACGCCCTTCGTTCACCGTGGTCGACGGTTCGATCGCGTAGGTCGACGAGGTGCCGTCGAAGTGGCGCACCGTGATCGAGTTCGAGCTCACGTTGGTCACGACGCCACCCGGCGCGTCGCCCACGGGTGCTGCGGCCGGAACGATAACGATGGTTGCGGCGGTCTTGGACCCCGCCGAGGAGACCATCACGGCGACGTTCTCGCCGACGGCCAAACTGGCGGCGGTAGCGGCGGCCCCGTCCTTACGAACGACGGTCGATCCCGTAAGGGCATAAGTGGTGGTGGCGCCACCGGGGTCTTGCACCGTGATCGAGGTCGAGCTGACGGCTGTGACCGAGCCGACGACGCCGAGGTCGCCGAATGGACCACGGTCGCCCGCGTGGGCCACCCCGGACATCGACGTCGGGGCCTTGGTCGCCGTCGACCCGGCATTGGATGCGGCACCGGCGACGCTTATGCCGGTCGCCAGCGCACTGATCGCGACCACGGTCGAGACGCCGACGCGTCGGCCGATCCGGTGATTCTTCTTGGCGGACATGGTTGCCTGCTTTCTGTCTCGAGAGGGAGGGCGAGACCTGACCATCCTGCTGACGCTGTCTGAGGACTCCGTGTGCTCGCGTTAAGACCTCGCTAAATCTCGGCTGACGGAGGTCGCCACGGCAAAGCACCCTTCGGGAGCCGCCATCGGGCAGACTGGCTCCGTGCGACTAGCCCCTCACGGAGCCGTACAGGTGAGACACATCTATTAGGGAGGACCACGAACGTGGCGTCGACGTTGGAATCACACGACGGCTCGGTAGAAGACCAGCCGTTTCACATAGAGCAGCACGGGATTGACTTCATACCCGAAAAGGAGCGGTGGGCGACCGCCCGCAACATCGGTGCCATGTGGACGGGATCGGCGGTCAACGTCGAGTACTTCATCTACGGCGCGATCCTCATGGGTTTCGGGTTCAGCTTCTGGACCGCACTCAGCCTGATCGTCCTCGGCAACCTGTCCTTCTTGCTGCTCGGGGTCGCGTCGCTGCAGGGTCCCGAAACGGGCACCACGGCGTTCGCGATCAGTCGCGCCCCCTTCGGACTGCGCGGCTCGCGCGTCGTGAGCTTCTTCAACTGGATCACCCAGCTGGGCTTCGAGACCGAGGGACTCATCCTCATCGTTGGCGCGGCCATGGTCCTCTTCCAGATGGCCGGCATCCACGTGAGTAGCCCGTTCAAGGTGATCCTGATCATCCTCGCCGCAGCCATCCAGGCGGTCATGCCCTACCTGGGCCACGCGACGATGGTGAAGATCCTGCGCGCACTGATTATCCCCTTCGTGGCGATCTTCGTCCTGTTCGCGATCTTTGACGTGAAGCACGGCTCGGTGCACTTCAAGGGGTTCCTCGGTGGATGGGAGCTCTACACCGCCGGCCTCGCCTTCACCATCGCCCTATCGGGGCTCGGCTGGACCGAGTGTGGCAACGACTACACCCGCTACCTACCCCGTGACACGAAGAAGGGCGCCGTGGTCGGGTGGGTCTTTCTCGGTACCGCGTTGCCCGAGATCGTGCTGATGACCCTCGGGGCGCTCACGTACACCTTCATCTCCTCGAGCGCACAGGTCCAGGCCTGGAACAGC
>JAJYPU010000262.1 GCA_021795095.1 Actinomycetes bacterium | reverse complement strand
TGGTGAGGTTGCGCGCGAGGCTCTTGTCTTTGGCGATGGCGTTCGAGATGCGAGCGACGCCGGGGGTGTAGGCCATCGACAGGTCGTCGCGGGTCTTGAGCGAAATCTTGGGCTTGACCTCGATGGTGCCGCCGAGGTGCATGAGGAACGTGCGGTCACTGATCGCGTGCACCGAGGCGCCCACGACCGCCTCGACGACCTGGCCGAGGACTGCGGCGTGCTCTTCGTTACTCGCGTTGCAGGTCACGTCGACCACCATGTGGCCGTCGATGGGCTCGACGACGTCGAGGGCGGTCACGAGTCCACCGGCGTCGGCGACGGCGGTGGCGATGTCGGGAATGGTCGACGCCGCGTCCAAGATGACGCGCATGGTGATCGAGTAGGAGGCGCTGGGCATGCTCATGGGGGGTTCACGGCTTTCTCGCAGGATGGTTTCGTCCGGTGCCGCCGAATGCGCCCGATGGCACCGGGATCCATGCTAGGTCGCCCGATGCGCGGTCCCATGTGACCGAAGACCGTTACTCCGGGGTAACGCTACGCCCCGATCACCCGGACTGGTCGACGGTACAACGCGGGTCGCCGGAAGCGCGTGACCGCGATCTGCGCGCGACGCCGCGAGACCTCGTCGAGGTCGAGCGTGGCGGTGATGACCTGGGGTTGGTCACCCGACGACTCGGCGAGCACCACGCCCCACGGGTCGACGATCAGCGCGTGCCCGTAGGTCGCGATGCCGTCGCTCGTCACGCCCGCCTGGGTCGCGGCGACGACGAAGGCGTGGTTCTCGATCGCTCGTGATCGGACGAGCACGTGCCAATGGCTCTTACCCGTGCTCGCGTTGAAGGCGGCCGGAATGGCGAGCACGTCGGCCCCGTTGGCGGCCAGCGTCTGATAGAGCTCGGGGAACCGCACGTCAAAGCAGACCGAGAGCCCGACGCTGAAGCGCTTCAGTTTTGCGACCACGAGCTCCTCGCCAGCGCTCAGGTCGTCTGACTCGCGGTGGGTGATGGCGCCGGGCACGTCGACGTCAAAGAGGTGAGTCTTGCGATAAGTCGCGACGATCGATCCCGAGGAATCGAGCAGGACGCTCGTGTTAAAGGGTCGCTCGTCGTCGCGGCGCTCGAGCATGCTGCCGAGATGAAGGTGGATCCGCCGACGTTTCGCGACCGCTGCCATGCGCGCCGTCGTGGAACCGGGGATGGATTCGGCGACGTCGTTGAAGCGTCGCGACGGTCCGAGGTAGTTGAAGTACTCGGGAACCTGGACGTACGTCGCGCCCTCGTCCGCCGCGAGTTCGACCAGGGCGATCGCGGATTCGAGATTCTGTTCGGGGTTCGAGCCCGAATTCATCTGAATCGCGGCGACGGTCACCGTTCGAGCCTTCACGACGCCTCCTGTCCTAGTGGCAATCTATCGGCGACGCGAACGACCTACGCCGAGTCGGTGGGAGTGTGCGTGGCAACCCAGTCGCGGACCTCGTGTTTGCGGGTCTTGCCGGTCGCGGTCTTGGGCAGCTGGTCGGCGACGAGTACCCGCTTGGGCACCTGGAACCCCGCCAGGTGGTCTTTGGCGTAGGCGATGATCGATGCGGCAAGTAGCGCGGGGTCGAGTGTCCCATCGGGCACCACGACTGCCCACACGGCTTCGCCCCAGTGCTCGTCGGGCACGCCGACGATGACGCTCTCGGCGACGCCGGCGGCGCTACTGACTACTCGCTCGACGTCGACCGACGAGACGTTCTCGCCGCCGGTCTTGATGATGTCCTTCAGCCGGTCGCTGAACCAGACCACCCCGTTCGCGTCGAGATGGCCGATGTCACCGCTGTGGAACCAGCCGTGGGCGAAGGCCGCCGTGTTGGCGTCGCGGTTGTTCCAGTAACCGCTCGCGACGTGGGGACCGCGGTAGGCAATCTCACCGGTCTCGCCCACGGGCACCACGTGACCGTCCAGGTCGAGGCAGTCGGTGCGCACCGTGGGAACGGAAGGTCCCCACGATTCGGGCGCCGACGTGCGGTGTTCGGGCCACTGCAGCACCGTGGCGGGCACCACCTCGGTCTGGCCCGATCCGAGGATGACAGCGGCGTTTGCGAAGGTGGCGTCGACCCGGTCGAGCAGTTCACGGCTCATGGGGGCCATCGCGTAGACGGCGCGGCGCACCGAGGTGACATCGCGTGGCGCGCTGGCCTGCTCATTCACGATGGCGGCCCACATCATCGGTAGGAGCATCATGTGCGTGACCTGGTTCGCCTCGACGGCGTCGAGGACCCCGGCGGGGGTAAAGGGCCCCGGCAGGACGACGGTCCCCCCGGTGACGAGCACGGGCAGACAGAGCGTGTTGAGCGCCGTGGTGTGAAAGAGGGGAAGGACGTTGAGTAGGGTCGACGGCTCCGTTCCCCAACGGTGCTCCATCATCAGGGCGTTGGTGAGACTGGCGACGAGCACGCTGAGGTGACTCACGAGGACGCCCTTCGGACGCGAGGTGGTGCCCGAGGTGTAGAGGCACTGGACCGTGTCGCGATCCTCCACGAGCACGGCGAGGGGCGCAGCGTCGCCGACCGCGAGGTCGTCCCAGCGAAGGGTCGTGACGCGGGTGTTGGCGAGGGACGCGTCACCCACCACGATCACCGTCGTGACCGTGGTGAGTTCTGTGAGCAGATCGTAGAGGATCGGGACGAAGGCGGCGTCCACGACGACGACGGGTGACGCAGCGTCGGTGATAATCCACTCGATGTCCGAGGGCGCCAGGGTTACGTTGACCGGCATGGCCACGAGGGACGCCTTCGCGCACGCGAAGTACGTGGCGAGGAACCGCCACGAGTTGCCCATCAGCATCGTCACGGGCGTCTGGCGCTCGTCGACGATTCGGTGCAACGACACAGCGAGCGCTTCGGCCGCCTCGTCGAGTTGACGGTAGGTGATCGGTTCTGCGCGGTCGAGGACCGCGACCCGGTCGGGGAACATGGCCGCCGAGCGTCCGATGGCGTCCCCGACGCAC
>JAJYPU010000261.1 GCA_021795095.1 Actinomycetes bacterium | reverse complement strand
TGGCGCTGGTATCGGTTGCGCTGGTCCGGATTGAGCGTACGCGGGGTCGTCCACGTGAGACCCTCGTCCTTCCACTTGTTGAACCCGCCGATCACCGACACGACGTCGGTGTAGCCAAGGTCCTGGAGGGTCTTGGCGGCGAACGCCGAACGGACGCCGCCGGCACAGTACACGGCGATCGGCGCGTGTTTGTCGGTCAGTCGTGATTCGACGGAGAACTCGAGGTTCCCACGGGGGATGTGCACCGCACCGGGCACGGCCCCCTGCTCGTGTTCGTCGGGCTCGCGAACGTCGAGAATTCGGTAGTAGTCCAGTCGAGCAGCGACGTCGCTCGGTTCAACCTCACGAATCGCCTGCTTGGCCGCGTTGAGTAACTCGCGTGGTGTTGGCAAGGGTCGCTCCTTTGTTTGGCGAAATCCTACCGGTCCAGTCGAGATTCCCGGCACCGCGCGTGCTAGACCTCCGACCATGGACCTCGCGACACTCCTCGCTCGACGGCGGATGGTCCGCTCCTTTGACGCGACGCCCGTCGACCCGCAGTGGCTCGACGATACTTGCGCGACCGCGTTGTGGGCGCCGACCGCGGGAAACAGTGCTGGCGTACGCATGCACACCATCAGCGCGAATCTGGTGGGCGCGTACTTCGAACGGGCGACCGACCCGCAGTGGCGTCGCGACTCGCCGCGCGCGCCCGGCCTCTTGCGCGCCGGTGCCGTGGTGCTAGTCACCTCGCGACCAGAGGACTACCTCGAGCGATACAGCGAGGCCGACAAGCGGTCCTCGGGTCTGTCGACGATGGCGGCGTGGCCGATCCCGTACTGGCACACCGACGCCGCGATGGCCACGATGGCGCTACTACTGCTACTGGAAGAGGGCGGGTGGTCAGCGACCTTCTGGGGCAATTTCCGACGAGACGCCGAGGTCCTCGACTGGGTCGGGGCACCCGAGGAGTCGCTGTTCGCCTCGGTGTTGATCGGACGGCCCGACGGCCACGACCACCGCTCGCGCTCCCTCGACCGGATTGTCCCCGGGCGAAGCGCCCGCGTGCGGCGCGTGGAGGTCAGTCCCGAGCGAGCCCCGTGACTAAGTCGACGATCGTGCGCAGGCCAAAGGCCGTGCCGCCCTTGTTGACGTAGCCGCGAACGGCGTCGGAACGGCCGGGTCCGGCGATGTCGAAGTGGACCCACGGCCGCCCGGCCGTGAAGCGCTGCAGGAACAGGGCCGCAACCACCGAGCCGGCGACGCCGGTTTTGCCTATGTTCTTCAGATCGGCCACGTCTGACTCCAACTGCCCGGCGTAGGACTGGGTGAGCGGCATGCGCCACACCTGTTCGCCGCTGCGCGCGCCCGCCGCCATCACCGCGGCCGCGAGGTCATCACTCGTTGCGTAGACCGCAGCGACCTCGTCGCCGAGGGCGACCCGTTGGGCACCGGTGAGTGTTGCGATGTCGACAATCACATCTGGTTGGGCCTCGGCCGCGAGACTGAGCGCGTCGGCGAGGATCAGTCGACCCTCGGCGTCGGTGTTGAGCACCTCAACGGTGAGGCCGTTTCGAATGGCCAGGACGTCGCCGGGCTTGATCGCCTTGTCCCCCGTGAGGTTCTCGGTCATCGGGGCGATGGCGGTGATACGTACCCGGACCCCCAGTTCACTGAGCACGTCGAGTGCCGCGAGGACGATGGCGGCGCCGGACATGTCGGTCTTTTGTCCCATCATGGACTCCGCGGGCTTGAGCGAGAGGCCACCGGAGTCGAACGTGACGCCCTTGCCCACGAGGGCGACGTGGGTGAGCGGGGCACCGGGCTCGGGGTCATAGGACGCGTAGACGAGCCTCGTTGGCTGGGCCGAGCCCTGACCGACCCCGAGCAGTCCGCCGAGCCCCTCGGCGCGGATCCGTGATTCGGTCCAGGCCTCCACGGCGACTCGAGGACGGTGTTCAAGCCGTTCGATGACGCGACCAGCGAGCTCACGCGGTGGCAGGTCACCCGCCGGGGTGTTGATGAGCCGCCTCGCCCAATTGACCGCGCCGGCGATGAGCGACCCGCGACGCGCACCCTCGGCGACGGCGTCGTGCGTAGCGACCGAGGGCAGCGGCGTCGCCAGCACCGCCAGATCGAAGGGTCGATCAGCTTCGTCCTTGTAGTCAAAGGACGCGAGGACCGCCCCTTCGGCGACGGCCTGGGCGACGACGCCGGCGTCGGGTGATCCATCGACCGCCAGCAGGAAACCGATCGCGTCCTGGCCCGCGAGACGCACCCCCGCGGCCGCGCACGACCGGTAGCCCTCGGCGTCACCGACGCCTACGGACACCACAACGAGGGTTGGACCCTCGAACGTCCGCACCACGGCGTTCGTCCCCGCCGTGCTGGTCAGACCATGACGACGGCACCACGCCTCGTCGAGCTGTTCGACGAGTTCGACGCCACCGATCGTGGTCGGGATCGCGGCGTCGAGTGTCGCGGCACCATCGCGGACGATAACGGGCACGATGACCGTCGGTCTGTTCAGGGCGTCAGCGGTGGCGACAACGTGGACGATACGGGGCATGGCTCCTCCTCAGTGCGACCGCGCCGTGCGGTGACTCGGTCCCTCGGCCCATCGGGCCATGGTCCACACGAGGTCGCTCAAGCGGTTCAGGTAGGCGACGATGTGACTCTCAGCGAGGGCGTAATCGACAGCGGTGCGCTCGGCCCGGCGCACGACGGTCCGGGCGACGTCGAGGGCGGCCGACACTTGGTTCTCACCCGGGACCACGAACTCGCTCGGCATCGTGGTCTCGGCCGAGAGCTCGTCGATCGTGGTCTCGAGTCGCGTCACCATGGTGGCGCTCACCATGGACTTGTCCGCTACGAGCTTGTGTCGGTTCTCGGGCAACGTTGCCACCTCGGCCATGAGGACCCACAGGTCCCGTTCGAGCGAGACCAGCAGCTCATTGAGTCGACCACCCGGCTCGCTCAAGGACCTCGCCCAGCCGAGTGCGGCCTGCGCTTCGTCG
>JAJYPU010000260.1 GCA_021795095.1 Actinomycetes bacterium | reverse complement strand
CAGAACCTGACTCGCATCATGAACCGAGCCCGACAGGACTCGATCACCACAGAAATTATGGAAATCGTGGGCGGCGCCGAAGCGCTCCGCTCGGGAAAGTGAGAGACCAATGACCATGGCCCCCGAAGAGACCAAGCTGGAGACCGGTCGCGTCGTCGCGATCGCCGGCCCGGTGGTGGACGTCGAATTCCCACCGCACTCCTTGCCCGAGATCAACCACGCGGTCGAGATGGACATCGAGCTCGACGGCGTGACGATCACCGTCGTCGGCGAGGTCGCCCAGCAGATCGGCGAGGGTCGCGTGCGATGCGTCTGCATGAAGCCCACGGACGGACTCGTGCGTGGTGCCGTCGTGCGTCAGACCGGACGCGGCATCACGGTGCCGGTCGGTGAGGCCGTGCTCGGTCACGTCTTCAACGTCATCGGCCAGTCGCTCGACACCGATGACATCGGCACCGTCGAGGACCACTGGGAGATCCACCGCAACCCGCCGTCCTTCGATCAGCTCGAGCCCCACGCCACGATGTTCGAGACGGGCATCAAGGTCATCGACCTGCTCGCCCCCTACGTCCAGGGTGGCAAGATCGGCCTCTTCGGCGGTGCGGGCGTCGGCAAGACGGTCTTGATCATGGAGATGATCCGCCGCGTGGCCGAGCAGCACGACGGCGTGTCGGTCTTCGCCGGCGTGGGCGAGCGCACCCGTGAGGGTACCGACCTCCTGCTCGAGATGCGCGAGTCCGGCGTTATTGAGAAGACAGCACTGGTCTACGGGCAGATGGACGAGCCGCCGGGGGTGCGCCTTCGCGTCGCACTCGCCGCGCTGACGATGGCCGAGTACTTCCGTGACGTGAAGAACCAGGACGTGCTGTTGTTCGTGGACAACATCTTCCGCTTCGTCCAGGCCGGTTCCGAGGTGTCAACGCTGCTCGGGCGTATGCCGAGCGCGGTGGGCTACCAGCCGACCCTGGCCGATGAGATGGGTGAGCTCCAAGAGCGCATCACCTCGACGCGCGGCCGTTCGATCACCTCGCTGCAGGCCGTCTACGTGCCCGCGGACGACTACACCGACCCGGCACCGTTCACGACCTTCACCCACCTCGACGCGACGACCGAGCTGAGCCGTCAGATCGCGGCGCTCGGCATCTACCCCGCGGTGGACCCGCTCACCTCGACCTCGAACATCCTCGCGCCCGAAGTGGTCGGGGACCGGCACTACGCCGTTGCCCGTCGCGTCCAGCAGATCCTCCAGCGGAACAAGGAGCTCCAGGACATCATCGCAATCCTCGGTCTCGACGAGCTGTCCGAGGAGGACCGCATCACCGTCTCGCGCGCCCGCAAGATCCAGCGGTTCCTGTCCCAGCCGATGTTCGTGTCCAAGGTCTTCACGGGTATCGAGGGCATCAACGTGCCCGTCGCCGAGACGATCGAGTCCTTCGAGCACCTGGTCAACGGCGACCTCGACCAGTACCCGGAGCAGGCCTTCTTGAACGTCGGCGGCGCGTCCGATGTCGAGCGCAAGGCTGCCGAGCTGGCGAACGAGTAGTCGTGGCCACGTTGAAGGTTGAGATCGTCACGCCCGAAGCGGCGTTGTGGCGCGGTGAGGCGAACGCGTTGATCGCGCGCTCCTCGGAGGGTGACTTCACGATCCTGCCCCAGCACACCGAGACCGTCGGTGACATCGTGGCGGGCGTCGTGCGAGTCCAGACCAACGAGGGCGAGTTCGCTTTCGCCGTGCACGGTGGCTACTTCCAGGTCGGTCCCGACGACGTTGAAGGCGTGACGCGCGCGACGGTCCTCGCGGGTGTCGCCGAACGCACGACCGATATCGACGTGGCGAGGGCCCAGGCCGCGAAAGAGCGCGCCGAGGCCGAACTGGCCGCGCTGACCAAGGGCGATCCGGAGGATCACGCGGCGCATCTGCTCGCGCACGCCGCACTGGAGCGCGCCGAACTACGCCTGCGCGCTGCGGCGAACTAGCGGACTACGCGCCGCGCCGTCAGCGTTCGTCATCCTGCGTGTGAGAGGTGGGCCGAGCGCCCACCACGTCGTTGAGCCGCGGACGGACTCGGGTCAGGTAGTAGAGCGCGACCACTAACGCGGTCGCGTCGCCAGCCGCCAGCAGGACGACCATCGCGACCACCCATCGCCATTTGGAGCGCCCGATCGAGTGGAACACACGTTCTGGCGTGCCGACGGCGTGACCCATCGCCCAGGCCGACGCCACGACTGCTACCACGACGAGCAGCGATCCGATGACGCCGACGATCGTGCCACCGCGCGCGATGGTGAGGTGGAGCAGCAGTACCCGAACCGTCAACGTCGACTGCGTGATTGTCGCAAGCATGACCCACCTCGCTTATCACCGTACCCCGTACGGCAACGCGCGTCAGCGAGCGCTCACGTACTCCAAGAGGTCGCGCTTCTCGTTCTCGAGCTCGGTTACCCGGGCCTTCACCACGTCGCCAATCGAGACGATCCCAACGAGCAGGCCGCCCTGGACGACCGGTACGTGGCGAATCCGCTTCTCAGTCATCGTGGTCATGAGTTCGTTGACCGACGTCGACTCCTCACAGGTGGTCACCGACGTGCTCATCAGGGCCGCGACCCGAAGGTCGAGGGCGTCGGCGCCCTCGCGCGCGAAGGCGCGCACGACGTCGCGCTCACTCAATATCCCGGTCAGGGGCCCCGTGCCTCCGACGACGACCAGGGCGCCGATGCCCCGCTCCTTCAGCATCGCAACCGCGTCACGCACGGAGCGTTCCTGGTTGATCGTGGCGACGTCGCGTCCCTTTGTTGCCAACAGGTGGGCTACGTTCACTCCGGCCTCCTCAGTTCTCACGAGTTGTCCTCGTAGCCGGACCCTAACGCGCAACCGCGCCAGTCGCAACGTGTTGACTCGTGCACTGGTTCACGAATCAGAAGCCGGCGGTCGTGAACTCCTGGAGCTTGTTGTGGCGGTGGAAGGTCTCGATGGTGCGCACGGTGCCCGAGCGCGAACG
>JAJYPU010000259.1 GCA_021795095.1 Actinomycetes bacterium | reverse complement strand
ACCGATCGCCGCGGAGCGAGCGACAAGTGCGGCGATCAAGGCGTCAAAGGCGTTGTCGTCGGCGACGCAATGCTCGATCTGGTCATGGCTCAGCGTCAACCAGCGACGGGTGTCGTCGACGACGCGTTGCACGAGGTCACGGCGCCTCTCAACGGCGGCCTTTCCCTTGTAGCTCCCTTCCTTCAAACCCCAGAGACCGAGGGCACCCGCGGGATAGACCTCGACGACGACGCCCGAACCGTCCAGCACCGGTCGCCTCTCGAGTCGTGACAACACCGCAGCGGCCCGCATGGCCGGGATCGCGATCCGGTCCGTCGAAACCGAGAGCGGGGGAGTGCCGAGTTGCTTTCTCGCCCAGACATCTGTCTGGCGAAGGCGATAGGCCACGTTATCCGCGTGCTGATAGTCCTTCGGCCACGAGCCGTTTCGATGGTGCATGCTCACCGCGTCGACGAATGCGCGTGGCCAGCCGAGCGGAACGTCGATCCCGACCTTCGTCACGCGGGCGATGACCTCGCTCAGTCGGTCGTCGTCGAGGTGGGAGGCGAGTTCGACGACCGCGGCGCCGTTACTCGACCACGAGATCTCACAGTAGCCAGTGTTGCTCGCCTGCGAGGCGAGGTCGACCCCGGCGGTGGTCATCGGTTCGCTCACGCCGCGCCGTTCGCGATCCTTCTTCCCCTCGCGACTGGACATTCACGAATCATGGCGCATCAAAGTTAATCGCTGGTGGACCGATGTTTGAGGGTGGCGGCGGGCAAACGTCAACGACGCTTCGTCTTGGGTCATTGCGAGGAGTGGCACAAACGTCGGCGGAGCGGTCGTCATCGCGGTCAAGTCGCGTACGGGCAAGGCGGTACGAAGCATTCGCGCACTGCGTGACCTCGACCAGACACTGAAAGAGCCATGACGTCGAACAGGACCCGCCGACGGAGACCAGCGTCGTCGAATGAGAACCGGTGGACTCGAGACACCCGGGACATACCCGTCGTTACCCAACAGCTGGTCCGAGAACGGTGGCCGGCGTGACGAGAGCGTGTTCAGCGCGTTTCGGGGCATCTGCGTGCCATACTCGCGCCTAGGGCGAAACTCGAAGGAGGGCCATGGGCGTGAGCGACGTTGCGTGGGGTTCGTACCCCCAGGGTTTTCTACGCCAACTGCAGCGTGATCTGAACCTCGTGGGCGACGATCCCGCGGCACTGCTCGCTACAACCTTCGGTGCACAACCCTCCGACGAGTTCGTGAAGCGGTGCTGGCCGACGATTCGAGACCGGTGGGTGATCAAGAGCCCCACGGTGCGCCGATCGGTCGTCGCCGAGTTGCGCGCGAAGGGACTCGGTGACACCGAGGTCAAGACCTCAACCGTGAAGGGTCAGGTCGATTACCTCCGCTCGTGTCGTAATAGTGCAGCACTCCGGCAAGTCGTCGTAGCCCATCTACTGGCCGCCGGTAACGAACTGCGCGTCGTCAAGTCCCCGGTGGCGAAGCGCTCGGCGACCACGGGACCCGCGATGCCGACCTCCGCGAGCGACTGGGACGTCTTTTCCTCGGTGCTGGCGCTCACGCTCTCCCAGATGGAGATCGACCAGTACCTCATTCTCAACCCGCGAGAGAAGAAGGATTACTACGTGCAGTTCGCGCTCCAAGGGCCATCGGGGATCTGGATGGAGACGGTGTCGAACAACTTCCTTCCCGAGTGGGAGCAGCTCGCTGAACACGACCTCGCTTTGCTCGCGAGCATGGGGTGGCATGCGCCCACGAAGGATGCGAGTGACGCCGGTGATGTCGAGGGGTCGGCCAACTTCTTTCGGGGTTGGTCGCTGCCGGTACGCTTCGACGAGGTGAGCGATCTCGCCGTTCGAACACTTCGAGAGGTCCTCGACGTGCGTCACCCTGGTCTGTTGTCCTATCGCGCCTTCGCCAAGGGAAACGCCGAGATCATCTTGCCCAACCTCGGCGTCGTGCGCGAAGTACCACCGTCGCAGAGCAATCAGACCACCCCCGTCGCGCCGAGCACGAGCGATGACCTGCTGAGCGAGGTGAAGGAGATGATGAAGAAGTTGCTCGGTACGGACACGATCGTCACCGACGAAGACAACGACATCCCGGTTCGCAGCGAGACCGTCATCACCTACGTGCGGGTTCAGAAGGACGCGCCGGTCGTGACGGTCTTCGCCCCGGTCCTCTGGGAGATTGGTTCGCCCCCGGACATCCTGTTCACCATCAACGAGATCAACAACTCGATCCGCTTCGCTCGGGCAATCTGGGACGGCAAGGGGATCTTGCTGTTCGCGGACGTCGCGGCGTCGACGCTCGGTGTCGACCAGCTGGCCACCGCACTTCAAGCCGTATCCACCCTGGGCGACTCCTACGCCAAGGAGCTCCAGCAGCGCTACGGGGGTCGTGTCGCCAACGGTGAGGCCCTTCCGCCCAGGGAGGCGCCGATGGCGGGGTATCTCTAACGCACGACACTGTCGTCGGTCGCGACTGAGGACCGAACCGGTGGACTGGGTGATCGGCGCGAGTCGACACTTGTCAGATGTGCACATCGGGTTGAACGCAGCGCCGACTCGTTGTGTTCCCGTGAACCGACACGCTTCCCGGCTTCACCGGCCCCGTCTGTGAAGGGTGCGATACCAACGTTCCACCGGTCGGCCTAGCGTGGCCAGGTGACCCAGCTTTCGATGGTCCGTTCGCTCACGGTCCATCGTCGATCGAGGAACGGGCGGCGCTTCGCGCGCCACCGCGTGGCGGCGGTTGTCGCCACCGTGGTCGCGACGTCCCTGATGGGTGTCGTGCCTTCGGCTGCGGCACGAACGGTCGCTCGGGCGCAATCGGCGAAGCCGGTCGTGATCGCGCCCCACGTGACCGCCTCAACTGGGCTCCACCTGTTCAAGATTGACGGTCGTCGCTTCGGCGTTCGACGGATCGTCCACGTCCTCGAGTTCAGCGGCACCCAGTTCTCGCTCCAGATCGGTCTCGCGCACCAAGCGATCGACG
>JAJYPU010000044.1 GCA_021795095.1 Actinomycetes bacterium | reverse complement strand
GCGCCGCGTCGTTGCACTGGCGCAGGAACGACACGGCCGCCAGGTCCTCGCGGCCGCCGAACTCGTTGGGCACCCACTGGCCGGGCGCGCGCGAGTAGTCGAGGTAGAGCATCGAGGCGACCGCGTCCAGGCGCAGGCCGTCGGCGTGGTACTCGTCGAGCCAGAAGCAGGCGCTCGAGATCAAGAAGCTGCGCACCTCGTTGCGCGCGTAGTTGAAGGTCCAGCTCTGCCAGTCCGGGTGCACGCGCTGGCGAGCGTCGGCGTGCTCGTAGAGGTGGGTGCCGTCAAAGAGCCCGAGCGCGTGGGCGTCGGCGGGGAAGTGCGAGGGCACCCAGTCGAGCAGCACGCCCACGCCCGCGCGGTGGAGCCGGTCGATCAGGTACTTGAAGTCGTCGGGCGTGCCGTAGCGCGAGGTGGGCGCGAAGTAGCCCGTCGTCTGATAGCCCCACGACCCGTAGAACGGGTGCTCCATCACCGGCATGAACTGCACGTGCGTGAAGCCCATCTCGACGCAGTAGTCGGGGAGCTGCGCGGCCATCTCGCGGTAGGTGAGCGAACGGTCGCTCTCCTCGGGCACGCGACGCCACGAGCCGAGGTGGACCTCGTAGACCGAGACGGGGCGCTCGAGCGGGTTCTCAGCCGCGCGAGCCGCGAGCCACTCGTCGTCGCCCCACTCGTAGTTCGACGCCCACACCCGCGACGCGGTGCTCGCGGGCACCTCGAAGAAGCGGCCCATGGGGTCGGCCTTGTCGAACTCGTCGCCGCCCAGTCGCGAGCGAATCCGGTACTTGTAGTTCGCCGGCGCCGTCGCCCCCGCGATGAAGCCCTCGAAGATCCCCGACGCGGCGCGCGGGGTCAAGGGGTGGCGGGTGCCGTCCCAGTCGTTGAAGTCGCCCACGACCGCGACCCGTTCGGCGTTGGGCGCCCACAGCGCGAAGTAGCAGCCCGCGACGCCGTCGACGACGCTCGGGTGACAGCCCAGGTGCTCGTAGAGGCGAAAGTGCCGACCCTCGTTGAAGAGGTGCACGTCCTCGTCGCTGAGCCGAGTCACGCCAGGCGTGTCCCTTGCCGATCGGGTCGTCGCGAAGCCGCGACGCTCGCGCAGCGGCGAGAGGGCGCGGGGAAACACCTTCGAGGACGCCATCTCCTCGAGGCTGCGGCTCGTCTGCTGGGACCAGTTCGCGCGCTCGGTGTCGGTGCCGGGCAGGTTGACCGACGTGGTGGCGCCGAGGATGTCCTCCACCTCGACCATCACGAGTCCGGCGTCGCTGTTCGCGAGCGCGACGTAGACCGCCTCGAGGACGACCTCGGGCGCCGCGTCGGGGGCGAGACCGAGTGCGTCGAGCAACCGACCACGGTCCTCGTCGCGCGCGCGACGCGCGTCGGGCTCGTCGGCGGGGTCGAGCTGGCCAACGGCGACGCGCTCGTCGAGGTCCGCCGCGCGCCACCAGCCGAGGAAGGTCGCCGTGTCGTGGGTGTCAAAGGAGGCCATCGAGCCCGCGGGGACGGGGTCGAGACCGTCCTCTCGAATCGAGAACTGCACGACGTAGCTGCGGCGCAGCCCCTCGTGCTCCAGAGCCGCGCGCAGCTCGGGGTCGACGGTGCCGAGGTCCTCGCCCACCACGTCCACGCCGTGGCGCTGCGCCTCGATGGCGATCACCCCGAGCAGCTCCTTGAAGGGCATCGACACGTAGACCCCCTCGCTCGCGGGCGCACCGTCAGGCACCCAGAAGAGCCGTTGGAGGCCGAGCACGTGATCCACGCGCACCACGCCGGCCACGCGCATGTGAGTGCGCAGCGCCTCGCGGAACTGGAAGTGAGCGCTCGCCCGCGTGCGCGCGGGGTTCGGCGCTGGGGTGCCCCAGACCTGGCCCTCGGGGGCGAAGCCATCGGGCGGTGAGCCGATGGCCATGTCACCAATGAACTCCTCGGGATTCTTCCAGACGTCGTAGCCGTGCGGGTGCACACCGATCGGGATGTCGAGCTGGAGCGTCTGACCGCGCTGGGCGAGGCGCGCGGCCAGCTCACTCATCTGGCCGTCGACGATCCACTGGGCGAAGAGGTGATAGCGCACGAGGGTCGGGTCGACGTCGTTCCAGCGCAGCAGTCCACTGCGCGCGGTCGAAGGCCAGCGATGAAAGTCACGCCCGAACCGCTCGCCGGCGGCGCGGAAGCGCGCGTAGTCGTTCACCTCGGGGTGGTTGGTGACGAACGCCCGCAGCCCGGTCTCGTGCTCGGCCATGAACTCGCTCTCGGTAGCGGCCCACGCCTGGATCACCGTTCGCTTCGCCGCGAAGGCGGCGGCCCCGTCGACGTGGCCCTCGCGGCGCCACGCCGCGCGCCGGCTCGGCTCGTAGGTCTCGTTCATGAGGAACTGGGCGGCCGGCGAGTGGGCGAGGTCCTCCACCTGGTCGAGCGCGATCCAGCGGTCGTTCCAGAACCGTCGACTCACCGGACGGTACGGACTCGCCTCGAAGTCCTCGGGCCCGAAGGAGCTGAGCAGCGGAAGCGTCGCGACGACGGCGGCCCCCTCGTCCGCCGCCAGGCGCGCGAACTCGTCGAGGTCCCCGAGGTCGCCGCTGCCCCAGCTGCGCGCTGAGTGCAGCGAGAAAATCGGCGCCTGCACCGCGTAGGCGCGCCAGTCGTTCGCGAAGCGCTGCGCGGCGCCGCCGCGCAGGGGCCGGACCATGATCGTGCTCCACGCCACTCGCTTGGCGAGCAGCACGCAGAGCCGGTGGTAGCCGATCGGCAGCGCCGGTAACGCGAGCGCCCAGGTTCGCTCGGCGTCGGGACCGGTGTCGAAGGGACTGAGCTCGTCGGCGCGCACGACCCACGAGGTCTCACCCCCGTACTCGAACTCCACGCGGCACTCGAGGGCCGCACGCCGAGCGAGTCGGATGGGCACGCGCGCGCCGAGTCCCTCGTCGACGAGGTAGACCGGTTCGACGACGTGCTCGAGGCGGTCGTGGCGCAGCTGACGCAGCGCGCGCGTCGCGTCACCCGGATCGGTCATCGCCTCGAGGTCGCCGAAGGCGTTCAGCACGCGGATCAGGCTCGCCTCGTCGACGTGGTGGATCCGACCGCGCCCGTCGACGTGGGTGATGTGGACCCCGCGCAGTCGCGCGAGCTGCGCCAGGTCGCCGGTCACGACCTCGCCGGGGCCGCTCACGAGGACCACGCAATCAGTCCCGGGAGGGCCTCGCCGTCGGTGTGCAACACCGAGGGAACGGCCCGCGCGACGATCGTCGCGCCCGCGGGCGCGGGCTCGACGAGGGCGCGGTAGATCGCGCGCGCGCCGTCGCGTTCCACGAACGTCGCCTCGAGCGCGCGCGGTGCGACCACGCCGTCGTCGACCCAGGCCTGAACGCGCACGTCGGACGGTGCGAGCGCACCGAGCACCACGGCGACGTCGACGGTCTCGCCGCCGGCGACGCGTGTGCGTCCGGCGACCTCGACGCCCAGGGTTGGCCAGGTCTCGCGCATCCGGCGAAGACCCGCCGCTCGGTTGCGCGCGGCGCGCGCACCGCCCGCGCGCAGCTGGCCCGAGCGCACCAGACCGGGCAGGTAGTAGGACTCGGTGTAGTCACGGGTCATGCGCAGCGAGTCCCACGTCGGCGCGAGGGTGGACATCGCCTGCTTGACTGAGGCCAGCCACGCCCGCGGCACGCCCGCGGCGTCGCGGTCGTAGAAGCGCTCGATGATCTCGTACTCGAGCACGTCGAGCAGCGACCTCGCGTCGGCGGCGTCCTGGGCGGCCTCGTCGGCGAAGTCCTCGTCGGTGCCGATCGTGAAGCCGATCGGTGGCGCGTCGGGGTCGGCGTCGCGCAGTGCCTCGTCCCACCACCCGTCGATCGTCGAGAAGTTGAGCGAGCCGTTCATGCCGGCCTTCATGCCGCCCACCCCGCAGGCCTCGAGGGGGCGACGCGGCGTGTTCAACCACACGTCGGCGCCCTGGGCAAGCGCCCGGTCGACGGTCGTGTCGAAGTCGACGATGAAGACCACGCGGTCGGCCAGGTCGTAGCGGGCCGCGAACTCGATCATGTCCTGGAGGAGCTGCTTGCCCGATTCGTCGTTGGGGTGGGCCTTGCCAGCGAAGACGATCTGGACGGGTCGGTCGGGGTCGCGCAGCAGCCTCGCGAGCCGGTCGGGGTCGGCGAGCAGCAGTGTCGGTCGCTTGTAGGTGACGAAGCGGCCGACGAAGCCGATCGTCAGCCGGTCGGGGTGCAGCACCGATATCGCGGCGACGCGCTCACTGGGCGCGTTGCGACGCGCGAGGTCCTTTCGAGCGCGGCGGCGCGCGAACTCCACGAGCGCGGCGCGCGCGTCGTTCTTCACCCGCCACAGCTCAACGTCGTCCGCGTCACGCAACGTCGACCACAGCACTGGGTCCCCGGGCGTCGTGCGCCACGCCGGGCCCACGCTCGTGGTGAGCAGATCGCTGAAGTGCTCGGTCGTCCAGGACTCGAGGTGCACCCCGTTGGTGACGTGACCGATCGGCACCTCGTCGATCGGCAGCCGCGGCCAGAGCACGCTCCACTGGTCGCGGGTGACCCGACCGTGCAGGCGGCTCACGCCGTTGCGGTTTCCGGCGAGGCGCATCGCGAAGACCGTCGGGCAGAACGAGTCCTCGGACCAGTCGGGGTTCACCCGGCCGAGCGACAACAGCGACTCCTCTGCGACGCCGAGCTGGGTCGCGTAGGGGGCAAGGTAGCGCCGCGCGAGGTCGGGGGCGAAGTAGTCGTGACCGGCCGCGACCGGGGTGTGGGTGGTGAACAGAATCCCGGGACGCATCGCGACCAGGGCCTCGTCAAAACTGAGGCTCTCGGCGGCCATCAGGCGCCGGGCCCGCTCGAGCAGCGCGAAGGCGCAGTGCCCCTCGTTGAGGTGCAGCACGTCGGGCTCGATCGCGAGCGCGGCGAGGGCCCGCACGCCACCGACGCCCAAGATGAGCTCCTGGGCGAGGCGCGTGCGCGGATCGCTGTCATAGAGGCGGGTCGTCAAGGTCCGGTCCGTCTCGGCGTTGGTGGCCACGGCGCTGTCGAGCAAGAAGAGCTGGTTGCGTCCGACCTGGGCCCGATAGACCGCGACCTGGACGTCGCGGCCCGGCAGGTTCACCGCGACCTGGACGGCGCGGCCCTTGGCGTCACGCGCAAGTTCGATCGGCATCTTCTCGGGCGACATCATGTCCCACGCCTCGTGCTGGCGCCCGTCGCGGTCGAGCCACTGGTGCGACGTGCCTCGGTAGAGCAGGCCGACACCCACGAGCGGGACGCCGAGCGCGCTCGAGGCCTTCAGGTGCTCGGCCGCGACCGTCCCGAGACCCCCGGCGAAGATCGGCAGCGAGTCGGTGAGTGAGTACTCGGCGGCGAAGTAGGCGACCACGAGGTCGCGGTGCGCGCGATGCGTCGTCGAGAACCACGTACGGGTCGTCGAGCGCTGGTAGGAGCGGAAGTCGTCGATCACGCGCGCGGCCAGCTCGGCGAGCTGCTCGTCGGCCGCGAGCAGCGCCGTCACGCGCTCGCGGCCGAGCCCGAGCAGCAGCTGCTGGGGCCACTCGAGCGCGCCCGGACTCGCGGTGGGGTCCAGCTTGGCGAAGAGCCCGCGCGTGTCGACCTTCCAGGTCCAGCGCAGGTTCAACGCGACGTCGAGCAGGCTCTCGTAGGTGGCGACGGACGTCGCGGGCGTGGTGCTCGAGGTATCGTCCGCCACCTCCACCTCCCGTCTCATACGTCCGTACGCGTGTCCCGCGGGGGAACGACGATGAGATTCGTAGCATAACCTTCGCCCCATCGGGGGCCTCCGGGCGACGTGGCCCGTGGCGGTCGCGCCGCGCGCGACGGGCGCCCGCTTCAGGCGCCGGTCGCGCCGTCGTCTCGCGCGGCGATCCCCAGTGCGCTTCGCAGCTCGGCGCTCGCCCAGATCTCGTCCATCGAGCCCTCGAAGCGGATCGTGCCCTTCTCCAAGAGGTAGCCCCGCGACGCGTGTTCGCGCGCGAACGTCGCGCTCTGCTCGGCGAGCAGGATGCTGAGGTTCTCGCGCGCGAGCATCGCGAGCCATTCGCCGAGCTCGCCGACGACCGCCGGCGAGAGCCCCTCGGTGGGCTCGTCGAGCAGGATCATCTCCGGATTGGTCATAAGGGCCCGACCGATCTTGAGCATCTGCTGCTCGCCACCGGACAGGTGGCCCGCAGTGCGCCGGCGCAACTGGGCGAGCTTCGGGAAGAGGCCGTAGACTCGCTCGGTGTTCCACGGACCGCTCCGGCGAGGGCAGGAGCGTCGGGCGACCTCGAGGTTCTCCTCCACGCTCAGGCTCGAGAAGACCCGCCGGCCGCTCGGCAAGAAGGCGAGCCCGAGTCGCGCCGGCCGGTACGAGGGCGCCCCCAGCAGCTCCTCGCCGTCCAGTCGTATCGAACCCGACTCCGGTCGGGTGAGCCCGATGATGCTGCGCATCATCGTGGTCTTGCCGGCGCCGTTGCGCCCGAGCAGGGCGACCACCTCGCTCGGCTCGACGACAAGCGACGCGCCCTGGAGGACGTGGCTCGCGCCGTAGTAGGTGTGGACGTCACGGACCTCGAGCCTCACGACGCACCCCCGTCCTTCGCGGCACCGTGGCCGAGGTAGATGGCCATCACCTGGTCGTGCGAGCGCACCGCCTCGGGTGTCCCGTCGGCGATCACCTGGCCCTGGTGGAGCACGGTCACGTGATCCGAGACGCCGAAGACGACGTCCATGTCGTGCTCGGAGAGCACGACCGTGATGCCCCGGCCGCGCACCTCGGAGACGATGAGATCGGCTGTGGCGCGGGTCTCGGCCGGCGACATGCCCGCCGTCGGCTCATCGAGCATGAGCACCGTCGGCTCGATGGCGAGCGCCATCGCGATCTCGAGTGCGCGCTGCTCGCCGTGTGACAGGGTTCCCGCGATCGTGCTCGCTCGCTCGGCGAGACCGACCTGGTCGAGGATGGCCGTGGCCTCACGCAACGCGGTGCGCTGAAAGTTGGTGACGACGTCCAGGGTGCGCCGACGCCGCGAGACGATGCTCGCCGCGACCGACTCCGCCACCGTCAGGCGGGAGTAGACGCTCGACAACTGGAAGACTTGGACGAGTCCGCGACGCGCGACGGCGTGGGCGCGCTTGCCCTCGATCGACTCGCCGCTCAGGGTCACGTGGCCCGAGGTGGGTTTGAGCGATCCGGTGATGAGCTTGAACAGCGTGCTCTTGCCGGCGCCGTTGGGTCCGATGACCGCGTGGATGGTGCCGGGCTGGACCTCGAAGTCGACGTGATCGACCGCGCGGAAGGAACCGAAGTCGCGAACGAGACCCTCCACGACGAGCAGTGGTTGGCTCATGACGCGTCGCCCTCCCCCTTCGTGACGACGCCCGGCCCTCCGTCGTGGGTCGCGCGCACGGTCCGAGCGTGGCGCACGCGCGCCACGACCGCCGAACCGGCGCCGGCGAGCCCGTCGGGACGCAGGAGCACGATGATGAGCAACACCACGCCAAGAACCAACTGCCAGTCCTGGGTGTACTGGATCAGGAAGTGGTTCGCGAACTCGTAGACGAAGGCGCCGAGGACCGGTCCGAGGAAGCTGTACATGCCCCCGATCACCGCCATGAAGATCGGCACGCCCGAGCTCGTCCAGTTCAACAGCTCGGGGTAGGACGACTGGCTGTAGACGACGAAGAGCGTGCCGGCGACCGAGCAGAAGAAGCCCGAGATGACAAAGGCCGCGAGCTCGTGGGCAAAGACGTTCACCCCGAGCGCCTCGACGCGGCTGCGATTGTCGCGGATCGCACGCAGCACGAGCCCGAAGGGCGATCGAGTGACCTTCCACAGGATCGCGATGGACACCGTGACCAACGCGAGGGTGAAGAGGAAGCTGTTGCGCGGGTCGAGCAGCCACGTCGGCACCATCGACCCGAACACGCCGTTGGTGCCCCCGGTGAAGTTCGCCTGGTTCTCTGCGATCACGTACGCGAGCTGGGAGAGCGTGAGCGTGAGCAACGCGAAGTACAAGCGTCGCGTGCGAAGTGCCAGGGCACCGAGCACGACGGCCACGGCGGCGCCGAGGAAGGGGGCGACCACCATGGCTTCACCGAAGGACAGGCTGTGGTGCATCCACCCGAGGGCGACGGTGTAGGCGCCGACGCCGTAGAAGACGCCCTGGCCGAAGGAGACGAGGCCCCCGAAGCCGAGCATGAGGTTGGTCGCCACGGCGAAGAGCGCCAGCGAGGTCGCGTACTGCAGTTCGAGCGCGTTGGACGGTGACAGCGACATACCGAGCACCACCAACGCGATCAGGCAAGCCACCACCGCCATTGGGCGCAGCGCCCGTCGCGCGGGCGTTGCGCGTGGCGCCGCGTGGTCCGTGGTCGCCATTGCGGCGCGCGGCTGGTCGTTCATCGACAGGGCCACGTCAGCGCTCCGGTGTCCCGAAGAGACCCCACGGGCGCACGACGAGGACGAGGATGACGGCGAAGTACATGAACGTCGCCGCCCAGTTCGGCGCCACGAGCGTGCCGACCGTGTCGGCGATGCCGATGATGAGCGCCGCCAACGCCGTGCCGACGACCGAGCCGAGACCGCCGATCACGACCACGAGCAGCGAGGTGACGATGATCGACTGGTCCATGCCCGGGGCGACCGAGATCTGCGGAGTGACGATGGCGCCGGCGAGCGCGGCGAGCAGCGCGCCGGCGGTGAACACCCCGAGGTGCAGTCGTCGCAGGTTCACCCCGCCCGACTGGAGGATCTCGGGGTCGTCGACCGCCGCGCGGATCATCCAGCCGAGTGAGGTGTGTCCCAACACGAGCCAGAGCGCGAGCCCGACGAGGATGGCGCACCCGATGATCACTAGGTCATAGACCGGCAGGTAGGCGCCGGCCAGGGTGAAGCTGCTCGAGACCGCGAGCGGCGCCATCACCGTGCGCGCCCCGTCGCCCCAGATGTGCAGACCGATGTCGGCGAGGATATAGAAGACGGCGAAGGTCGCCACCAACTGGGTGAGCGGCTCCTTGCCCACGACGAAGCGCACCACGCCGAGCTGGACGACAAAGCCGAGCGCGCCGACCACGAGGGCCGCGAGCAGGATCGACCACCAGAAACGCAGGCCGCTCGAGGTGCCCACGAAGGTGGTCATGAGGAAGGCCCCGTACATGTAGAAGCTGCCGTGGGCGAGGTTGATCACCCGCATGGCGCCGAACACGAGCGTGAGCCCGGCCGCGACCACGAAGAGCGACCCGGCGTCGCTCAAGGTGCCCATGGCCTCTGTCAGAAACTGCGCCACCGTTACTCTCCCTGGGATCGGATCTGGTTCGTCGAGGGACCTCGACGACTCCCACCCCCACAGGGGAACCGGTAGGGGTGGGAGTCGCGAGCGACTAGGTCCGCGGGTTCAGGTGAACCGACACGGACGTGTGGTTAGCCGCGAAGCGCCAAGCTCTGCTTGCAGGTGAGCATGATCTGGCTCGCCGGGGCGACGAAGATGCTCGAGTCCCACAGGTGCAGGTGGTACTTGGTGTTCATCGACGGCGAGACGGTGCCCACGTACTCAGGCACGTTGGCCTGGTGGTCACAGGCGCGCAGGTAGAGCGGGCCGCGGATCGTCGGTACGGTTGCCCCCGAGAGGACCGCCGACACCTTGGCACCCGCGAAGGTGTGCGCCTTGTTCACACCGTAGGCCCAGGTCTGGACCGCGGTGTAGGCCATGATCGCCCACGCCGACGGGTAGGCGTGGTACTTCGCCTTGAACGCGGTGATGAAGGACGCCATGCCGGCGCCGTTCATGCCGGCCATGCCGGCCGCCCAGAACGGTGCACGGTCAAATCCGATCGCCCCGGCCGGTGCCTGGGCGCCCAACGCCTCGAGCGGTGACGCCGAGTACATGGCGATCACCTTGGTGTGCTTGAAGAAGCCGTACTGCGCCGCCTGCTTGGAGAACGTCACGAGGTCACCGCCGAACTGCGCGTTGAACACGTACTGCGGGTGCGCCGCGACGAGCGCCGACAGGTACGGCGCGATGTTGGTCGCCTCGAGTGGTGGGAACTGCTGGTTGACCAACGTGTAGTTCACGTGCAGGTCCTTCAGCGCTTGGATGAAGCCAGCCACCGTGCTCGTGCCAAAGCTGTAGTTCGGCGCGAAGGTACCGATGGTGATCTTCTTCTTGCCCACCGCGTGCGCGAGGTACGCCGCGGCGGCGCGCGGCTCCATCACGGTGTTCGGAACGACCTGGAAGGCGTACTTCGTGAAGTCCGACGTGAGCAGGGCGACGTCGTTGGACGTGTGGAAGAAGATCGGCACTTTGTACTGGGTCGCGATCGGCTCCTCCGCCGCGGCCACTGAGCTCACCACCGGTCCGAAGATGGCCACGGCGTGGTCGTTCAAGATGAAGTTGCGCGCGTTGGACGCGCCGGTCGCCGGCGTCGCGGCGTCGTCGGCGCTGACCACCTTGATCTTCTTACCGAGTAGCCCACCGTGGGCGTTGATGGTGGCGGCCGCGAACTGGACCCCCTCGAGGCCCGTCTGACCCAGCTCGGCAATCGAGCCGCTCAGCGTCGTGGACTCACCGATCGTTACCGTGCCGCCCGACGATGCGTTGGCCGTGGCCGAGACGAACGCTCCCGACGCGACAACCATCGTGCTCACCGTGGCCATGGCTAACAACCCTCTGGCCCGCCCCTTCGATTTCAATGTGAACTGCATCGCTTCCTCCCCGATAAATGAGATATGACTCAACTGTCAGTGATAGCACAGGCCGGGGGGCACGGCGGCGCCCATCATCAAAAGAAATAAGGGAACGGTCGCCCAGGTGCCCACCCGATTGACGGTCCGCGACGCTGCTCGTGGCCCAGGCGGTGACGTCGGGCCACCGCGATCAGGGTTAAGCCGGTGGTGCTTCGAAGTGCCGGTGGTCGCTCACCTCGGCGATGGCGAGGTCGTAGGACGCGTAGAGCTCGTCACGGCCACGTCGCTGGGCCCGCCGGTGTTCGGGGTGACTCGCCCAGGCCCGGTGGCTCGCCCAGTCGCTGAACCAGACGATCGTCACTCGCTCGCCGTCGGGGGCCACGAAGAGCTTCTCTTCGAGGAACCCGTCCATCGCGTGGGCAAGTGTGCTCATCGCGTCGGCGAGGCGTCGGTACTCGTCCTCGACGCCGGGACGCAGGCGACTTCGAAAGACGGTGACAATCGGCACGCTCGCATCATCGCAGTCTCGAGATCTGCGCGCCAACGCCTTCGGCGACGGTGCCATCGACGGTGACCTGACCACGGCGGCGCGAGGTCGTCACCGCGTCGGTGGGTAGGGTGCGTGGTAGGGAGGCCTCACGTGAGCGATACACCCAATGCGATGCACTTGAGTAATCACCACCGCGAGACGCTGCGCTCGATCCTTCAACACCCGTCGGGCCACAACATCGAGTGGAAAGCCGTGCTCTCGCTGCTCAGCGCCGTCGGGAGCGTCGACGAGACCAACGAGGGCCGGTTCCGTGTGGTCGTTGGCGACGAGGAGCAGGTCTTCACCCGTCCCCGGCACAAGGACATCGACGTCCAGACCGTTGTCGACCTCCGTCGGCTCTTGGTCAACGCGGGCTTCGCGAACGCTGCCGGCGACTGACGTGACCCGCTGACCGCGCGTTGTCGTCGGTCAGCCCCGATTGGGCTCGATGAGGAACTTCTCGCCGGTCGCCTGGCGCGCGTACGCCGCGATCACCGCGGGGTCCAACGCCTCCAACAGTGAGATCGTGCGCGAGTACGTGCTTACAAAGGTCGTGGTGAGCTCGTCGGCGACGCGCGCGCGCAGCCGGGCCACGGCCTCGAGACCGAGGCCCTGCAGGATCGGGGTGAGCAGCCAACCGCCAACGCCCCACGCGAAGCCGAAGTTCCGGGTCAACACGGTCGGGCCGCGATCGAGCGCCCCGTAGACGTAGACCTGCTTGTGGACGTTCGAGCCGTAGCGGCTGTAGGGCGCCCCAGTCCCGACGGCGGCCTCCATAGCGGTGAGGATCTGACTGACGAGCGATCCGCCACCGGTGGCGTCAAAGGCGAGCGTGGCCGCGGTGGCGGCGACCGCGGCGGCGAGATCGGCCACGAAGGACGGCGAACTCGAGTCACAGACGTACTCGGCACCGAGTGAGCGCAGCATCGCCGCCTGCTCGGGCCGGCGCACGACGGTCACGAGCGGCACCCCCTCGGCGCGACACAGTCGCACCAACATCTGGCCGAGATTCGACGCCGCCGCGGTGTGCACGAGGGCGCGGTGCCCCTCGCGTCGCATCGTCTCGAGCATCGCGAGCGCGGTCATCGGATTGACGAAGGCCGACGCACCGACGTGCGCGTCGGTGCCTTCGGGCAGCACGAGGCACTGGGCGGCGGCCAGCGTGCGGTACTGCGAGTACATGGCGCCACCCGCGACCGAGACGGTGCGACCGACGAGCGCCCGGGCTGCGTCGGACGAGCCGGCCGCGACGACCGTGCCGGCGCCTTCGTTGCCTACCGGCATCGACAGGTCGAGGCGTCCCGCGAGCGACGCGAGCGACGCGGAGTCGATTGTCGCGGTGACCCGTGGCCGTGCGTCGACGTCGGAACGTGCCACCGTCGACAGGTCAGCCCCCGCCAACAGCAGCCCGAGGTCCGAGGGATTGATGGGCGCGGCCTCGACGCGCAGCACCACGTCGTTCTCCCCTGGCGCGATCACGGGCTCCTCGACGAGGGTGAGCTCGAGCTGGCCCGCGCTCGTCACCATCGATCGCAACTGCAGTCCAACGTCTGGTGTGCTCACGAAAACGCCCCGTCCCTCGTCGACAGACGCGGCCTCGAGCCCCGTCGCTGCGAGCCTACGGCGACGTCGACACCGCGATCCGTCGGTGCCGGGTCCGATGGTCACATCACCGCTCGACGGGCCCCTCGCCGTCGCGGAACGACCGATCGAAGAAGGGACTACCCTTCAGGGAGGAAGGGGGTTGACATGGCTGACAAGTCTCCCCGAAAAGTGGCGTCCAAGAAGGCTGGCAAGAGCCTCAAGGAAAAGCGGCAGATCAAGAAGGAAAAGG
>JAJYPU010000258.1 GCA_021795095.1 Actinomycetes bacterium | reverse complement strand
TTACCACCGCGCGCGCGATGTCCGAGGTGCCGCCGAGCACGACGATGGTCTGGGGTTGGCCGAAGGCGTTCTCCATGGGTGGTCATCCTTCTCTGAGCCGCAGCCGACGAGCGAGGTCGCTCGTGAGGTGGCGCTCCGGGTCGATGGTATCGGCCAGGGCGGCGAACTCGCCCAGTCGGGGGTACATCGCGCGCACGTGTTGCGGCGAGAGGCGCGAATCCTTGGCGAGATAGACCCGGCCCCGCGCGGCGATGACGAGCTCGTCGAGCTCGTCGAGCAGCGGGGCGAGCTTCGCGGGCCCGACCGGCAGGTCGAGCGCCAGGGTCCAGCCGGGCTGGGGGAAGGAGAGGGGCGCGGGGTCCCCGGCGCCGAAGCGCTTCAAGACTGCGAGGAAGCTCGGCACGCGCGACGCTGAGAGGCGCGCGATCGCGTTTGTCACGGCCTCGGCCCCGTCGTCGGGCACGGCGAACTGGTACTGGACGAAGCCCCGGGGACCGTAGAGGCGGTTCCAGTCGCGCAGCCCGTCGAGGGGGTGGAAGAATGACCCGATCGACTGGGCCTCGCCCACGCGATGGCGTGGCGCGGCGCGGAACCACAGTTCGTTAAAGGCGGTGATCGTCGCCGGGTTGAGCAGTCCCGGGGGCGCGGTGACGGGCACCGCGAGGCGCGCCGCGCGCGGCGCGTGACGCGTCGGGTCGCTCGCGTCGGCGGGGGCGTGGTCGCCGCGGGTGAGGATCGAGCGGCCCATGCGCCGTCCGCGCGCCATGCAGTCGACCCAGGCGACCGAGTAGCGGTACCGGTCGTCGCCCTCGACCATGGCGGCCATGACCTCGTCGAGGTCGTCGTAGCGGTCGGTGTCCACGAGCACCTGGTCGCTTTCGATGGCGAGGAGTTGCATGGTGACCTCGCTCACGACTCCAGTGAGGCCCATGGCCCCGAAGGTCGCCCAGAAGAGCGCCGGCTCGACCTCGGGGCTGAGCGCGTGCACCCCGGTCGGGGTGACCAGGCGCATCGCGCGCACGTGGCGTGCGAAGGAGCCGTCGACGTGGTGGTTCTTGCCGTGCACGTCGGCCGCGACCGCGCCGCCGATGGAGACCTGGCGGGTGCCGGGGGTCACCGGGACGAACCAACCCTCTGGGATCGAGACCGTGAGCAGGTCCTCGATCGAGACCCCGGCGCCGAGCGTGACGAGTCCGTCGGGGCTGATCGGGCCGATCGCGTCGAGCCCGGCGTTGTCGAGCACGAGCCCGCCGCCCACCTGGGCCGCGTCGCCGTAGCTGCGACCGAGCCCGCGCGCGATCACGGCTGGGGCGCGAAGGGCGGCGGCGATGGCCTCCTCGGTGCTCGGCGCGTCGAGCTCGGCGAAGCTCCCCGCCGTGCGGCCCCAGCCCGTGAGCCGGGTCCTCACGCGTAGATCCCGATGAAGAGCAGCACGGCCCACACGAGTCCGAGGACTTGGACGACGCGGTTGCGCCAGAGCAGGTCCTCGGGGGCCTGGCCCTCGCCGGCCTCGGCGGCGCGCATGATGTAGAGCATCGCGTAGACGACCGGTATCACCGTGAGCCGGATGGGCACCGTGTGGTGGCGCAGGCTCGACAGCCCGCCGTAGGAGGTGTCAAAGGCCCACAGGCAGTAGGTGGTGATCACCACGGTCGCGGTCATGGTGAGTGCCGAGTGCAAGAAGTCCGGGCTGTACTCGGCGAGGACCTTTCGCGTCGCGCCGGCGCCCACCTGCTGGAGCTCACTGGAGCGCTTGCCCACCACGAGGAAGAGCGCGCCGAAGGAGATCACCACGAGGAACCAGGCCGAGACGTAGATGTGCGAGGCGGCGGCCCCGGCGTAGGCGCGCAGGAAGAAGCCGCTCGCTACGAAGCCGAGTTCGATTATCGCGACGTTCTTCACGCCGAAGTTGTAGGCGAGGTGGATCGCGAGGTAGAGCGAGAGGATGAGGTAGAGCCCTTCGGGCTGCCAGAGCAGCATGGGCAACAAGAAGGCGAACAGCGTGAGTGCGAGCGCCGCGGCGAGCGCCCAGGACACGCGCAACTGGCCCGCGGGGATGGCGCGGTGGCGCTTGGTGGGGTGGCGCCGGTCGGCCTCGAGGTCGCGCACGTCGTTGAGCAGGTAGATCGCCGAGGACAGGGCACAAAAGCACAGGAAGGCCGCCGCAGTGTGGCGCTCCACGTCAGCGTGGGTGGCGACCCCGGCCGCGACCGGGGCGACCCCGATCAGCCCATTCTTCAGCCACTGGACCGGTCGCATCGCCGAGATGAGGGCACGAACCGGTCCGCGTCCAGTCGCCACGTCACTCGCCACGGGTCCACGCTAATGGGTTGGGACCCGTGGCCGCGTGGCGCGACCGCGCCCCGGCGACAGCGTCGATCCGCGGAGCCCGTGACGGCCCCGTCGCTCGAACGGGGGCCTTCCTGGGGCGTTCTATGCTGGCATCCGATGGAACGCACGTACCGAGTGGTGGTGGCCAAGCCCGGCCTGGACGGCCACGACCGCGGTGCGAAGGTGATCGCGCGTGCGCTGCGCGACGCCGGATTCGAGGTCGTCTACACCGGTCTACACCAAACGCCCGAGCAGATCGCCCAGGCGGTCGTCCAAGAGGACGCCGACGCGCTCGGGCTCTCGCTGCTCTCGGGGGCCCACAAGGTGCTCGTGCCGAGGGTGCTCGCCTTGCTCGCCGAGGCCGGCCGCGAGGACGTGACCGTGGTCGTCGGGGGGATCATCCCCGACGCCGACATCCCCGACCTCGAGGCCGTGGGGGTGGCGAGGGTCTTCACCCCCGGCGCGTCGCTCGGCGAGATCGGCTCGTGGCTCGAGGCCACCCTCGACGCGCGCGAGCACACCGCCTAGACGGACAAATTCAGCAGTATCGGCAGAGAAAGTGGACGACGATGGACCTTTTTGAGTATCAGGGGAAGCAGTACTTCTCGCGATTCGACATCCCCGTCTCACCCGGCGGCGTCGCGGACACCGTCGAAGAGGCGCTGCGCGTCGCTGC
>JAJYPU010000257.1 GCA_021795095.1 Actinomycetes bacterium | reverse complement strand
GGGCTCGAACCCACGACCTCAGGCTTGCAAAGCCCGCGCTCTACCAACTGAGCTACGTCCCCCGAAGGAGACCCAGCCTAGCAATGGACCGGCGGCGACCCCGTGTGGACCGAACGTCCCCGGGATCGTGGGCGCGACGTGGCGGTGGTGCCCATCACGGCACGACCGGCACGCGACCGTCGTCCACCGCCGCGCGCAGCGCACGGTAGTCGGCGAGGTTGCGGGCCCGATACGCCTCGGCGAACTCACCGACCGCCTCAATGAACGAGTCCCCGCCGCCGAGGTAACCCGAGATCGCCGCCGCCGTGCCCGAGCGGGCGTGGGCGCGCGCGAGCACCCATGCGCACACCCGCCCGTAGGTCATCAGTTGCTTGGCCCCGAGCCGTTCGACGTCAACGGACGCCTTGCGGTCGTAAAGCTGGCGAACGTAGAAACCCCGGTCACTACTCGCGCGGTACCAGCCAAGGAACGCGTCGGGCGTCGCCTGCATGAGTCGCTGGCCGCGAACGACCCGGTCACCGGGATTGCTGGACGAATCTTCCAGTGACGCCAGCACCGACCCACGGGCCTCCTTGATCTGGAGGAAGAAGGGGTCGTCATCGTCACGACCGGTGAGCAGCACGGCGTAGCCTTCGGTGCCCACTGACCCCACCCCAACGACGAGGCGAGCGACGTCCACGACGCGGAACTGGTCGAGCAGGAATCGACGGTCGCTCACCAGTGAGTCGCGATACCCCTCGAGGACGGCGTCGACCATCGCGCGACTCTCATCGGCCGTAGAGCCGAGGTCGCGCAACGGCACCATGCGCGGCGGGCTGAGTCGAATCCGCGGGCCGTCGGGTGTCCGCTCGATCAGGTCGTCGAACTTCGACCTCGTCGACTGGGTACGCACACGTCCGATCAGATCGTCGACGTTGCGTTTCGCGGCGTCGGTGAAGAAGCCACCGAGGTCCTTGAATACGTTGGCCACCTCGAGTGACGCGTACCAGACGTCGAGTCGGTTCATCGTGGAAAACCGTCTCATCGACGAGCGATAGACGCCGACACAGCCCCGCACGATGTGCAGTCGTCGCGCCTCGTCCAGTCCGCCCAGGTCCGCCGCGATCGACAGCGACGCGCACAGTCGCTTCAGATCCCACTCGAAGGGACCCGGTGCGGTCTCGTCGAAGTCGTTCACGTCGAAGACCAACCGTTGTTCGGGCGACGCGAAGAGGCCGAAGTTCTTGAGGTGCGCGTCACCGGAGAGTTGCACGATCAACTCGGTGCTCGGCGACGCCTTGAGGTCCGCGGCCATCAACAGGTCAGCTCCGCGCAGGAACGCGAAGGGACTCACCACCATGCGTGAGAACCGCAGTGGTGTGAGGTCGACCAACCGGTGACTGGATTGCTCGAGCAGTCGGCCCACCGGATCGTCGTCGACGGACCGTGCGGCGAGTGTGGCATGCGCACGACGTGGGACTGTGGCGCGGCCGGCGCGGCCACGTTCGCGTTCCGCATCGACGCCGACGCGCGCGGCACTCACGTCGTGCCGACCACCGTCCGCTCGCCGCGGAATCTTGGACCGATGTCAAAGGCCACCAACGCCCAGATTACGAGGTCGGTGACGAAGATTGCCCCCGGGAACAGCACACCTTCGGTCGTGAAGTGACGTAGTGACATGATCGTGATCAGCGTGTTGATCACGCCGGTGAAGAAGGTCCACGCGGTCTCAGAGGACGGCATCAGCCAGGACTTTCGAATTGTCGGCAGGCCCGCCAGCTGGTCGGCCACTACGAAGGAGATCAGCGCCACCGTCGGTTCGTGTACGAAGGCCCAAAACGCGACGCCGGCGATCGAGAGTGACCCGCAGAGCACATCGAAGGGTCCGATCCGCCACACTCCGTGGTGGCCGCGGAAGGACACCGTGACGATCAACAGCGGTATGAGACCGAACATGAGGGTCATCAACGCCGCGAGACCGACGTTTTGCTGGAGTTCGACGACGAAGGCGAGGATCCCCTCGACACCCCACAGCCCCCACGTCACTCGATTCGGTGTCGTCACGCCGCGCAACGTGTCTCGGACGTACCCGACCGTGCCAATGATCGAAATCACCGCGGCCAGATACACGAAGCGCGGATCGATCACACGACCAGTCTGCCCCAGCGGGGCGAGGACGGCACCGGCGCTATCCTGAACCCGCGTGAACACCGCCGAATTCCTTGGGCTCGAACAACGTGACGAGCACACGTGGTCGTTACGCGTCAACGAGCGCGTGATGACACCGGGTCGGTTCCTCTTCGGTGGCTGCGCGCTCGCCGCGGGGGTTGTCGCGCTCGAAGCTGCCAGTGGCCGACCGACGGTGTGGGCTACTGCGCAGTACCTATCCTACGCCCCCGAGGGGGCCGAGGTGCTCGTGACCACGGAGCTCGCGGTCGTCGGTGGCCACGTCACCCAGGCCCGCGCGACCGCGACGGTCGACGACACCGCCGTCCTCACCGTCAACGCCGCGCTCGGCACCGGTTCACTCACCGCCCCTCCGTGGACCGTTCGGCCTCCGGTCGCGGCACCACTCGACTGTCCGAAACGCAATCTGCCGGGCTGGTATCAGAACTCGATCTTCGACCACTTGGAGACCCGCCTCGCGCTCGGTCGACGCTTCGCGCAGATCGACGGCACGCCGGGGTCGCCGGTCACGGCGCTGTGGGCGAGAATCCCCGGTCACCTCGACCCCTCGGCGGCCACGATGGCGATCCTCGGTGACTTCGTCTCGGGCGGAGCGATGGACCCGCTCGGGCGTCGCACCCGCAGCCGCAGTCTTGACAACACGATTCGCATCGCCACTCTCGAACCGACGGAGTGGGTGCTCTGTGAAATCCACATGCACGCGCTCACCGGTGGTTTCGCGCAAGGAACGGCGTTCCTCTGGAGCGAGTCCGGGACGCTCCTCGCGACCGCGAGCCAGTCGCTCGCCACCAAACTGTGGGAAGCCCCGTAGGGACCCGAAGCCCGCTGGTGTAGATTGGAAGACCTTGGGGCT
>JAJYPU010000256.1 GCA_021795095.1 Actinomycetes bacterium | reverse complement strand
GAGGTAGGCGATGCGCCCGAGCATCACCCACTGGAACACGCCGAGGGAGAGGCCGCGAAGCAGCGCCGCGGACTGATAGAGGGGCGAGATGGCGACGATGGCGCCAAGCCAGTGCGGATAGAGCGAGATCGGAAAGAACGTCGCGGAGAAGAGGAATATCGGCAGCTGGACGAGGGTGACCAGGTCGAAGTCCTGCCAGGACCGGACGTAGGTGCAGGCGGCTAGGCCGATGGCGCTGAACGTGAGGCTCGTGAGGATGGCCGCGGGCCAGCACAGCACGACCCAGGCGCTGCCGGCGTCGCCGAGCAGCACCATGCAGACGATGAAGGACGCGCCGTAGGCGCCGGCTCGTGCGAGGGCCCACCAGACCTCACCGAGGGCGACGTCGGTCACGTCGAGCGGCGTCGAGAGTATCGCGTCGTAGGAGTGGGAGATCTTCAGTCGGAAGAACGTGTTGAAGATCGTGTCGATCATCGCGCCGTTCATCGCCGATGTCGCGAGCATGCCGGGCGCGACGAAGGTCGCGTAGCTCACGACGTGGCCACCGACCCGAAGCGGACCGACCAGGTGATTGAGTCCGAGGCCGATGCTGAGCAGGTAGAAGAGGGGCTCGAAGAATCCCGAGATCAACATCAACCACTGCGACCGGTAGACCGTGAGGTTCCGTTCGAAGACCCGCAGGGACCTTCGAGAGCCGAACCGGGGCAGCGTTCGGGTGAGCACTAGTCCACCAACCGGCGTCGCAGCGTCCGTCGGCCCCAGAGAACACCGGCGACCGCGAGTGCGAGCAGCATCGTCAGGTGTCCGAGGGTGGGCAGCAGCGGCCACTCGCCGAAGGCGGCCGACCGCGCGAGGGCGACCCCGTGATAGAGCGGGACGAACTGCACCACAGGGCGTAGGTACCCGGGGTAGGCGCTGACGGGGTAGAAGGTCGCCGAGAAGAGGAACATCGGCACGATCGCGAAGCGGTAGATCGCGACGAATGACGCGTCGGACTGGACCGAGGCGGCGTAGGCGACGAAGGGCGCGGCGAAGGCCAAGGTGATGAGGCCGCCGATGAGCGGCAGCGTGAGGCTCCACCACGACTGGAGCGCCCCGAAGGCCCCGATTACGACCGTGTAGACGACCCCGGTCGCGAGGGCCCTCGTCACGACCCACGAGAGCTTGCCCACGAGGATGTCGATCGGTTCGAGTGGCGTGGCGACGGCGGCGTGGTAGGACCGAACCCATTTCACGGCCGCCAGCACCGGCCAGAGCGACTCGCCTTCGCCGAGCTGCATGGTCGTCGTGGCGAGCAGGCTCGGCGCGATGAAGTGCAGGTAGGTCTGGCCGTCGACCAGTCCCGTGTGGGCCGACACGAGGTGCCCGACGCCGACGCCGAGAGCGGTGAGGTAGAAGATGGGGAACAGGACGGTACTCGCCACGGACCCGCGCCAGGTCTGGGCGTAGTACGTCGCGTGGTACCACCAACTACGGCGCCACCTCGACCAGCCGAGTTGGGTGTTGGTCCGGGTCGCCACGGTCAATCCACCAAGGTTCGCCCCGTGAGGCGCAAGAAGACGTCCTCGAGCGAGCTGCGCCGAACGAGGGCGCTCATCGGCGTGATCTGTTGCTCGTGGATCCGTCGTAGGGTCTCGTCACCCTCGTCCACGTAGAGCAGGACCCGATCGGGCAACACCTCCAGACGCTGGGCGAAGGGAGCGAGTCGGTCGTGGTAGCCGTCGTGGGAGTCGGTGTTGAAGCGCAGCTCCACGACCTCTCGGGTGGAGTGATGGGTGATCAGTTCCCTAGGTGTGCCCGAGGCCACGATCTTGCCATGGTCCATCACGACCAGCCGATCGCACAGCTGCTCTGCCTCGTCCATGTAGTGCGTCGTGATGATCAGTGTCACGCCCTCACGCTTGAGCCGGTACAGCCGGTCCCAGAGCAGGTGACGCGCCTGAGGGTCGAGGCCGGTGGTCGGCTCGTCGAGGATCAGGATCTCGGGTTGGTTGATGAGCGCCCTGGCGATGGTGAGTCGGCGTTTCATGCCCCCCGAGAGATCCTCAACGCGATCGTCAGCCCGCTCGCTCAACTGAGTGAAGGCGAGGAGATCGGTCGCGCGTTCGCGCAGGATCGCGCGGGGGATGTCGAAGTAGCGGCCGAACATCTCCAGGTTGAGCCGGACCGAGAGCTCGAGCTCGAGCGTGTCTTCCTGGGGGACGACGCCGATCCGTCCGCGAATCTCGGGTCCGTGGGTGCGCGGGTCGAGACCGAAGACGCTGAGCGACCCGGCGGTCGGTTGCGAGACCGCCGAGATCATCCGCATGGTGCTGGTCTTGCCCGCACCGTTGGGGCCGAGGAAGCCGAAGCTCTCACCGGCGTCGACCGCGAAGCTCACGCTGTCCACGGCGTTGAACTCGCCGAACCGTTTGACGAGGTCACGGGCCTGGAGGATCGGGTCGGCCATCAGGTCACCACCTCGAGGACAGGCGCCGACCGCGTGACGAGCGTCGCGGTCTCGTCCATGGTCGCGTTCCCCCTCATCGGTTGGAGCACCCACGACGTTCGCGGGTGCTCGGCAGTGGTACCGACGGATCGCCGCGTCATCGACGTGGCGTTCGCTCCGTGGTGGACCCATAGTAGGCACCACGGTCGTCAGCGTCTAGGTGCCGCGTCAGGTTTCTCGTCGTGGGGCCGACGGGACCCCGAATTCTCAGGGTCACCACGTCGCTCAGTCGATGGCGCGTGTCAGCACGCGCACCAGTGAGCCGATCGTACGCGGCGTCACGAATCGGTGGGACCGTACGACGAAGACCGGCCACGTCTCGTCGGGGAGGAACTTGGAGCGGAACTGGTTGATCCGCGCGAAGCGATAGCGACGGTCGAAGTAGTTGAGCACCCGGTCGCCGAGTGGGCCGAGGGGGTGTGGTCGGTTCTCGACACCGTCGGGACGCCAGAACGGGAGTGGTCCGTTCGACGCCCAGGAGAACCCCTCGTCGCGGAAGAAGTCGAGGGCGAGGGCCATCGCACCTTCGAGTGCCCCC
>JAJYPU010000255.1 GCA_021795095.1 Actinomycetes bacterium | reverse complement strand
CCCGATTTCTCGACCGTACGCGCGGTGCCGTGGCATGAAGCCACCGCAGTGGTGTTCGCCGATGTTCAAACCATTGACGGTGCGGCCGTCACCGTGTCACCGCGACAGATACTCCAGCGCCAGGCCGAACGCCTTGACGAACGCGGGTGGGTAGGTTTCACCGGGACCGAATTGGAGTTCCTCGTCTTCGCGGACACCTACGAGGCCGCGTGGAATGCAGGCTATCGAGACCTCACGCCCGTCAATCAATACAACGTCGATTACTCCATCTTGGGGACTTCACGCGTTGAACCGCTACTCGGACGGATACGGCGCTCGATGCGCGGCGCCGGTATGGAGGTCGAGTCCTTGAAGGGGGAGTGCAACTTCGGGCAACACGAGATCGCCTTTCGGTACGCCCCGCTGGTTGACAAGTGTGACGAGCACGGGCTATTCAAGCTTGGCGCGAAGGAGATCGCGGCCCAGGAGGGCTACAGCCTGACGTTCATGGCGAAATTCAACGAACGCGAAGGCAACTCCTGCCACATCCATCTCTCGCTTCGCGACCGCGCTGGTGAACCGATATTCGCTGGCGATGGGCCGTACGGGTTCTCGCCGGTCTTCGAGCACTTCCTGGCCGGTCAGATTGCCTACGCGAGGGAGATGTCGCTGTGGTTGGCGCCCAACGTCAACAGCTACAAACGCTTTGTCGAGGGGTCGTTCGCACCGACCGCCCTGGTGTGGGGGCTTGACAATCGGACGTGCGCCTTTCGAGTCGTGGGACACGGGTCGTCGGTTCGCGTCGAGTGCCGGATTCCGGGCGGGGACGTCAATCCCTACCTCGCCGAGGCCGCCCTGGTCGCCGCGGGACTTCGCGGCGTCGAGGAGGCATTACCCCTCGCGCCACCGTTCACCGGCAACGCCTACACCGCCGACGCGCCGCGCGTCCCGACGACCCTCCGAGAGGCTGCCGCACTATTTGACGCGTCGGTCGTTGCCCGCGGGGCCTTTGGCGATGACGTAGTCGACCACTACGTCCACGCCGCGCGAATTGAGGTCGCCGCCTTCGAGGCTGCGGTGACTGATTGGGAACGATTCCGAGGATTCGAGAGGTTATGAGCACGATTTCCATAGTCAATCCGTCGACCGAGGTCGAGATCGCGTCGGTGGCGATGCACGACGTCCACGAAGTCGATCGCGCGATTGAACGTGCGGCGCAGGCGGCGACGCAGTGGCGGACCGTGACGCCGGCCGATCGCGCGCGACTGCTGCGGCGTTTCGCCGAGGTCGTCGACGGCCACATTGAGGAGCTGGCCCAACTCGAGGTCGCAAACTCCGGGCACACGATCACCAATGCCCGCTGGGAGGCCGGCAACGTTCGAGACGTGTTGCACTACTACGCGGGTGCGCCCGAACGGCACGCTGGCCGCCAGATTCCCGTGGCGGGCGGCGTCGACATGACCTTCTTCGAACCCCTCGGTGTGGTCGGCATCATCGTGCCGTGGAACTTCCCCATGCCGATCATGGGCTGGGGGCTGGGTCCCGCGTTGGCGGCGGGCAACACGGTGGTATTGAAGCCCGCGTCACTCACGCCTCTCACCGCGATACGGATCGGTGAGCTCGCCCTGGACGCTGGCATCCCCGAGGGGGTGTTCCAGGTCATCACCGGTGAGGGGTCGACGGTCGGCGAGCGATTCGTGACGCACCCCTTGGTTCGCAAGATCTGCTTCACGGGGTCCAACGCCGCTGGTCGCCGGATCATGGAAGGGTGCGCGGCGCAGGTCAAGCGTCTCACCTTGGAACTTGGTGGCAAGAGCGCCAACATTGTCTACGCCGACGCCGACCTCGAGCGAGCGGGTGCCGCGGCGCCGTACGCGGTCTTCGACAACGCGGGCCAGGACTGCTGCGCGCGATCGCGTCTGCTCGTCCAGTCATCGGGATACGACCGGTTCATGGAGTACTTCGAGGCTGCGGTCAAGGCGGTCAAGGTGATCGACCCTCGCGACGAGGCGAGCGAGATGGGTCCGCTCATCACCGCGGCCCACCGTGACACGGTCGCCAGTTACGTCGACGAATCGACCGTTGCGTTCCGAGGCAGTGCGCCGGGCGGACCGGGCTACTGGTTTCCACCGACGGTGCTCGACGGCACGGATCGTGCAGCGCGCTCCTACTGCGAAGAGATCTTCGGACCGGTGGTTTCGGTCGTGCGTTTCGAGGACGAGACACAGGCCATCGCCCTCGCCAACGAGGGTCCCTACGGTCTCTCGGGCTCGATTTGGAGTCGGGACATCGGTCGGGCATTGCGCACCGCTCGGGGCGTCGAGACGGGCACGCTGTCGATCAACTCGAATTCGTCAGTGCGCTACTCGACCCCTTTCGGTGGTTTTAAGCAGTCGGGTCTGGGCCGTGAACTCGGTCCCGACGCGCTGCGCTCCTTCAGCGAGGAAAAGAACGTGTTCATAGCAACGGAGGAATGATGGGACGTCTGGAGAACAAGGTAGCGATCATCACCGGTGGCGCGAGTGGCATCGGGCTCGCAACGGCGAAGCGGTTCGCCATCGAAGGGGCGAAGGTCGTCGTCGCGGACGTGGCCGACGACGCGGGCTCGGCGCTCGCCGCTGAAATCGGTGGCACGTACGTGCACGTCGACGTCGCCGATGAGGCGAGCGTCCAGGCGATGTACGCCCGCGTCGTTGAGGTCTACGGCGGTGTCGATGTCCTGTTCAACAATGCGGGTATCTCGCCGGCCGACGACGACTCAATCCTCACGACGGGGCTCGACGCTTGGCGGCGAGTCCAGGACGTCAATCTCACCTCGGTCTATCTCTGCTGCAAGTACGGCATACCACTGCTGCTCGAGCGCGGCGGCGGTTCGATCATCAACACCGCTTCCTTCGTCGCGATGCTCGGTTCAGCCACGTCCCAGGTCTCCTACACGGCGTCCAAGGGTGGGGTGCTGTCGATGAGTCGGGAGTTAGGTGTCCAATTCGCCCGTCAGGGCATTCGGGTGAACGCGCTCTGTCCGGGACCGGTCAATACGCCGCTGCTGCGCGAACTCTTCGC
>JAJYPU010000254.1 GCA_021795095.1 Actinomycetes bacterium | reverse complement strand
GGTGAAGCGCGAGATCGTCGCCTACGGTGGTGACCCCGACCGGGTCGTCGTCGCGGGCGGGTCGGCCGGCGGGCACCTCGCCGCGCTCGCCGCACTCGCCGGCGACGACGCGGTCTGGCGCACCCCCGACACACGTGGCTTCGACCTCTCGGTGCGCGGCTGTCTCTCCTTCTACGGCGTGCTCGAGATGACGGGCGACGAGGACCACTGGCGGGGCCTCGGTCTGGGGCTTCGTCGCCTGCTCGAGCACCGCGTTCTCCAGATGCCCTTTATCGGCAACGAGGCCCTCTATCAGTCACTCAGCCCCCTGCACCGGCTCCACGCCGGGGCGCCACCATTCTTCGTCGTCCAGGGGGTCACCGACACGCTCGTCGACGTCCAAGTCGCGCGTAACTTCGTCGCCACGTTTCGTTCGCATTGTCCGGCCCCGATCTACTACGTGGAGCTGCCCCTCACCCAGCACGCCTTTGACCTCACGGCGAGTCCGCGCACGTCGGCGACGACGCGCGCGGGTATCGCCTTCGCGGAGTCGGTGACGGCGCCACGACCGCCCCTTGAGACCTGGCTCGACGTCTATCGCGTACCCCCGACCGAGCTCGTCGTCATCTCGGGTGAGGGCGAGTTCGACGCCCACGTTTACGCGGCCTCTGTCGGCCCCTACTTCGTCATCACGAGTGACAACCCCGGCTCGGTGGTGCGATCTGACGCGCTGAACGAGGCGGACCGAGCCGACTTCGCGGCCCGGCTCGTTGGATTCGGGCTCGCGGTGACGCAAACGCGCGCGAGGGACCCGCACGAGCTACACCCCGACGAGGTGGGCTACGTTGTCGCCGACCGGTCTCTCGCGTTGGGCTTCGCCCGCCGCTACGGCCAGCTGGCGATCTACGAGGTCACCGAGACTGGCGTCGCGGTGCTCGACGCACGCGACGGCGCGCGTCGCTAGGCGCGCACGACGTTGCGCGGTTCAACGGTTCGCTCTCGGGCTTGCGTACTGCCCGGCACTCGTTGCGCGAACGTTGCGAGCGAACCTCTCACGTTCACTCGCAGCTTGCGAGGCGCTGGGTCGTCGAGGTCACCGATACGAGTGGTGTGATGGCGTCGAGCGATGAACCAAGGTGGTCACGCTCGAGATCGAGGTCATGGTGGGCCTGGAGGTTGATCCCTAATCGCTCGCTCGTGTAATGAATCGCGCACGCGCGGCGGTATCCGCACTGTTCCGACGCTTGGCGTGGACAATCTCGTTGACCCGTCCGTTAACGAGTTTCACTCTGTCACGCGGCACACGAGTATTCACCCGGCAGCGGTAGGCACGCCGCGCGCCCCATCGTCGAACTCCTGGTGAAACGGGGCTATTGCCGAGATTGTCCAGTAAGATGACCCGAAGTTGTATGGTAAGACGTCCCGATATTGTATGGTTATTGAACCCGAAATTGTTGAGTTGAGTGGTGGCGAGGAGTGTCGATGGTGGAGTACCAGCGCCGAGTAGTGGACACCGAACTGGACAACCTCGTCAGTGGCGGGATCGCCGCTATCTCGCTCGAGGGGGCCAAGGCAGTTGGCAAGAGTTTTACCGCCACCCAGCGGGTTGCTAGAACCTTCCTCCTCGAGCAACCCGTCGCGCGGCAGTTGCTCGAGGCTGATCCCAACCAACTGCTGACGGGCGATGCGGTCCTCGTCGACGAGTGGCAGCACGTTCCGACAACCTGGGGGGTCATACGAGCTGCTGTCAACGCGGGCGCTAATCCGGGACAGTTCTTTCTTACCGGATCGGCGTCTATCCATCACCCAGACACCCACAGTGGTGCGGGACGAATCGTGAGCGTGCGCCTGCGACCGATGACGCTCGTCGAACGTGGCGTTGGTAGCCCCACCGTTTCACTCGGCCAACTTCTCACCGGTGAGCAGCCAGCGGTGACCGGTTCAACTGCCGTGCGACTGAGCGACTACGTGGATGAGATCGCGCGTTCGGGTTTTCCTGACGTACGCCGCATGGGGAGCCACGCGCGTCAGGCCTTGCTCAGTGGCTATGTCAATCGGGTCGTGGACCACGACATCACGGACATCACCGGACGACGCCTCAGAAACGCGGTCGCCCTTCGGCGCTGGATGGCGGCGTACGCGGCCGCAACGGCCACGGTCGCCTCGTACGAAACGATCCGAGATGCGGCAACTGGCGGACACATGGAAAAGCCAAACCGAGCGACCACGATCCCGTATCGTGATGCACTCGAAGCGCTCTACATCCTGGACCCGATACCGGCGTGGGCTTCTACACGCAACCACATCGCGGAGCTCGCTTCAACACCGAAGCATCATCTCGTCGATCCCGCACTCGCGGTCTCACTGCTGGGACTTGAGCCGGCCGCCCTCCTCGCCGGTGAGGAGGGCGGGATCGAGGTCATTCGTGATGGGACGCTGCTCGGCAACCTCTTCGAATCGCTCGTGACCCTCGGCGTGCGAGTCTTCGCACAAGCCCACGGAGCGAGCGTTGGCCACCTCCGAGTCCATCGAGGAGAACACGAAGTGGACCTTATCGTCGAGCGCCGCGATCGCCGAGTTGTGGCGCTCGAGGTCAAACTCTCGGGTGAGGTCACGCCAGAAGACGTCAAGCATCTGCACTGGTTGAAAGGGAAGCTTGGCGATCAGGTCCTGGACGCAGCCGTCATCACGACCGGACCGAACGCGTATCGGCGTGCCGACGGCATCGCCGTCATTCCTGCCGCGCTCCTCGGTCCGTAACGGATGCGGCCTCGTTAGCGGCTGGCCCATGCCCCCTGCCGGATTCGAGGCGTAGGACAATCACACTCGCTGAATGGACGAGTGATGCTCGATTCTTCGATTCGAGGTGACGCCGAGCGTCCTAGAGAATCCACGAGCAACGGCATCTTGCCCGGGTGTAACGGTGCGGCGGTGGTTCCCATCGCAACGCGGCTACGTGATAGTTCAACATCGTGACAGCGTCAGGTCCTGTTGTTCCAAGTGGGGCGCCCGAACTCGTTAGGGGCCGAGCATTCCGAGTGGCACCACGTAAACACCGTCTGGG
>JAJYPU010000043.1 GCA_021795095.1 Actinomycetes bacterium | reverse complement strand
AGCTCGGCTACGGTCGCGAGGCTCTGGTGGGCATCAGGGTGCACGGCGACGTGCGCCTGGTCGCCGATCGGGTCGCCGCGATCGACGAGGCCAACTACGTGGTTATGACCGCGGGCAGTTTCGACATCATCGCCGAGGTCATCGCCGTCGATGACGCGGCCCTGGTGCATCTGCTCAACGACGCCATTCGGAGCATCCCTGGGGTGACCGAAGTCGAGACATTTCTGTATTTGAAACTTTCAAAGCAGACCTACACATGGGGGACGAAGTGACGTTGCACGAAATCATCTCTGACGGCATCGCCGTCAACGATCCGAAACACAAGAGCCATGCGTACTCCGAGCGTGCCCGGCGCAATCTGTGGTTGCAGATGTCGCGGATGGGCGCGTACTCGGAGTCCAATGAAGTGCCGATCATCGTGCGCGGTGAAGGTACGCGTGTCTACGACGCCAACGACGTCGAGTACTTCGACGGCCTGTCGGGCCTCTTCACTAACGCGCTCGGTCACGGGCGTGCCGACATCGCCGACGCGGCCGCCGCGCAGATGAAGGAGTTGACGTTCTTCCCGCTGTGGACGTACGCGCACCCTGCGGCCATCGAATTGGCCGAGAAGCTGGCGAGCCTGGCCCCCGGCGACCTCAATCGAGTCTTCTTCACCACTGGTGGAGGCGAAGCGGTCGAGAGCGCCTGGAAGCTGGCCCGTCAGTACCACCGCCTACGCGGCGAGACCGACCGCTACAAGGTGATCAGCCGCGACATCGCCTACCACGGCACCACCATGGGCGCGCTGACCATCACGTCCCTCGAGAGCTATCGCACGCCATTCGAGCCGCTGGTCCCCGGCGCCGTCAAGGTCCCGCCGACCAACTTCTATCGGGCGACCGAGCACGCCGACGACCTCGTGGCCTTCGGTCTGTGGTCGGCCGAGCAGATCGAGGAAGCAATCTTGCGCGAGGGGCCCGAAACGATCGCGGCCGTGTTCCTCGAGCCGGTCCAGAACGCCGGTGGCTGCTTCACGCCACCCCCGGGGTACTGGCAGAAGGTTCGAGAGATCTGCGACAAGTACGGCGTCCTGCTCGTCTCTGACGAGGTGATTTGCGCCTTCGGACGAATCGGTACGTGGTTCGGTGGCCAGAAGTACGACTACGTGCCCGACATCATCACCGCGGCCAAGGGCATCACGGCGGGCTACGCACCACTCGGCGCGATGATTGTCTCCGATCGGATCGCCGAGCCCTTCCAGCACGACGACACGGCCTTCCAGCACGGCTTCACCTGGGCGGGCCACCCGCTCTCGTGCGCAGTGGCGCTCAAGAGCATCTCGATCATCGAGAACGAGCACGTCATCGAGAACGTCCAGGCGAACCAGGAGTACTTCCACGAGAGCCTGCTCGCGCTGCGTGACATCCCGATCGTCGGCGACGTGCGCGGGACTGGCTACTTCTGGGGCGTTGAGCTCGTAAAGGACCAAGAGACGAAGTTGGGTTGGTCCGGCGACGAAGCCGAACGACTTCTGCGCGGCTACGTCTCGCCCGAGATGTTCCGACGCGGGTTGATCTGCCGGTCGGACGACCGCGGTGACCCCGTTGTGCAGCTCGCGCCACCGCTCATCTCCACGCGCGAAGATATCGACTTCATGGTCGGCGTGCTTCGCGAGGTCTTCACTGGAGCGGCCAAGCGGATTCTCTGATGCGACCGCCAGCTTCGCTCTGGTGGTCCACGATGCAAGAGGACGTGGTCGCACGACCGACCTTGAACGCACACGCGGACGTGGACGTCGCGATCGTCGGCGGCGGCTTCACGGGCCTCTGGACGGCCCGGGAAGTCCTTCGCCGTGATCCGAGTCTGCGCGTGCTCGTCATCGAAAAGTCGGTCTGCGGCTTTGGGGCGTCGGGGCGTAACGGCGGTTGGGCCTCGGCCCTCTACCCCCAGAGCGCGACCGCCGTTCGAAACGCCTACGGCGCCGACGCAGCGACACACCTTCGACAGACGTTGGAACGGGCGGTGGATGACCTCGGAGCGGCGGCTGCGGCCGACGGCATCGACGCCGACTTCGTACGCGGTGGCACCCTGGTGTTCGCGCGTGGCGAGGTCCAAGCGTCGCGCCTGCGCGCCGAGGTTGACGAGCTGCACGCCAACGGCGTGACTGATGTGCGGTGGCTCGACGAGACCGAGGCGCGCGAACGCGGTGTGGTCGATCACGCGCGCGGCGCGTTGTTCACTCCCCACTGCGCACGGCTCCACCCCGCGAAACTGGTCCGGGGACTCGCCCGCGCGGTCGAACGCGCCGGTGCGACCATCGTCGAAGGTACGGCAGTCACCCGGATCATGGGAGGAGACGCCCGTCGGCGCGCCACCGTCGTCACGACGAACGGCTCGGTGCACGCCACCTACGTCGTGCGCGCCACCGAGGGCTACACGCCGACCTTGCCGGGCGAGCGCCGCACAGTCGTACCGCTCTACTCGCTGATGATTGCTACCGAACCCCTGCCCCGCTCGTTCTGGGACGAGGTCGGCCTGCGCAACTTCGAGACCTTCGCGGACGGGCGACACCTCGTCATATACGGCCAGCGAACCGCCGACGACCGAATCGCCTTCGGCGGGCGCGGTGCGCCGTATCACTTCGGCTCGACGGTCGAAGCACGTTTCGATCAGAGCTCGAAGGTCTTCTCGCTGCTTGAGACGACCTTGCGTGGTCTGTTCCCGTCACTGCCCGGGTCGATCACCCACCGCTGGGGTGGCCCCCTCGCGATGCCGCGCGATCACGAGCCCGCCGTGCGACTCGACCGCAATACGGGTCTGGCGAGCGTCGGGGGTTACACGGGCGACGGCGTCGTGCTCAGCCGCGTCGCAGCGAGCGCAATGGCGGACCTGATCGTGGAGCCCGAAGCCGAGACTGAGTTCACGCGCCTACCCTTCGTCGAGCACCGGTCTCGACCCTGGGAGTACGAACCGCTGCGCTGGGTTGGCATCAACGCCGGGCTGGGCGCCGCGACGTGGGCCGACCACCACGAGCGCCGACACGACACGCCCAGCCGCGCGAGCCGGTGGGTCGAGCGTTTGATGGGTTGAGTCAGTGCAGGATGTTCACCGCGCGAGCGGCGACCACTGCAATGGTGACCAGTGACACGATCGATTCAGAGGCGAAAAGGGCCTTCGCACGCGCGCTAAGGGGCATCGCGTCCGCGGGGGCGAAGCTCGTGCCGTTGGCGAAGGACGTGTAGAGGTAGTCCGTGAAGCGCGGGTACCAGTCGGGGGGCGCGAGGTGGGGGTTCTCCATCTGGGGGAACTGGATGTCCGGCCACGCGGTGGTGTTGCCCGCGCGACGGTGCGGGCCGCCGCGGTCGATCTCCCAGAACCACAGCCCGTAGATGACGACGTTGGTAATCCAGATGGCGATGGCCGAGTACACCAGTTCACGACCTTGGGTGACGTTGCTCGTGAGCAGATGGCGCACGAGCAGGGCCATCGACACCACGTTGGCCGCGCTGATGAGCGCGATGAGGATGATCGTCAGGTGGCGCACGACCGGGGACTCGTTGGGGTGCCGGTGTCGTCGCAGTGAGAGCGGTACGAGCGGCAGGACGATCAGCGTCGGGACCAGCCACCGAGGACCGATGACCAACCGACTGGGCAGTATCACGTAGAGCGCGACGCACACGACGAGCGCCAGGGACGCGGGCCAACGTGGTTCGGGGTGGACGTCGCTCACGCCCGAAGACTAACTGAGTCGGATCTGACCCAGTGCCGCGACATTCTTCGGTGCGAGCAGCGACGGTATCGACGACGACGAGCCGAACAGCTTCTTCAGGATCGACTTCGTGACCGGCAGCACGTCCTTGGCCGGGGGCGCGACGATCATGGCCGGCCGGTTGTAGGAGAGCACTGACACGGTGATCGCCGCGGTGGAGCGCTTCGAGGTGACCGTGAGTCCGAGCCCTGTCAACTCGCCCTGACTGCCCACCGAGATGCTGAAATCGACGGTCGCGAGCGTGGGCAGCGTCACGGGCAGCCCCGCCGGTGCGCGAATCGTCGTGTGATCGCGGTAGAAGTTGTACGTGGTGACCGAGTCCGAGGTGGTGACGGTCTTACGGGTGTACCCCGAGATCAAGGCGATGTCGGGTTTGGTCATCTCCAAGGAATACCCGTAGAGCGACGGCGTCTTCATCGGCGTGGACACCCACGAGCGTCCGATGATCGACTGGAGGTTGGAGAGGCCGGCGTAGAGGTGACGATTCACCAGTCGCAGGTCAGCGTTGATCGAGGAGAAGGCAAAGGGCACCTGCACTGTGGCGTCGACGCTGTTGGTCACGAAATTGACGTGCACATCGGCGTTCACCGAATAGGCCCGCCCGGTCGTGATCGCCACGGCGAGGTCGGCCGACTTGGGCGGGTACCCATTGAGCGCAAGTGCGTCGGTGTTATTCGAGCCCGGATTCGTGTCGGTGGCGGCGACGACGATACCCATCACCGTCAGCGCAAATGCGACCACGACCAGCGCGATTGCGCCCGCCCGCTTTGAAAGTGCCATGCGTCCACCCTAGTGAGCCACGCGTACCGCGACAGCGCTCACGCCGTGCCGAGCAGCTCGATGAAGAGTTCGTGGGCGATGTTGCGCCCGCTCGCGATGAAGCCAATGCGCGAGGTCGCGTCGCCGACCACGTCCGACGTGATCGCGGCGTAGGCCGTGGTGGCCGAACCCTCCATCACGAGTCCCGAATTCTCCGCGACCTCGCGGACCCCATGGCGGATCGCGACCTCGGGAACGAGTACCAGGGGCACGCCGTAGCGGGCGATGAGCTCATTGGTCACCGCGCCATCGTCACCGCCTCCCGCCAGTCCGTCCGCGATCGTCTCGTGGTGCACGACCTCCTCCATCGGAGTGCCCCGCAGCACGTGGTACATCGCGGCGCTCTCCTCGGGCTGGACGCCGGTGATACGCACGTCGCCCCGGCCGTGGGCTTCGCGCGACAAGAGGATGCCTGCGATCAGTCCACCGCCGCCCACCGGTACGACGAGGTGCTCGAGGTCGGGGACCTGTTCGATGAGCTCGTCGAAGACCGTCGCCTGTCCCGCGATGACGCTGGTGTCGTTGAACGGTGAGATGTAGCGGATGCCCCGATGGCTGGCCAGCTCGAGCGCGTGGGCCTGGGCCTCGTCGTAGCTCGAACCCACCTGGATCAGTTCGATGTCGTAGCGACGAAGTTTCTGCACCTTCGCGATCGAGGCGTTCGCTGGCACGACGACGGTGGCGGGCACGCCAAGCAGCATCGACGCGTGAGCGATGCCGAGGCCGTGATTACCGGCCGACGACGTGATGACCGCGCCTGACGGGTCCTCGCGGTGCGCCGCGTCGATCGCACTGAGCGCCCCTCGCACCTTGAACGAACCGGTGACCTGCAGTCCCTCCAGCTTCGCGGTCACGAGACGGTCGCGCATGTTGAGCGTCACGGCCGGAGTGGGGTCGAGATAGCGAGCGATGACCGCGCGTGCGGTCTCCAGCTGATCGGGTGTCGGCGCCGCGACGTGTCGAATCATGGGGGAACCTCCGCGTTCACCTTAGTTGGGGTGGTTCGTCTGGTTCAGTTCCCCACGGGTAAGGTCGGCCCGTGCACTCGGTACTCGACGTAGTGGTCCTGTCATCGGTCGCCTACGTCGGCACAATGTTCGACAACTACTTCGCCTTCGTCGCGCAGCTCCTCGTCACCGAGCCCACGCGTTACCGCCGGGTATCAATCGCCCAGGCCGTCGGAGTCACCGCCCTGGTCATCGTGGCCGCGGCGGTCGGCTCGGCGCTGACCGCCGTGCCGGCCCAGTGGACCGGCCTGTTCTGTCTCGCACCGTGGTCGATGGCGTGGTTCCGGTGGCGCCACCGCGACGCGCGCGCCACCACGACGTATCGACGAGGCGCAATCACCACCGCCGCGGTCACGATCGCTCTCGGTGGCGACAACCTCGGCGTGTGGATCCCCTTGCTGCGCACCGATGGCGTCGTCGACGGGATCCTCACCGTCTTCGTATTCGCGTTTTTCGAAGTTCTGTTCTTGCTCAGTGCGCGGGCCCTGACCCGTCACCCGGGCGTCAGCACCGTCGGCGAGACCACTGCCCGACGGCTTGTTCCCTGGATCTACGTCGCCTTGGGGATACTCATCCTCGTGGAGAGCGGGTTGCTCTAACCTCGGCGACCGGGGCCGACCGCTAGCGTCGGAGCCGTGTCAACGACGACCGCCAACCAGACGCTCAACCGGTTGACCGTCATCGTCGCGTTGCAGTGGATGGGCGCCACACTCGGCCTACCGTTACTCCCCCTCTTCCTCGAGCATCGCGGAGGAACGCCCACCGTCATTGGCTTCATCATGGCGGCCTTCTTTGTCGCGGGCGTGGCCACCCAATTCGCACTCGGCCATCTCGCCGACCGCTTCGGGCGCCGTCCGATCCTGATCGCGAGCCTCGTCGTCTACGGCCTGGCGAGCATGACCTACTTACTCCCGGTGGCGGCCCCGTGGTTCGCGCTGACTCGCGGCTTCCAGGGAGCAGCCGCGGGCGCCATCGAAGTCGCGTCACTCTCGGCGGTGTCGGCTCTGTTCGCCGAGTCCGAACGGGGCCGCGCCGTCTCACGGATCATGGCCGCGCAACTGCTCGGGATCGCGATTGGACCCGTGGTCGGCGTTGTCGCGTCGGTACGGACCCTCGGGTGGGCCTTCTTCGTCACCGGGGTCGTCAGCCTGCTCGCCGCATTGCAGACGAGCCGCATCTCACTGGGCGACATCGTCGACTCGACCCTGCCGCTGCCGAGGCTCCAGTGGACACCCCAGGTGCTGGGCGCACTGACCGCGGCGAGTGCGACGGGCATCGCGATCGGCGTCTACGAAGCGTGCTGGAGCCTCTTGATGCACGCCCACCACGCGTCGACGCTCCAGATCCGCTTGAGTTGGACGCTCTTCAGCATCCCCTGGGTCGCGCTGAGCCGGGCCGGGGGCTGGCTCGCCGATCACGCGAACCGACGCGTGATTTCCTTCCTCGGGCTGCTCAACGTCGCGTTCTTCCTCTCGCTCTATCCTCACATCCACAACAACGTCGCGCTCCTGCTGCTCGGCTCACTCGAGTCCATCGGCACGTCGCTGTCGATGCCGTCGATCTCGTCGCTCCTCACCCAGGGCGCCGAGTCACGCGAACTCGGGCGACGTCAGGGTCTCTACGCGACGGCCAACACCGCCTCCCTCGCGATTGCCGCGAGCGTGTCGGGCTACCTCTTCACTTTGAACGAAGCGCTGCCCTTCACGGTGATGGCCCTCGTGTCAGCGCTACTCACGCTGACGACGCTCGTGTGGTGGCGAGACGTTCGCGGCCACGTGCGCGCCGCAACAGCGAACTAGCGTCACTTGATCCAGATCTGGTCCCATCGCGCAGAACCGAGGTCGGGGTTCAAGCAGCGCGTCGTTCCGTCGCCCGCAGTGGCGTAGGCCCAGTTCTCGATGTTGTCGCGCGCCGCCCATCCCGTGACGATGAAGGTGAGGAACAGGTACGGGATGTCCTTGGCGAACCGCTGGTTCACGGAGGACCACAGCGAGCGCAACTGGCCCGAATTGGCCGGGGACGCGAGCGCGTTCAGCATGGCGCCCTCGATCATGGGGTCGCCCAGGTGGGCGAAGTTGACCGCACCGGCGATGAACGTGTTCGCTGGCAGCGCGGTCAGTCCGAGTCCCCCCTGGGCCGGCGACGTCGTCGCGGGCTGGGAAACGAACCAGACGTAGTTGAGCGCCGGGTCGACCCCGCCGAACTGGATCCAGTCCGCGCAGTCGAACTGCCCGACGATGACGTTCTGGATCAGCGTCGACTGGGTGAGCGGTCGGGGCGTGACCGTGATGCCGACCGCCTGGAGCTGCTGGGACAGGAACGCGAAGCCCTTCTCGGACGACGCGCTCCCGGCGATGTAGTCGAGGACGAAGCCCACAGTCGAGACGTTGTGCTTGCTCTTGTACGCCTCGACCAGCGACTTGGCCCGCTTCGGGTCAAAGGACGGGTAGTGCGGGTTGCGGTAGTAGGGCGACGAGGACTTGTAGATACCGTCCGAGACCGGCTGGACGCCACCCGCGACGACCTTGTGGAAGGTCTTGCGGTTGATCGCCATGGCGCAGGCCTGACGGATCGAGACGTCGTTCAAGACCGGCTTCAACCTCGTGTTCCAGGTGAGCGTGGACGGATCGACCGCGCCCATCGTCCCTTCGTAGTCGGCGAGCTGGACCTGTGTGGGCACGGCCTGGCCCTTTTCGATGTACGACAGCGCCCCGGGCACGCCGGACGTGGCGAACTCACCGGCCCACGCGAAGTACTGGTTCATCGTGCCCGTCGTGTTGACGATCAGGCAGAGCGAGTCGGGATTCGTCGGGTCGTGGAGGTCGGTGCGGTACGTGATGCCCTTCATCGTCTCGAGGTTCGCCACGCTCGCCCCGTCCTGGGTCAGGATCATGTCCACCTGGCCCGACTGCAGGGCGAGGTTGCGGGTCGGGTCGTCGGGGATCGTGCGGAACGTGACCCCGTCGAGGTAGGGCAACCGGCGATGGTGGGCGTCCTTGCGCCAGTAGCGCGGGTTGCGCACGAACTTCGACTCGTAGTTGATCTGCCACGACTCCACCTTGAAGGGACCGGTGCCGATGGGATTACCCGTGTAACTCGGCGAGAATGTGCTCGGGTGAGCCATGTACGCGGTCTGCTGCTCACAGAGCGCGCCGTAGGGGAAGGTCGAGTAGGCGATGACCAAGTTGAACTTGACGACGTATTCGTTCACCTTGGTGACCGAGGCGATGATGGGACGGATCGCGAGCCCGACCGTCGGGTCGGCGGCCGCGGCGTTGAAGTTGGCCACGACGATGTCCGCATTGAACGGGTCGCCGTTGGAGAATGACACGCCCCGGCGTAGCACCACGGTCCAGGTCTTGTAGCCGTTGCTCGGCGTCGCCGAGAGTGCGAGCATGGGCAGCCACGTCCGGCCGTTCGCCGACGAGACGAAGAGCGCGTCGTAGAGCGCGTTGGCCACGCAGAACCCCGAGGAGTCCATCTTGCCCTGCGCGCCATTGAAGATGTGGTAGTTCGGCACGTCCGAGACCAGACCCACCCGTAGGGTCCCGCCGAGCTTGGGCTTGCCGAGATTGATCCCCGGCGCCGCTCCGGCCGCGGTGGCGAGCAAGTCGTCGACGACGGTCCCCGCCATCGCGATACCGCCCACCGTCGCCGCGGAATGGGTAAGAAACGTCCGCCGGTCCATCGTTGAAGCCATCGTCGACATCCTCTCGCACCAGGATCCAGCGGTCTGCCGAGTCCCCCCTGTCGGTGAACCTAGCAACCCCGACCGGTGAAACGGTGGCGGACCGTTAATTCTTTGACTGTGACCGCCCTCAGCGGTCCGTGCTCGTCGACGACATATCAGGGCCCAGGTGGCGGGAGGAACCACCCGGGCCCTGACGAATGTGGTGATGACCGTCAGTGGGCCATCATGTCCATGCCGGGGCCACATGGCCTCGCGTGATCTGGCGTGCCCGGTGCCCCGCCCACGCGCCCGGTGCCCCGCCCGGCGTCGGCGCGAGCCCGATGCCGACCGTAACGGCTTCCAGGGTGGTGTGATCGGCGCCGACCGTCCCGTCGGCCGCGATCACGGTGCCGGTCGTCACGTCGCCCAAAGTGGCACTCGCGCCCGCTTTCAGGTAGGTCGTCGTGTCGCCGACCTGAATAGTTCGGTAGAAGCCTTGGCGGTCACTCACGGTGATGGTGTCACCCGTGACCGATACGACCGTCCCCGCGACGTGGGCGAGGTCGATCTCGATGGTGGCCGCGGTCGTCGAACTCGTCGTGGAAGTCCGGACCTGGACCCGCTCGCCCACCGCGAGGGCGGACGCCGCGGCGCGCGTGCGCCCCTCGTTCACCGTGGTCAACGGGTCGATCGCGTAGGTGGACGAGGTGCCGTCGGCGTGGCTCACCGTGATCGAGGTCGAGCTCACGTTTGTCACGACGCCACCCGGCGCGTCGCCTACGGGAGCCCCCAGCGGGACGACGACGATGGTGGCGGCGGTCTTTGACCCCGCCGAGGAGACCATGACCGCGACGTTCTCGCCAACGGCCAGGCTGGCGGCAGTGGCCGCGGCGCCGTCCTTACGCACGACGGTCGATCCCGAGATGGCGTAGGTCGCGACGGCGCCCCCGGGGTCCTGCACCGTGATCGAGGTCGGGCTGACTGCGGTGACCGAGCCGACGACGCCGAGGTCGCCGAAGCGTCCACGGTCCCCAGCGTGCGCAGGACGAGACATCGATGTCGTTGCCTTGGTCGCGGTCGACCCGGCGTTGGACGCGGCACCGGCGACACTGATACCGGTCGCGAGCGCACCGATCGCCACCACCGTCGAGACGCCAACGCGCCGGCCGACCCGGTGATTCTTCTTTGCGGACATGGTTCCCTACTTTCTGTCTCGAGAGGGAGGGCGAGACCCGACCATCCTGCTGAACTTGTCTGAGGACCCGTTGTGGTCGACGTAAGACCTCGCTAAAACTGGGCCGGCGGCGGCGGTTTTGGCAAAGCACCCTTCAGGGGTCGCCATCGGGCAGACTGGCTCCGTGCGACTAGCCCCTCACGGAGCCGTACAGGTGAGACACATCTATTAGGGAGGACCACGAACGTGGCGTCGACGTTGGAATCACACGACGGCTCGGTTGAAGACCAGCCGTTTCACATAGAACAGCACGGGATCGACTTCATACCCGAGCAGGAGCGATGGGCCACCGCCCGCAACATCGGCGCCATGTGGACGGGCTCGGCGGTCAACGTCGAGTACTTCATCTACGGTGCGATCCTCATGGGCTTCGGGTTCAGCTTCTGGACCGCCCTGAGCCTCATCGTCCTCGGCAACCTGTCCTTCTTGCTGCTCGGGGTCGCGTCGCTGCAGGGTCCCGAATCGGGCACCACGGCGTTCGCGATCAGCCGTGCCCCCTTCGGGCTGCGCGGCTCGCGCATCGTGAGCTTCTTCAACTGGATCACCCAGCTGGGCTTCGAGACCGAGGGGCTCATCCTCATCGTCGGCGCGGCCATGGTCCTCTTCCAGATGGCCGGTGTGCACGTCAGCAGCCCGTTTAAGGTGATCCTGATCATCCTCGCTGCGGCCATCCAGGCGGTCATGCCCTACCTCGGTCACGCCACCATGGTCAAGATCCTGCGCGCACTGATCATCCCCTTCATCGCGATCTTCGTCCTGTTCGCGATCTTCGACGTGAAGCACGGCTCGGTGCACTTCAAGGGATTCCTCGGTGGGTGGGAGCTCTACACCGCCGGTCTCGCCTTCACCATCGCGCTGTCGGGGCTCGGCTGGACCGAGTGCGGCAACGATTACACCCGTTACCTACCCCGTGACACGAAGAAGGGGGCCGTGGTCGGGTGGGTCTTCCTCGGTACCGCACTGCCCGAGATTGTGCTCATGACCCTCGGAGCGCTCACCTACACCTTCATCTCCTCGAGCGCACAGGTCCAGGCCTGGAACAGCTCGAACCCGCTGCAGGCGCTCTACGGCCAGCGCTTCATCCCCTCCTGGGTCATCGCGGTCTTCCTCGTCTTCGCGATCGTCCAGCTCTTCGGGATCAACTCCCTGGACCTCTACAGCTCCGGGGTCTCGGTTCAGGCGATGGGAATCCACCTCAAGCGCTACCAGGCGGTCGTGATGGACAGCATCATCGCGGGCCTGCTCACCATCTACGCGATGTTCCAATCGACCTTCTCGCTGTACATGAAAGAGTTCGTCGGGGTGCTCATCGTGTGGATCGCACCGTGGTTCGGGGTCTACATCATGGACTGGATCCTTCGCGGGTTCCGGTACAACCCCGCCGAACTGCAGCGCACCGACCGAGACGGCCTCTACTTCGGGGGTAAGACCGGGGTCAACTGGAACGCGATCGTCGCCTTCGTCGTCGGGCTGGTCGCCTCGACCATCGCCTACTCCAAGGCCCCGCCGCCGGTGAACTTCCCGTTCCACTGGATGACGCCCGTCTCCAACCACTTCGGCGCGTTCTACTGCACGGGCACAGCGAGCGCCAACTGCGGCCCGGCGGGCTGGTTCGGTGGGGCCGACTTCTCCATCCCCTTTGGCATCCTCGTCGCCGCGATCCTCTACTTCCTCTTCGAGAAGGTCACCGGCTACGTCGGCATGCAGGTCGCGCGTCAGAAGGAGCTCGAGCCGAACCGCTAACCCCGCTTACAACGAGAGAGCCCCGGGCCAGGTGGTCCGGGGCTCTCTCAATTCTTGCGCCGTTGCGCGACTACTTGTCCTGTACCTGGATCCTCACCGAAGCGGCAACGAAGGACGTGGGTGTGGAGGTCGACGCGGGGGTCACGTTCACGCGCTCACCCTTGGTCACACTGGTCGAGGTGATCAGCGTCGACGTGTGATTCATCACGACCGAGGTCGTCGGCGTGAAGAACACCGTGACCGATCCGTGGTCACGGTTGGTCACCACCATCGACGTAGCGCCATTGACGGAGTACACCACGCCCTCTATCGGGTGGATCTCCGTCGCCTGGACTCGAACCGAGGCGGCGACGAAGTCACCCGGCGTCGAGGTCGATGACGGAGTCACGTTCACCCGCTCACCGGCGACGAGGTTCGCCGGCGTCATCGGTCCCGACGCGTGCTCCATCGTGATGACGGTGGTCGGCACGAAGTTGACGGTGACCGTCCCACTATGGCCAGTGTTGACCACCATCGACGTGACGACGCTGTTCGTCGTCGTGATCGTACCGATGACCCCTTCAATGTGGTGGATCTCGGGCACCTGGATCTGGATCGCGGCGGCGACGAAGTCACCCGGCGTCGAGGTCGACGACGGGGTCACGCTGACACGCTCACCGGCGGCGAGGTTGGTCAGCGCCACTGGTCCCGACGCGTGCTCCATCGTGACCGCGGTGCTCGGAGTGAAGTTGACGGTCACTTGTCCGCTTTCGGGGGTCGTCACGACCATCGACGAGGTACCGTTGACCGAGAAGACTACCCCTTCAATGTGGTGGATCTCGGGCACCTGGATCTTCACCGACGCGGCGGTGAAGGACGCGAGCGACGAGCCCGGTGCCGGGGTCACGCTCACGCGCTCACCAGTCGCGAGGTTGGCCAGCGTGAGTGGTCCCGACGCATGCTTCATCGTGACCGCGGTACTCGCCGTCAAATCAAGCGTGACCAGCGTGTTCCCACGCGTGGTCACGACCATCGAGGTGGGAGCCCCC
>JAJYPU010000253.1 GCA_021795095.1 Actinomycetes bacterium | reverse complement strand
CACGGTGAAGGATCGCTCGGCGAGACTTTCGATGGGCAGGGTGGTCAACAGCAGTCGGTTCGGGCGGTCCTTGTTGCGTTGGGCGAAGACGCCCACGTCGGGCCAGTTCGGGTTGCTACGAGGCCGCCGATGCCACGGCGCCGGCGGCACATCCTCGGCCCAGTCCGCGAAGAAGATCAGTTCGACGTGCGAGAACTCCTCGAGGCCGCGCAAGGCCTCGCTGGGGACGTCCGTCGCCAGTTCGACCGTGCTGAGCACGTCGTCCCAGTTGTCGTCGAGCGCTTCGCTCCGGTCGTTGCGGATGTAGGCGATGGCCCGTACGGAGTAGTCCATCGCCCCAATCTAGCGAGGCCCCGGAACGTGGACGGCGGGGAAGTAAGGTGATTGCCCGGAATGGGGAACGATGGCTGAGCTGACCTTCACGTACGGCACGATGGCGGCTGGCAAGTCCACCCTCGCGTTACAGCTGTGCTGGCAACTGCGCCAGGGTCGCAGCGACGTCGCGCTGTGGACGTTCGGGGATCGCAGTGCGACGGGCATGGTGACCAGCCGGATCGGTATCGAGGCCGAGGCCGAAGCGGTGAACCCCGGCGCCGACCTGGGCGAGGCCATCGAGAAACTGCTCGCGCGCACGGTACGGATCCTCGTCATCGACGAGGTGCAGTTCGCCAGCGCCGAGCAGGTGGACGAGCTCGCGCGTCTGGTCGACGACCACGACGTCGACGTGCACGCCTTTGGTCTCTCGTCGGACTTCCTCTTGAACATCTTCCCGGGCTCGGCGCGTCTCTTCGCGATCGCGGACTGGGCTCACGAGCTGCCGTTGACCTCATCGTGTTGGTGCGGCCGCCGGGGGCGCTGCAACGCGCGAGTCGTCGGCGGTGTGGTCGCGCGCTCGGGCGACCAGTTCTACTACGGCGACGTCGCCGCCGGTGACGTGCACTACGAGGTGCTGTGTCGGACCCACTACCGTTTGGGCCAGCTCGCGCCGGCGACGAATTAGAAGAAGGCCGCGCAGAGGTCGTAGAGTTCGCGCGGCACCCGGCGTTGGCCCTCGGCCACGACGGTGAGCGGTTGGAGCTCGATACCCCCGCCGCGAACGAGCGGGATCTTGCCGAAGTTCCCCGCGATCACCGCCTCGTAGGCGGCCGCACCGACTCGTGTGGCCCAGATTCGATCGTGGGCCGTCGGGCTGCCACCGCGCTGGAGGTGACCGAGGACCGTGGTGCGGACCTCGAAGCCCCCGTGCTCGTCGATACGTGACGCGACGAACTGACCGACTCCGCGGGTGGCGAGCCGGACACCTCGGACCCCTTCGGTGGAGAGCTCGCCGAGCTCGGTGCCCCCGAGCGTGCGCAGGTTGACCCCCTCGGCGACCACGACGATCGAGAAGGCGTTACCCGCGCTGCGGCGCTTGACCAGGTGCGCGACGATATCGTCCATCGTCATCGGGAACTCGGGGATGACGATCAGGTCGGCGCCGCCGGCGAGTCCGCCGAGGGCGGCCACCCAGCCGGTCGCACGTCCCATCGTCTCAACGACCATCACGCGGTGGTGCGAAGCGGCGGTCGTGTAGAGACGGTCGAGGGACTCGGCCACCAGGCTGATCGCGGTGTCAAAGCCGATGCAGTAGTCGGTGCCGAGCAGGTCGTTGTCGAGCGTCTTGGGGACGCCGACGACGGGGGCGCCGCGGTCGGCCAGCCAGTTGGAGATCCGCTGGGTCCCGTCACCGCCGATGGCCACCAGAGCGTCGAGGTGCTCGCCGATGGTCGCGAGGACCGTGTCGCGGCCCCCGGCGGGATTGTCGAGGTCGTAGCGTGCGGTGCCGAGGATCGTGCCGCCCAGTCCGACGATGCCACGAAAGTCATCGGCGTTGAGCCGCCGACCCGCGAAGGGCGTGGCCAGGCCGGACCAGCCATTGGCGATGCCGATCACCTCGTGACCGTCGCGTATCGCCATCAGCCCGATGGCCCGAATCGCCGCATTCAGCCCCGGCGCGTCGCCGCCGGCGGTCAGGACTCCAATGCGCATGTCCCCTCAATCGCTCGTTGTCCCCGTCACTTTAGGCGAACCGACGACCCGGCCCTTGTGACTGCGCTACTGAGAAATAGCCCGGGCATTACGTCTCGTTCACCCGGCGTTCACCTACGTTGTTTACGCTCGAACCAACTCGTGAAGTGTGAGGGCACATGGAAGAAGTTGTCAGGCGCGACGTCGATTCGAATCGGATCGCATCACTGCTCACCGAGCTCGACCCCGACGCCAACCGGCCGGCCAACGTCATTGAGACCAACGGCTTGAACCTGCACTTCGGGGTCAAGGCGATTCTCAACGGTGTCAACATGACCTTCGCCCGTGGGACGATCACCGCGCTCATCGGGCCTACTGGTTCGGGTAAGTCCACCTTTTTGCGCACGATCAACCGGATGAACGATCGGGTCTCGGGATTCCGCCACGAGGGTGACGTCCTGCTCGACGGACAGAGTATCTGGGCGCCGTCCCAGGACCTGCTCGCTATCCGACGTCGCGTCGGCATGTTGTTCCAGCGGCCGAACCCGTTCCCGATGTCGATCAAGGACAACGTGGTGGCGGGCGTGAAAGCACACGGCATCGCCAAGGGCAAGCAGCTCGACGTGGTCGCCGAGATCCGTCTGCGCGAGGTCGGTCTGTGGGACGCGGTCAAGGATCGACTCAACGAGTCGCCCTATCGTCTCTCGGGCGGTCAACAGCAGCTGCTCTGTCTCGCCCGTGCGCTCGCCGTGGGTCCCGAGGTCCTCTTGCTCGACGAGCCGACCTCGGCCCTCGACCCACTCTCGACGGAGTCCGTCGAGAACTTGATGCGCACGTTGACCCCGGCGTTGACGCTGATCGTGGTCACGCACAACCTCGGCCAGGCGCGCCGGGTCTCGGACAACACGATGTTCTTCTACGAGGGTCGCCTCGTCGAGCACGGGCCGACGAGCCAGGTGTTCGAACACGCTCGCGAGACTGACACCGCGCGCTACGTGAACGGATTGATGGGTTAATCCCAGCGTTTCGAAATTACGTAGAAATCAGTTTGCTC
>JAJYPU010000252.1 GCA_021795095.1 Actinomycetes bacterium | reverse complement strand
GGCGACCGCGTACGTCGCTACGCCCTCCTGACCCCGGGCGAACCCGCGAGCGTCGAGATGTGCGGCGGCGGCGTCGACGAACGCCTGCTCGAAGCGATCTTGACGCGCCACGAGACGGTGGACTGGTGGACCCGCGGTGACGCCGACACCACCGCAGGGACCGTCGTACGCACCCTCCAACTCTTGCGCGTAACCTTGCCCGTTCGCGTCGAGCACGCGCCCATCGTTCCCGGCGTAATCCGGACCTTCGACCCCGAGCGTGACGCGCTGAGCTGGCTCGTCCAGAACAACGCGGCCTTCGCCGATCACCCCGAGCAGGGCGCCTGGACCGAGCGTCAGCTCGACGAGCGGCTCTCCGAGCCCTGGTTCGACCCGTCGGGCTTCTTCCTCCTCGAGATCGACGGCCGCCTCGCCGCCTCGTGCTGGACCAAAGTCCACGAGTTGCACCCCGATCGCTTCGGCGAGATCTACGTCATCGCCGTGCACCCAGATTTCCGGGGTCGAGGACTGGGGCGCATGATGGTGTTGCACGGTCTAGACGCCATCCGGCGAAAGGGCGTCTCGAGCGCGACGCTCTTCGTGGACGAGTCCAACGTTGCGGCGCGCGGCCTCTATGAGTCTCTTGGCTTCACACTCGAGCGAGAGGACTGCCTCGTGCGCTTCAGCGCCCTCGACACACTACTGAAGCGTTAGCCGCCAACGAGACGGCCCACGCCGAAGGTCACCAGTGCCGCGAGCGCGGTAACGCTGACCTGGCGCAAGGCCCAGGCGACGACACCCTTTCGGGTGAACCAGCCGATCGAGCCGCCGACCGTCGCGGAACCGATCGCACCGAAGAGGATCGACCAGGGCACCTCGTTCCCACTCGCCGACCAAAGCCACGGCAACAGTGGCACGAAGGCGCCGACGGCGAAGGCGATAAGCGAGGAAATCGCGGCCGAGATCGGTGAACCGGTCGCCGAGGGGTCGATGCCCAGCTCCTCGCGCGTGTGGGTGCGAAGCGCGAGATCGGGGTCGCGCATGAGATCGACCGAGAGCCGCTCGGCCAGTTCCATCTCGATGCCCCGGGCTACGAAGATGTCGCGCAGCTCGGCCTGCTCGGCCGCGGGGCTTGACTCGATCGAACGCCGTTCCACGTCGATCTCGTACTCGAGCAACTCCTTTTGGGCGCGCATCGAGAGGTACTCGCCCGTGGCCATCGAGAATCCGCCGGCCACGAGTCCGGCCAGTCCCGCGAGGCGCACGACGTCGTGCCCGGGGTTCGCCCCCGCGAATCCGAGGATCAGCGACACGTTGGTCACCAACCCGTCGCTCACCCCGAAGATCCCCGCCCGCACCCAACCGCCGGAGATCTGTCGGTGCTCCTCTTCGTGTACGCCTGGCTCCATGCCATCAGTGTACGAGCCCAAGGTGAACGGCTCTTGACGAGAGACCCGAGGATAGGCTCTTACGGGAGGTTGCGATGACGACGAGCGTGGCGGGCATCGAGGAGCTGACGACCATGGTGGGCCAGCATCTCGGGTATTCGGAGTTCCAGACGGTGACCCAGGAACAGGTCAACCTCTTCGCGGCCGCGACGGGTGACCACCAGTGGATCCACGAAGACGTCGAACGGGCCAAGCAGGGTCCCTTCGGCGGCACGATTGCCCACGGCTACCTCACACTCTCGCTGTTGCCGGTGCTACTCGGCGGGGTGCTGCGGGTGGACGGCGTGACGATGGGCGTCAACTACGGCACGAACAAGGTTCGCTTCACCAACCCCGTCCCCGTGGGTTCGTCAATTCGCGTCGGCGCTACCTTGGCCTCGGTGGAGCCCTTTGAGGGTGGAGCCACCGTCGCGCTCGACACCGTGATCGAGATCCGCGACCAGGCCAAGCCCGCCTGCATCGCCCAGGTCATCTACCGGTACTACCGCTGACCGTGGACCCCAACCGGTTGCCGCAGGGCAACGAGAAGACCCGTCAGGTGCGCGCGATGTTCGACGCGATCGCCGGACGCTACGAGCTGGTGAACCACCTCATGACCTTCGGCTTGGACGCGCGGTGGCGCCGTCGCGCCGTGCGCGACCTGCGACTGCCTTCGGCGAGCCTCATCCTGGACATCGCCGCGGGGACGGGCGACTTCACGCGCGAGCTCGAGCGCCAGGGACATCGCGCCGTGGCGACCGACCTCAGTTTTGGCATGCTGAGCGCCGGAAACGGCATGAAGGTGCGCGTCCAGGCCAACGCCGCCGAACTACCCTTCGCCACGGGCGTCTTCGACGGGGTGACCTGTGGGTACGCGTTGCGCAACTTCACTGACCTGCGCGCCACACTCGTCGAGATGGGCCGCGTCGTACGTCCCGGGGGTCGCATCTCGCTGCTCGAGGTCGCCGAGCCGAGCAGCGCACTGCTGCGCACCGGGTTCCGGATCTGGTTCCGCGGCGTGGTTCCCCTGGTGGGCTCACTCGTATCGGACCGCAACGCCTATCACTACCTGCCCAAGTCGACGGCGTACCTGCCTCCGACACCGGAACTGGTCGCCATGTTGCGCGACGCCGGCTTCAGCACCGTCAACCACCGGTTCGTGATGGGAGGGTTGAGCCAACAGTTCCTCGCCACGAGGTCGGCGTGAAGTTCCGCCGTACCCGAATTCCCGCCCAGTCGACCCAGGTGCTGCGGGCGCTCAGCGCACGGAGCGGCTGGCTCGTCGAGTCCCCCGACGTGCTGCGCTGCGGCTTCGGTGGCGCGGTCGACGAGCTCTCCCTCGCTTCGGGTGTGGACGGGCGCACCGTGGACACGCTATTCGCGGGACACGAGCTGACCGGCGAGGATGGTCCGGTTGGATCGGGCATCGTCGCCTTTGCGAGCCTGCCCTTTGACCGCCACGAGCCCGGCCTCCTCGTCATCCCGCGCTTCACGATCACCCAGGACCGCGCCGGCGCCGCTTGGCTGAGCGAACGCGTGGGATCACCGGCCTGGTCACCCCTGCTCGACGAGGTGTCCCTCCCCACCCAAGAGCCCCAATCGATCCGCTCAGTCTCCTATCAGCCCACGCCCGAGGAGTACGCGCACCAGGTCGCCCTCGCC
>JAJYPU010000251.1 GCA_021795095.1 Actinomycetes bacterium | reverse complement strand
CCGGCTCGCGAGCTCACGGCCGATCGCCGAGCGTCGCTGGTTGTGGTTGCCGGGTCGACGACGGGCGCGCTCGATGACCTCGCGGGTCTCACGCGCGCGAAGGACCATGATCGCGCGCCCGACGGGAATCTCCACGTCGGCGCGCAGCGGGCGCTCGCGGGTCGAGACCGCCTGGGCGATGACCGTCACCATGCGCAGGTCGCCCTTCAGTCGGTCGACCTCGTCGGATTCGCGGGCGCGCACGGTGACGTTGGTCACCAGCCCCGAGATCGTCGAGAGCGTCACCCCGGACTCGCCGAGTGACGGCAGGACGTTCTCGATGTAGTTGAGGAACAGCGGGTTCGGGCCGACCACGAGCACGCCTTGACGTTCGAGCGTCGCGCGGTGTGTGAAGAGCAGGTAGGCGGCGCGGTGCAGCGCGACCGCCGTCTTGCCGGTACCCGGGCCGCCTTGGACGAGCAGCACGCCGGGCAACGGTGTGCGGATGATGCGGTCCTGTTCACCCTGGATGGTCGCGACGATGTCGCCCATGCGTCCCGTCCGGGCCTGGCCGAGGGCGGCGAGCAGCGCCCCGGGACCGCCGAGGGCTAGTCCCCCGTCAACCAGCCCGTCGGCCGTCGCCTCGCGCACGTCCTCGTCGGGCAGGGCCAGGTCACCGTTGGCGTCGGCGAAGTACTCGTCCTCGACGCCGGTGACCTCGCGACTGCGGATCGCCACGTGGCGTCGACGCACCAGGTTGAGCGGCTCGACGCCGGTCGCACGGTAGAAGGCCTCGGCGACCGGGGCGCGCCAGTCCACGACGAGCGCGTTGAGCTGCTCGTCGGAGACCGCCAGGCGCCCGACGTGGTAGACGTCCGACGCACCGGTGTCGTCGGGGGCGTAGTCAATGCGCCCGAAAAAGAGGGGCTGGTCGCCGATCGCCAGCTGGTCGAGCCGCTGCAGGGCCGTGCCCATGACGACGTCGCGCTCGACGAGGTCGCCGGCGCCGCGCATGTTGGCCACCGCCGCGCTGTCGCGCAACGACCGCGCCTCGGCGCGCATGTGATCGAGCGCGTCGAGGGCCCGGTCGAGGAAAGCCTGTTCCTCGGCGATCTCGCGCTGGTGTGCCATAGCCACGTCTCCTGATACCCGAAATGGGTTTGACAATCTTACTTGCTCGTGGTGGGCGCGCCGGCGGGACCCCAGCGCCGGTCGTTGACGCCCGCACCTAGATTGAGAGACGGCAAAGGAGCGCTTTGGAACCGGTACTACTGCGGGCATGTCGGGGTGAATCGGTGGATCACGTGCCGGTGTGGTTCATGCGCCAGGCCGGGCGATCGCTGCCCGAGTACCGCGCGCTTCGCGGCACGGGCTCGATCTTGGAGGCGATTGCCGACCCCGCGCTCGCCCACGAGATCACGATGCAGCCGGTGCGGCGCTACGGCGTGGACGCCGCGATCCTCTTCTCGGACATCGTCGTGCCCTACCACGCGATCGGCTTCGGCGTGGACGTCGTGCCCGGACGCGGCCCGGTGATCGCCGAACCCTTTCGCGGCGAGGCCGACCTCGAACGGCTGCGGGACCTCACGGCGCGCGACGTCGAGCACGTCACGCGCACGGTCGATCTCGTCGTGGCGGACCTCTCGGACACCGACACCCCACTGATCGGCTTCGCCGGGGCCCCCTTCACGGTCGCGAGCTACCTCATCGAGGGCGCGCCGACCCGCGACTTCGCGGTCATCAAGACCCTGATGCACACCGACCCGGCGCTCTTTGACAGACTCGTCGACCGGCTGGTCGCGATCACGATCGCGTTCCTGCGATTCCAGGTCGCCCACGGCGCGCGCGCGGTCCAGCTCTTTGACTCCTGGGCCGGCTCGCTCACGCGCGACGAGTACCGACGCTTCGCCCTCGAACCAACGACCCGGGTGCTCGAGGGACTCGCGGACCTCGACGTGCCGACCATCCTCTTCGGCGTGGGCACCGGCGAGCTGCTCGACCTGATGGCGACGGCGGGTAGCACCGTGATGGGCATCGACTGGCACGTCGAGCTCGACGAGGGGCGACGGCGCGTCGGGGGCCGGCCGGTCCAGGGCAACCTCGACCCCGCGCGATGCCTCGGCGACGCCGCGATGGGCGTGCGTGCCGCGCGTGAGGTGCTCGAGCGCGCGGGGCGCGCCCCGGGCTACATCTTCAACCTCGGCCACGGCGTGCTGCCGTCGACCGACCCCCACGTGCTCGAAGCGATCGTGCGCGTGGTCCACGAGGAAGGACGGGCGGGACTATGAGTCGACCCATCGGTGTGTTGGTGATGGCCTACGGCACGCCCTCGAACCGCGAGGGAATCGAGCCCTACTACACGCGGATCCGCCACGGTCGAGCGCCAACCCCCGAGCTGCTCGCGGACCTCACGCGCCGCTACGACGCCATCGGCGGGACCTCCCCGCTCGCCGCTCGTACCGACGACCAGGTCCGCGCCCTCGCGGCGAACCTCGAGGCGCGCCACCCCGGACGCTACGACGTGCGCTTCGGCTCTAAGTACGAGCCGCCGCTGCTCGAGAGCGTCGCCGAGTCGATGCGCGACGATGGGCTTAAGACGGTGATTGGCCTCGCGCTCGCGCCGCACTCGTCCTCGATGTCCACTGACCAGTACATGAGCCGTGCGCGCGCCGCGCTCGGCGAGAACGTCGACTGGCACGCCGTGGGTGCGTGGTGGGACGCGCCGGGCTTCCTCGAGCTGATCGCGCGGCGAGTACGCGACGCGCTCGCCCAGATCCCCGAGGACCGTCTCGCGACCACCGAGGTAATTTTCTCGGCCCATTCCCTACCCGAGCGGATCCTCGAGTCCGGGGACACCTACCCCGCCCAGCTGGCCGAGAGCGCCGAGCGTGCCGCGGCCCTGGCTGGGGTCGACGCCTTCGACATCGCTTGGCAGTCGGCCGGACGGACCGCGGACCCCTGGATCGGACCGGACATCCTCCAGGTGCTGCGGGCCAAGCGCGCCGCGGGGCTGAGCGACGTGGTGTCCTGTCCCATCGGCTTCGTCGCCGACCACCTCGAGGTGCTCTTCGACATCGACGTCGAAGCCCAGGCGGTCGCTCGCGAG
>JAJYPU010000042.1 GCA_021795095.1 Actinomycetes bacterium | reverse complement strand
TTCGAATATCTGCACCTAACCGAACTGACCCGGGCCAAACTGCCACACGGGTGGTTGCACGAGCGGGTCAAGGCTTCTTGGAGGCGGCGTCCGGATTCGAACCGGAGTACGGGGCTTTGCAGGCCCCTGCCTAACCACTCGGCCACGCCGCCAGAAACGACAATCCTACCGGCTCGCGCGACGCCCCCGGCTCACCACCAGCCACAGAATCCCCAGGATGACCGCGACGACCACGACTTTCATGATGAGTGCGATCGCCGACGCGATGAGCGAGCCGAGAATCACCACTGCGAGCACCGCTAACGCGATCACCAAACCCGTTTTCATTGCCCGCCTCTCAATCGGTCGACCGTTGACCTCCGACGTAACCTACCGCGCCACGAGGTGCCGTCGACCGTCAGCGTCACGGCGAGTTCGGTGACGAGTCGGGGCCAAAGGCGTGGCGACCCCGCTGGGTCGCCACGTGCAATCCTTCCTCGTCGAGCTCGGCGACGGTCCCCAACGCCGATCGGCCGAAGCGCTGACGCACCTCGTCGATCGCGTCGCGCAGGCCTTCGAAGTCGATCTGGCGCGCCCGCGACGCCTGTTCGGCTCCCTCGCGGGTGTCCGAGGACTCGACCGCAACTGGCAGGGTGAGTTGGATCTCGTGGGCGCTGCGTTCGATGAAGGATGAAGCGTAGAGCCCCACCAATCGCACCGACTGGTTGAGCTCGATTGTCTCGGCGAGCGCCGCGCCGATCATCGCGATGGCCCCGTCGTCGTCGACGCCAAAGGAGAGGGTCTGCGAGCGCGACACGGAGCGCAGGTCGTCGAAGCGCACCACGAGGGTGATGGTTCGTGCGAGCTGGTGGCTCGCACGCAGTGCCCGCGCTACCACCGCCGCGTGCGCGCGTGCCGCGCTCTGGACCTCACGGACGTTTCGCAAGGACCGCGCGAATGTTTCGTCGTGGCCGAGCGACTTCGCGCCCCGGTCGACGACGACCTCGCGCCGGTCGTCGCCACGAGCGTAGGCCACCAGCGTGGCCGCCATCGCCGGCCCGACGTGGACCGCGAGCGTCGCCTCCTCAAGCGGCGCGAGGTCGCGCACCCAGCGCAGACCGAGTCGGTTGAGCTTGGCGGTGGTGGCCGGTCCCACACCCCAGAGCGCCCCGACCGGCAGCTCGGCCAGCCACCGCTGCTCGGTCGCTCGGTCGACCCAGACGACCCCAGCTCCCGGCGTGATGCGCCCGCCCACCACGGCGGGCTTGGACCGCTTCGAGGCCAGCTTCGCAAAGAGCTTGTTGCGCGCGAGTCCGACACCGCAGTTGAGGTGCAGCTCGTCCTCGATGCGCCCACGCAGCGCCCACGCGGCATCCACGGGTCGAGTCCCCAGTCGCCGCAACCCGCGCAGGTCGGCGAACAACTCGTCGAGTCCGATGGCCTCGACCGTCGGCGTGAGGTCGGTGACGATCTCGCGGAAGCGTCGCGAGTACTCCTCGTACCGGTCGAAGCGACCCGGCAGGATCACGAGGTCCGGGCAGCGCCGTCGTGCCAGAACACTCGGCATCCCACTTCGAACTCCAAATCGCCGCGCCTCGTAGCTGGCGCTCGCAATCACACCGCGTTCGCCACCACCCCCGACCGCGATCGCCCGCCCCGCGAGAGACGGGTCGTCGAGGATCTCCACCGACGCGAAGAAGGCGTCGAGGTCGACGTGCAGAACGGGCGCTTCGTCGACCGTCGGCTGGTCAGCTGGTGAGCTGGACACTGCGAAACGCCTCGCCGTAAGCGACGCCGACCGGTCGGCCCGCCTGCTCCGCCCGACCGTAGACGACCTCGCGGATCTCCGCGGCGTCCCCACCGAGCTGGGAGGCGTGCGCGAGCACCGCCGCGGCCTTGCGGTCGATCGTGCGCGAGATGTCAACGACAACATCCGGCTCCTGGGTGCCGCTCAACAGCAGGTGACGCACCTGGTGCGCCGCACCGTACTCGGGGAAGTAGAGCGGCATCGCGGCGGCCGGGGCCACGGCGTCGAGCAGCGCCCAGCCCGTCTCACGATGGTCGTGATGGTTGATGTAGACACCCGCGAAGAAGGTGGCGGTCGGGTCGTGACCGACGACGACGTCGGGTCGAAGCGACCGGATGAGTCCCACCAACTCACCGCGCAGGACGGCGTCGTTCACGACGTCGCCGTCGGGGTGGTCGAGACCCACGACGGACTCCACGCCCAAGAGCGCCGCGGCTGACTCGAACTCCGAGCGCCGAACGCCCCGCAGTGACTTAGCGTCGGTCTGGCCAGAGTGCGAACCCTTCGAACCGTCACAGACGACCACCATGTGAACGGCGCAACCCTCGCTCGCCCACTGGGCGAGCACCCCACCGGCCGCGACGTCGGCGTCATCGGGGTGGGCGTAGACCGCGAGTGCGCTCTGGGGTTGTAGGCGCAAGTTGCGCATGTCAGCTCCGCAGTTTTGGCGCGGTCGACTTGACGAGCATTCCGATCTCGCGCGCGAAGTCCTCGGTGCCCTCAAAGCCCTTGTAGACCGACGCGAAACGAACGTAGGCGACGTCGTCAACGGGTCGGATCGCGTCGAGGGTGGCACGTCCGATCTCCTCGCTCGACACGTCGCGGTTCAAGAGGCGCATCGACTCCTCGACGCTCGCGGCGATCCCCACCATGACGCGCTCGTCGACCGGCCGGTTCTTGCACGCGGCCCGGATTCCCATAAGGATCTTGGACTGATCGAAGGGCTCGCGTTCCCCGGAACGTTTGACGACGACGAAGCCGACCTCCTCGATCCGCTCAAACGTCGTGTAGCGCTGGCCGCACCCCGCGCACTCGCGGCGACGGCGAATCGCCACCCCGTCTTCGGCCAGGCGCGAATCGACGACACGGTCGTCGTCAGCCGAGCAGAAGGGGCATCGCATCTCCGCCACGATACACGCAAAATTCGACAAATTATGGTATAAGGACGTGCTCACCCGGGACCACCACATTCGAGTGCAGCTCCCTGACGAGCGCGCGACGAGCCAGCGCGGGATCGAGCGGATTGGCGAGCCGCGCTATCGAGTCAACAGTGTCGCCTGCCTGGACGACGTAGACCATGCCCGAGGCGAGCGACGTGCCCGTCGCCAGGTCGGTGGGCAGGCCCGTGCCCGTCGTGCCGCCAAAGGCGGGGCCGGGCCACGCGAGCAGTACTAGTCCGACCGCTATCGCGACGCCGAGCAGCACACCCTGACGCTGGCGACGCCGACGAGCCCGCGCGAGGCGGCGACTCGTGACGTTGACGCCCGTGCGCCACGCAACGTTCGTCTCAGAGACGAGCCGCAGACGGGGGGTGACGGGTGGACGGAACTCGTACTCCGTCAATGCGACTGCGGACACCGTTGCCTCCTTCTAGACGAACACCTGTTCGTATACTAGCGAACAGGTGTTCGTCTAACAAGGGCCCGGTTACCAACCGGCTGATCGCCCCGCTTCACCAGCACTTTCCCTGATGGCGCGGCCGACGCGGCCGAAGTCACCCCACGGGCGACGTCGCCGACCCGTACGCAGCGCGTCAGCCACCTCGTCCAGGGTGCGCACCATGACGATGCGATGCGACCGCACCAGTTGGGCGCACTCGCGCGCGAGCTCGACGTCGGGGTGATCGGCCGAGTCGGTGACCTGACCATCGCTCACCCACACGATCGGTTCCCCGGTCCTGCGGTGGGCGATCGCCCAGCGCAGGACCGGCCCGTCAACGCCATTGCCGACGTTGCCGCTCGGTACCTCGCACACGACGCCACCACGGTCGGCGAGCACCCACGCGTTCGGCGTCGTGCCGCGGTCGCCCGGCCGGTGGCTGTAGCCGACGACGAGTGAATCGGGGGCACGTCGAGCGAGTGCAGCGAGCGTCTCGCGCTCGAGGTCCATCGAACCGGACTGGTCGATCACCACCACGCCACCGTGTCGACGCGACGACGCGGCAAAGGCCCGACGCTGCTCGTCAGTGAGCAAGCGGCCGGGATAGGCGAGGACGACGCCACTGACCGCCGCTCGGCGGTGGCGCACGCCGCTCGTTCGTGCCCGAACCGCCAGGGACGACTCGGCGAAGTACAGGTCGGCGAAGTGCCCACTCGGTGGTCGCCGGGCGCCGGGCTGAAGGGAGCGCTTGAAACGGCGAAGCGACTCCGCGTCGCTAGGTAACCGGACGTCACTGACCGATGTCACCAGTCGAGCCAAGGGGATCGTGTACTCGCCGTAACCCAGCGGCACCCCGTCGACACGGGCCACTGTCGCGCCCAACTCGTCGGCGCTGGCGTCGCGCACGAGCGACTTCGCGCGCGAGCCGACGGCCCGAAGCGGCGCCACCCACGTCGGATTACCCCGACGTATCCCGGCCACGAACTCGCGTTCGGCGCCCGTGCCGAGGACCGCCAGCAGGAAGCACGCGGCCTCGGGCCAGTTGCCGCTACGCGCGAGGCGCTCACCCCCCAGGCGCTCACTCCCGTCGCGCAGCTGACCGGCGTCAAAGCCCAGTCGCAGGAGGATCGTGTTCACGCGCATCTCCTCCGCGCACTCCAGGGCGCGCGACGGGAGATCCGCCACCTGGTCGAACCACTCGTGACGGTGCGGGCTCACGCGCACGTGAATCAGCTCATGAACCCGCACGACGCGCGCACGCTCGTCGCGCTCCCACGGTACGCGCAGCACGCGACGACCGAGGTCGCAACTCGCATCCCCGCGCCACGACGATCCTCGCTCGATGTGCCACGGCTCGCTCGGGAAACCGTCGGCACGACCGGTCACCAGTTCAGGGAAGACGTCGACGTCGCTCACAGCGCCGCGACCCGCAGGGCGTCGAGCACACCGCCGGCCTTGGCGTCGCCGAAGACCAAGTCGGCGGCCCGAGATGCGCCGTAGTGGCGTCGTAGTTGGTCGAACGCGTAGAAGCTGCGCAGCGATATCCGACGTGACTCGTCGCCGAGCGAACCCGCGAGTGCCGGTCCTCGAAGGTCCTCACTCAGGCTCTCGACGGCGTTGAGGTGCGGACGGTCGACACGTAGACGCACCGCGAATCGATCGCGCAAGGCGGCGGGCAGCTCTTCGAGGTCCTCGACGTTGGTCGTCATGACGACCGAGAACTCGGGACCCGGCGTCACCCACTCCCCCGTCTCGGGATTGCGCCACCGCGCGGAGTCCGCCGAGTCAGTGATCGCGAGCAACGTGCTCAAGGCGTCGCCCGAGGCTCGGTCGACCTCGTCGATCACCAGCCGGCCGCCACGGCCACCGTGGGCGCTCCAGGCGCGGATCGCCGGCCCCTCACGCCAGCGCCACCTCCCGTCGCCCGCCGGCATCCAGGTCCCGGTGATCTCACCGGTCGTCAGGTCCTCGGTGCACACCAACCGCTCGGCGGGTCCGTGCGCGACGCCGGCGTGCAACGCCGCGTAGGTCTTTCCCGTCCCCGGGGGACCGTACAACACCACCCGGTCGATCCCCGCCGCCAGCACGTCGGCTACGTCACGCCAGCATTGGCCCAACTCTCGCTGTTCTTCGATGATCATTTCTCCACCTTTCCGACGACCCAACGGTCGGCGCAGGTGGCGCGATCACTGTGAACAATCGTGCGAGATCTTCTCCAGGACCGGCAGCGCCCGTTCCAGGAGCCGGCGCTCCGACTCACTCAGGGCATCGAGCTGGGCGCCAAGGCCCGTGGCACGCTCCTTGCGCAGCACTTTGAGCGTCTCGCCGCCCACCTGGGTCAGAGAGATCAGCGACGCTCGCTTGTCGTCGGGGTCCGACGAGCGCGTGACGAGACCCGCCTCCTCAAGTGAGGCCACGACCCTCGTCGCGGCGGGCGCCCCCAAGGACTCCTGGGACGCGAGCGCGCTGATGCGCAACGGTCCGCGCTCGTCCACAGTGACTAGCGCCGAGAGCTGGGAGGGGGTCAGCCCGGCCGCAGCGTGCTGGCGAATCGTACGCATCAGTCGACCGACGATCAGATTCAGCCTGGCCGCGACCGTGACGCCGTCTTCGTCGCCGGTGAGCGGTTTCATCGCACGACGTCACTCTCGAGGGCGACCTCACCGGGCACAGCGCCGCCGGCGATCGTCAGGTCCTCCACGTGCTGCTGGATTGACAGTTCCGAGTGGACGTAGCGACGGCCGCGCAGCGCGGAGAAGATCGCACCGATGATGGCCATCGCAAACGCCATGGTGAAGACGATGATCAGCCCGTGGTGGAATGGCGAGAGGATGAGGTTCGGGAAGAAGTGCTTGCCCGTCAGGGTCACCCACTGGGCGCTCGACACGTGCGCGACCGACTGGCTACCCAGCAGACTCTTGAGCGGGTTGAAGCCGAGGAACGACGAGAAGAGGCTGCCGACCGCGGGCAGGTTCGCCACAGCGTGGGCCTGGGCCGCGGCGACGCCGTGCGCAGACAGACCCTTGTACATAGCTGACGGCAGCGTGTTGGTGAGCCCCACGATCATCAGCGAGAAGAACACCCCGATGGATAGCACCATGCCCGAGTTCATGAACGCTGCCTGGATGCCCGCCGCGCCACCACGTTCATTGGCCGCCACGCTGTTCATGATCGCCGTCGAGTTAGGCGCCGAGAACATCCCGCCGCCTAAACCGTTCAGCGCCACGAGCAACGCGAAGTCCAGGTAGTGGAAGTTCGTGGGGAGCATCAGGAGCCCAATGAAGCTGAAGGCGAAGAGCAGCAGACCCGTCGTGGACAGGATCCGAGCCCCGTGACGGTCCGAGAGATAGCCCGAAACGGGTCCGGCGACGAGGAAGCCGAGAGTCAGGGGCAGCAGGTAGATGCCCGCCCATAGCGGCGTCGAGGCGTAGCTGTAGCCGTGCAGCGGCAGCCAGATCCCCTGGAGCCAGATGATCAGCATGAACTGCAAACCCCCTCGGGCTATCGCCGAGAGCAGTCCGGCGACGCTCCCGGTGAAGAACGCCCGGATCTTGAACAGCCGGAGGTTGAACATCGGCGACTCGACACGCGTCTCGATGACGAGGAAGACGGCGAGGAAGAGCACGCCGACAATGAACGCGGCCAGCACCCGCGGCGAGGTCCACCCCATGGAGCTCGTACCGTATGGCTGGATGCCGTAGACGATCGCCGCGAGCAGTGAGGTCAGACCAATGGCGAACGTGGCGTTACCCCACCAGTCGATCGTGGCGTTCGCCCGCTCACCGTTGTCGCGAAGACTCACGTAGCCCCAGATCGTGCCGAAGATGCCCACCGGTACCGAGACCCAGAAGACGAGTCGCCAGTCGCCAATCGATAGCAGGCCACCGAGGATGAGGCCAACGAACGAGCCACCGATCGCCGCCACCTGGTTGATTCCCATCGCGAAACCCCGCTGGTCCGGCGGGAATGCGTCCACGATGATCGCACTCGAGTTGGCGAACAACATGGCGCCGCCGACCCCTTGCACGAGTCGCCACATCACGAGCCACATGGCGCCGGCACCGTGGCTGAACGGGTCCAGTGCGAGCAGGATTGAGGCGACCGAGAACACCGCGAAGCCCAGGTTGTAGATCCGTACTCGTCCCTTTATGTCGCCGAGTCGTCCGAGGCTGATCACCAGCACGGCCGTGACCAGGAGATAACCCTGAAGGAGCCACAAGAGGTAGCCGACGTTGCCCGGTGACAACGGGTTAATACCGACGCCGCGGAAGATCGCCGGTAGCGAGATCAAGATGATCGAACCGTTGATCGTGGCCATGAAGATCCCCAACGTGGTGTTGGTAAGCGCGATCCACTTGTAGCGTTCCGGGTGAGCGTGCTTGAGAGCCATCAACGGGTCCAATCGCGATTAGATAGTTACTTGTTGACAAGTAAGTATATTCGCGGCCGGGCCCCTCGTGTCGGTTCTACGCGTGTTCCATTCCCGAAGATGTCACGAGACGCGGCGAGACCGGTCGCGAGATACCGCGATGACCTTCGGGTCCTCGTCGCACGGGCCCACCATGCTCGCCAGGCCCGGCGGGCCGCGGCCTAGGACTCGACGTTCTCGCCGAGGTAGACCGCCCGGACCCGTGCGTCGGTCAGCAGGTTCGACGCGATGTCCCCGAACACAATCTTGCCGTTCTCCATCACGTAGCCGCGGTCGGCCAGTCGCAGCGCCTGGGAGGCGTTCTGCTCGACCACCAACACGGTCGTACCGCTGTCGCGGATCTCACCGATGATTCGAAAGATCGTGTCGACGATCATCGGCGCGAGCCCCATCGACGGCTCGTCGAGCAGCAGCAATCGGGGCTGGCCCATCAGCGCCCGCCCGATGGCCAGCATCTGCTGCTCACCGCCCGACAAGTTGCCGCCTATCTGCTTGCGACGCTCTTTCAAGATGGGGAACGTCTCGTACATCCGTTCCATATCGTCGGTGTAGGAACCACGCCGTCTGAAGGCGCCGATCTCCAGATTCTCCTCGACGGTCATCTGCGGAAAGATTCGCCGGCCCTCGGGGACGTGGCCGATACCAAGGGTCGTGAACATGTGAGCCTTGGTGGTGGTGACGTCCTGCCCCTCGAACATGATCCGGCCGCTTTGGGGCGCGTGCAGACCAGACAGCATCCGGAGCGTCGTCGTCTTGCCCGCCCCGTTGGCGCCGAGCAACGTCACGATCTCGCCCTGGTTTACTTCGAAGGAAATACCGTGTAACGCAGTGATCGCGCCGTAGCGAACCACCGCATCGTGTACCTCGAGCATCACGATCGGTCCCCCGTCTCAGTCGCGGTCGAACCGAGATAGGCCTCGATGACCTTGTCGTTCGCCCGGATCTCTTCCGGAGTGCCCTGGGCGATGACGCTACCGAAGTTGAGCACGTAGAGCCGCTCGGCGAGTGACATCACGAGCTTCATGTCGTGTTCGATCAACAGGATCGAGACGCCCATCTCATCGCGAACCTTGCGAATCAGCTTCGTCAACTCGAGTTTCTCCGACGGATTGGTCCCGGCGGCGGGCTCATCGAGCAGGAGCACTTGCGGTCCCGTCGCCAGCCCGCGGGCGATCTCCAGGCGCCGACGATCCCCGTAGGACAGCGACGAGGAGATCACGTTCGCCTTGGCTCGCAGCCCCACGAAGTCCAGGAGCTCTACCGTGCGATCATCTGAGAGCTTCTCGTCACGCCGGGTGGCGGGTCCGCGCAACATCGCGCCTACCACGCCGATCCCGCGATGTGACTCTGCGCCGATCTTGATGTTTTCAAAGGCCGTCAAGGCGCTGAACATCCGAGACGCCTGGAACGTCCGGGCAACACCAGCCGCGCTCACGCGGTGAGGCTTCTTGCCAATGACGTTCATGGGCTTGGCGTCTTTCCCCTGAAAGGTGATGGTCCCCTCCTGGGGCTGATAGACGCCCGTCAGGGAGTTGAACAGCGAGGTCTTGCCGGCACCGTTCGGGCCGATGACCGCCAGGATCTCACCACGCTCTTGGTGCAGTGTCACGTCGTTCAGGGAGACCACGCCACCAAAACGAAGTGTCACGTGGCCAACGTCGAAGATATTGTCGCTCACGGCGTGTCTCCCGTCAATACTTCGTTCATATGGCCCTCGCCCTGCTCGGCGAGCCCGATCTCGCGGTGACGTCGACGCGACGGAACGAGACCCGCCGGACGGAAGATCATCATCACGACAAGCAACGCGCCCAGGTAGATGTAGAGGTCCTGTGGCTGGTACCCCGCAGGCGGCGAGTGCAGCAGGAACATCGAGCCGGTCTGGATGACGATCGCACCGAGCACCACGCCGGTGATCGAGCCCATGCCACCGAAAATCACCAGCACGAGGATGTTGATCGAGAACTGCAGCGTGAAGCTCGACGGGAAGATGGTGTTCGATTGGCTCGCGGTCACGACACCGGCGAAGCCCGCGGTGGATGCTCCGATTGCGAACGCCATGACCTTGTACTTGAGCGGGTTGATGCCCACCGATTCTGCGGCGACCTCGTCCTCGCGGATGGCGGTCCAGGCACGGCCGACCCGCGAATGCTCCAGCAGTTTGAACCCGATCAGGAACAGGATGACGAATACGATCGTCAAGTAGTAATAGGGCACCGGCGTGAGACCCCAGAGGTACTTGATGGGGCCCACGTGCAGCGAGAAGTGCGGAATCGTATTGGTGCCCTGCGAGCCACCCGTGATGCCATACAGGTTGTTGGCAAAGATGGTGATGATCTCACCGAAGCCCAACGTCACGATGGCCAAGTAGTCACCGCGGAGCCGCAGGGTCGGCGCCCCAAGGATGATGCCGGCGCCCATCGCGAGCGCGATCGCGATGGGAATCGCGTAAAAGTTGTTGAAGTGGATGCCGAACGGTGCCGCCGTCGGCAGCGCTCCGGTGACCCATGCCGTCGTATACGCACCAATCGCGTAGAACGCCACGAACCCCAGGTCCAGCAAACCCGCAAAGCCCACGACCACATTGAGACCGAGTGCGAGCAACACGTAGACCGCGATCTGTTCGACCATGGCGGCCTGCCAGAACGGGTCAGTGATGAGCCGTGGCAGCAACAGTGCGACCACGAGGAGGACGAGAATCATCCCCCAGCGAACTGGGCGCGTGTGCGTGGCGGCCCGAGGAACGCTCATGGCCTTCGACGCCGCGGTCCGAACCTGTTCGCCCCACGTGAGCCACGTCGTCCAAATCGCGAACATGACCAGCGCTATAAAGAGGAAAACCACCCATCGCTGTGTCCGAAAGAGTCCAAAGAACGACGAGGCCTCGCCGAAGGAGCCGGTGAAACCCGCCGTCGGGGAAAGAGCGCTGCCCGGGGGCCCAGTCATCAACTCGAGCACCGCCATGGCTGCAATCGCAGAGAACAGCCGCTTCACGTGCGCATTGGCAAAGAAGCGCTTCACGCCGACCTCCCCAGCCGCTCACCGAGGATGCCGGTCGGACGGAAGAGCAATACCGCCACCAAGATCCCGAAGGCCACCACGTCCATGTAGGCGGCCTGTACGAAGACAACCGAGAGACTCTCGACCACGCCGAGCAGGAATCCGCCGATCATCGCGCCGCGCAGGTTCCCGATACCACCCAGCACGGCGGCGGTGAAGGCCTTCAGGGCTGGAACGAATCCCATCGTGTTCGATACACCGGTGCCCATGCCGAAGAGGAATCCGGCCGCGCCGCCGAGTGCTCCGCCGACGATGAAGGTGAGCACGATCGTTCGGTCGATGTTGACACCCATCAGCGACGCGGTCTCGGCGTCCTGGGCGACCGCCCGGATGCTGCGACCGAGCTTGGTCTTAGCCACAATCCGGTCCAGCGTGAGGAACATGACCGCACCAGCGAGGAGGATGATGACGTAGTACATCTGGACCGGGGCGCCGAAAATGTGGAAGATCGGGTGGTTGATGTAGGGCTGGGGCATCGAGATCGGCACCCGGCCGAACTCCTTGCCCGCCATGTTGTAGAGGAAGTAGGACGCACCGATTGCGCTAATCAGATACGCGAGGGCGGGCGCTCGTCGTCGCCGCAACGGCCGGTACGCGACCCGTTCGACGAGCGTGGCCATTACTGCACCGACGATGCCTCCAACGACGATCCCGAGCACGATGAGTCCGACCGACGCGATGCCCGACGGGACCGCGGTGCCCACCAACGACTTCATCACGAAGTAGCCGGCGAACCCGCCCGACATGAAAATCTCCGAGTGGGCGAAGTTGATGAGGCGAAGAACGCCGTAGACGAGCGTGTAGCCGACCGCCACCATGCCGTAGAGAACACCATTGGCGAGGCCGCCCACGAACAGCGCCCAGAACTCAAGACGAAGCGTGGCGAAGTGCCCCGTGAGATAGTGCCCGAATGCTCCCAACAGTGCCCCCTAGAACGGTCCGACGAAAGTGTAATCAAATACGGAAGGGCCGGGGGAAACCCCCGGCCCTTCCGTTCAAACAACTTCAGTGACTACTCAAGACCGATCTGAACGATCTTTCCGTTCTTGACCTGGTTCACGTAGATCGCCGAACCCGCGATGTTGCCATTGGGCTGGAAGCGAATCACCTTGGTCATACCCTTCATGACCAGCTTGTGCAACTGCGCAACGATGCCCGCGCGGGTGATCTTCTTCAACTTCTTCATCGCCGCGATGATCGCGTTCGTCGCGTCGTAGGACTCGGGCGCGTAGGTCGCGTTGGCGGCGCTGAAGTGCGCCAGGGCCTGGTACTTACGGTTGAACACCTTGCTCGTTGAGCTCGAGCACGCGCACGTCAGGTAGACGCCGTTTGCGGCCGACGCGGGCGTCGTGTTCTGAATCAACGCCGGTGACAGTGCACCGTCGTCGGACATCACGATGCCCGTGTACCCGGCCGACTGCAGCTGGCCGAGGAACAGACCGAGGTCGCAGTAGTAGCCGCCGTAGAACATGGCGTCAGCACCGCTCGCCACGACCTGTGCCGCCGCCGAGGTGTACTCGGTCGAAGACGCAGTACCGTTCTGGCACTGTGAGGTACCAGGAACAGTCGCCGGGGTCACCGTCGCGCCGTCCTTGGTCGCCTGTGACGCGAAGGCCGAAGCCACGCCCGAACCGTAGGCCGTACCGTCGTTGACGACGTAGACCTTGGTCTTCTTCAGCTTCTTGACCACGTAGTTAGCGTCAGCCGGTCCCTGGACGTTGTCGTCAGCAACCACGCGGAAGAAGTTGTTCCAGTGGTTGGTCGCCAACTTCGGGTTCGTCGCCGAAGGACTCACGGTCGCCAGGTGGGCCTTGTGGTAGAACGGCTCAGAAGCTGCCGTCGCACCCGAGAACGCCGGTCCAACGACTGCAACCAGGTTCTTGTTCGCGATAGCGGCTTGCGCCTGGGTTGGTGCGATGGTCGGGTCGCCTTGGTCGTCATAGGTCGCAATCTTCAACTTGAAGGGAAGCTTGCCTGACGCGTTCGCCTGGTTGATCGCCAGCTGGACCGCGAACACCATGTTCAACCCGAGCTGCTGGTTCCCACCCGAGAGCGGTCCTTGATATCCAATGACGTAGGTCGGCTTGCCCGCAGCCCCCGAGGTTGACGCGATGCCGACAGCCGGCACCGCCATCAACAGCAGGGCACTGGTCGTAACCGCCGCCACCGTCTTGTTCAAACGAGGCTTAATCAACTCGTCCTCCTCAACTGTGTAATAACTCCCCCAGGCGCACGGGTGTGTCGCATACTGGACACCCCCGAGCCACCCCAGCGGATTCGTACTGGCCACCTTGGCCATCGCAGCACAGTAGCAGTACGAAGGAATGTGTATTGGGTCATCCAACTACCGTTCGACCCAAATAACGTGACCTGCGTCTTACGAACAGGTGTTTGATTCTCAGCGCTGCAGTCGCTACGATACGAACAGTTGTTCGTTCGTGAAAGGAGTGCCATGGCTGAGGTCCTCACCCCCATGCGCCGTCAGATCCTCGAGTTCATCATCGCCTGTCAGCGCGAACGGAACTTCCC
>JAJYPU010000250.1 GCA_021795095.1 Actinomycetes bacterium | reverse complement strand
AGAAGAGGAGTGCGTCGACCGCGACCAGGACGTGCAGCCAGCGCATCCTCGTTGGGCGCGAACGCCACCATCGGATCACGAACACCAGACCCGCGGCGACGAGGAGATGGGCCACCAGCGTCGGACGCTGGTACTGAACGAGCGCGGACGCGGACGTTGACACGCCGAGCCACCGCAGGATTGGCTCGCCGTCGATCAACAGCGCGCCGCTAAGGGCGACGACCGCGAGGGCCGGTGCCAAGGCCAGCCACGCGCGCAGCCCCCCCGAGCTGCGCGCGTCGCTGGCCTCGTGGCGGAACTCGTCCAACCACCAGCCGAGCAGGACCAGCACGGCCAAGTCGACGAGAATGATGTTACGACTCTGCAGTCGAGTACTACCGAACAGGGGGATCGCGCGAAAGAGGTGCCCCACGGGTGTGTAGTAGCCCCAGGTCGCGAGGAGTCCCACCAGCCCGACCACGAGGAACGGCACGAAGGGACGTTCGGCCTCGCGCCAGCCGCGACGGGTCACGCGCAGGACGAAGGCGAACGTGGCGATGAGCGCTACGACGCCGACGTAGCCGGTGACCTCGGGCAGGTTGTAGTGCGTGAAGTAGGCGGGCTGCTTGGCGACCCCATTACCACCGACGAGGTCAGGAATAAGCAGCAGGCTCGTCCAGCGCACGGGTAGTGAACCGGCGCCGAAGAACTGGTACCCGAGCCCCGTGCGTTGCGAGATGTTGATGAACGACCAACCCGGCAGGAGTTGCGCCAACCCGATGAGCGCCCCCCACGCGATACCTACCGCATTGGCGATCACGAATTCGACGCGCCGGGGCCACGAGGGTGCCGGTCTCGCCCGCGGCGCGAGGACACCAATGAGGATGAGCACGGCGCCGAGCAGCTCCATCTCCGCGATCGCCCGTGGCTCGCCCGACAGCGTGGTCAACGCCCAGAGAGCGGTGATGCCAAGGACTGACGGTGCGGCGGAACTGACTCGTTCACCTAGCCTCGCGCCGTGGGCCCACCCGCTCACGGTCCGTTCGAGCGACACAATCGCCAGGACATACCACGGTAGGAGTGCGAATCCCTGCACCACACCGAGGTGGACCAGTTGGCCGTTCATCGCACCGGTGAGCGAATACAGCACCGCCGGAACGAAGGCCGACCAGGTGCTGATGCGATACCAACGCAGCAGAGCAAAGAGTCCGATCCCCGCGGCCGCGTAGACCACGACGAGGTTGACCACCCACATGAGGATTGGTGCGGGGATCACGAAGAGCAGAGTCAGCGGAAAGAACGAACCGGCGTTCATGCCCCCGAGTAGCGGTGTGCCCGAGTTCGCGAGGGTGTTGAGCAGCGGGAGGTGGCCACTGCGAAGTTGTTCCCCGGTGAGTACCCGCAAGGGGAAGTTCTGGATCAGGTTGTCCTGGGCGATCGCCGGATGGCCGAACAGCGCGGGAAGTCCGAAGATCATCGTGGGTAGAACGACCAGAACGAGCACCGCCCGGCGGTCGTTACGCCCGAGCGGGCGCCACCAGGACGTGAATGCGCACTCGCCCGCCATCAGCATTGAGCCGATGGCGGTCGAGTGCGAACCGTCACGAGTGAACCGAAGCTCACCAAGGACCTAGCGTCGACGCGAGCGAGGACCCCGGCGGCTCGCGCTGCCGTCGCTTTCACCGAACGAGGAGTCACTGGGACCGAGGTCGCCGATTTCGCTCGCCAGCTCCGCTTCGAAGGATGCCTCGAAGGAGGAGACGGCGGGTCGAGAACCCTGCGCGCCACGCTCTCCACGCTCTCCACGGTCACCACGGTCACCACGGTCACTGCGCTCACCGCGCTCACTTCGCTCACCGCGGTCGCGCTGCGGACGCGAGCGTGGGCCGTCGTCGCCGGCGTCAGTGGCCACGTCGGCGTACTCGCCGGCCAGTGACAGCGACACCTTGCCCTGCGGGTCGATGTCGTCGACACGGACCTCGATCGCCTGACCGAGCTCGAGGACGTCCTCGACCTGGCCGATGCGCTTGCCGCCGTTGAGCGGCGACATCTTGGAGATGTGCAACAATCCATCGCGCCCGGGCATGAGACTGATGAACGCACCGAACTTCGCGATGTTCACGACCCGTCCGGCGTACGTCGCACCGACTTCCGCCGTCGGTGGGTCCAAGATGAGCGCGATACGTCGACGAGCTTCCTCAACGGCACGGCCGTCCTTAGCTCCGATAGTCACGGTGCCCACAACGCCGTCGTCGTCCACGGCGATGTCTGCGCCGGTCTCTTGCTGCATCGTGTTGATGACCTTGCCCTTCGGCCCGATGACCTCGCCGATCTTGTCGATCGGAATCTCGAGGGTCACGATCTTGGGCGCGACCTCTGACACCTGGGCGCGCGGCGCGTCGATCGTGGAGGTGATCACGTCAAGGATGGTGAGACGCGCCTGGTGCGCCTGGCGCAGCGCGTCAGCCAGCACGTTCGCGGGCAGCCCGTCGATCTTCGTGTCGAGTTGCAAGGCGGTGACAGCGTCGGCAGTTCCGGCGACCTTGAAGTCCATGTCGCCGAAGGCGTCCTCGGCCCCGAGGATGTCGGTCAAGGTCACGTAGGCACCGTTCTCGTACACGAGCCCCATGGCGATGCCGGCGACCGGCGCCTTGATCGGCACACCGGCGGCCATCAGTGACAGGGTCGAACCACAGACCGACGCCATCGACGTCGAACCGTTGGACTGCATGATGTCCGAGACGACCCGCAACGTGTAGGCAAAGTCCTGCTCGCTCGGCAGTACCGGGATCAGGGCGCGCTCGGCGAGCATGCCGTGTCCGATCTCGCGGCGTTTGGGCATGCCCACGCGGCCGGTCTCACCCACCGAGTAGGGCGGGAAGTTGTAGTGGTGCATGTACCGACGGAACTCGTCGGGGCTGATGGTGTCGAGCTGCTGGCGCATGCGCGGCATCCCGAGTGTCGTCACGTTGACGACCTGGGTCTCGCCGCGCTGGAACAGCGCCGAACCGTGAGTCATCGGGAAGAGGTCGACTTCTGCCGACAGCGGACGGATATCAGCGATGCCACGGCCGTCGATGCGAACGCCGTCGCTCACGATCCGGCCGC
>JAJYPU010000249.1 GCA_021795095.1 Actinomycetes bacterium | reverse complement strand
AAGGCCGCCGCCGCGAAGAAGGCCGCCGCCGCCAAGGCCAAGGCCGCCGCCGCCGCCAAGGCGCAGCGCGAACGCGAGGCTAAGGCCGCGGCAAAGGAGCGCGAGGCCAAGGCTAAGGCCGCGGCAAAGGAGCGCGAGGCCAAGGCCAAGGCCGCCGCAAAGGAACGTGAGGCCAAGGCCAAGGCCGCAGCAAAGGAGCACGAACTGCAGCGCAAGGCGCGTGAACGCGCCGCGGTTGAGGCGAAGAAGCTCCGTGAGATCGAGGCGAAGAAGAAGGCGGTCGAGGCCGAACGCCAGCGCAAGCAACGAGAGATCGAGCGTCGGAACCAGGAGGAGCAGAAGCGTCAGGAGCGCCGTGAGCTCGAGGAGCGCAAGCGTCAAGAGGCGCTGGAACGCAAGATGCACTCCAAGCCCTACGCGAATGACGTTGCGTTCCTCGCCGAACTTCGTGAGCTGCTCCTGGAAACCCAGTCGGTCACCGCGGAGCAGATCACGGTCCTCGAGAGCGCAGTGAATGACTTGCTGGAGGGGCGCGAGCGGCCGGAGTACGACGAAGAAGACGGCTCGAGCGCGGGCTCGGATTACGACCGCGACCAGTTGAAGATGCAGTTGGACAATGAGCGCCTGAAGATTGAGCTGATCGACGTCGCGTTGGCACGGGTCGACGATGGGAGCTACGGGCGCTGTGACAGCTGTTACGAGCCGATCGCAAAGGATCGACTCCGGGCACAGGTGCCCGTGTTCACCTGTGTGACGTGCCGCGCCAACGGCTGAGGATCGCGCCTAATCGCACGGTGCTGGTCACCGCCCTCGGCGTACTCGTCGTGGATGCGGCGAGTAAGGCCTGGGCACGCCGGACCCTCACACGCCCGCTGCACGTGCTCGGGCCACTTTGGCTGCGCCTGCAGTACAACGCCGGCATCTCGTTCTCGCTCAATCGATCGGGCCCGCTCGTCACGACCGTGGTCACGACGGTGGTCGCGCTCGCCCTCTTGGTCGCAGCGGTACGGGCTCGCAACGGAGCTCCAGCGGTGGGATTCGGGCTCCTGGTCGGTGGTGGGGTCGCCAACGTCGTGGACCGGCTCATGGCCACACCCCACCGGGTGACCGACTTCATCGCCGTCGGCTCGTTCCCCGTGTTCAACGCCGCCGACGTGGCGGTTACCTGCGGTTTCGTCGTTCTGCTCGTGGTGGCACTGCGAGGCGATACGTTGATGAGACGATGAGCGACACCGACGAGTTCGAAGACGGTCGGCTCAATGTCGTGGTACCCGACGGTCTCGACGGCGTGCGATGTGATCGCGCACTGGCGATGTTGACGGGACGACCCAGAGCGCTCATCGCGGTGGTAATTGCCACCGGTGCGGTCAGTGTGGATGGTGCGGCACTCAAGAAAGCGTCAACGCCGTTGGTTTCGGGCCAACGGCTCGTGGCCACGTTGCCCGACATCGATGACGGCTGGGTGGAACCTGACGGTTCGGTGTCAGTGGACGTGGTGGCCGAGTCGACCGACTTCATCGTGGTGAATAAGGCGCCGGGACAGGTGGTTCATCCCGGAGCCGGCCAACGATCGGGCACACTCGTCGCGGGGCTACTCGCTCGATACCCCGAACTGGACGAGCTACGTCAGCGCGGGTTTGGCGACCCGTCTCGCCCCGGCGTCGTGCACCGTCTCGACAAAGGGACCTCGGGGCTGCTCGTGATCGCCCGATCGCCCCTCGGCTACGAGCGACTGCACGAGCAGTTGGCCGAGCGTGCGATCGAGCGGATCTATATCGGACTCGTCGAGGGCCACGTGACCGAGTCGCGCGGGGTTGTCGATGCCCCGATTGGTCGTTCGACGAGAACCCCGACCATGATGGCCGTTCGGGCCGACGGCCGGTGGGCGAGGACGGCCTACGAGGTCCTGTCCCGGCTCGAGTCGCCGCGTACGACCGTCTTACAGCTGAAGCTGGAAACGGGCCGTACGCATCAAATCCGCGTCCATCTGGCGTCTATAGGCCATCCTGTGGTCAACGACAACCGGTACGGTCACCGCCGTGAGCCGCGCCTCGAGGCCGAGCGGGTGTTCCTCCACGCCACCCGGTTGGGGTTTCACGACCCCGCAACGGGTGAGTGGACGTCATTTGAGGTCGCCCTGCCCGAGGACCTCGCGGCCCTCATCAGTCTGGAAGACCGCTAGGCGAGTTCGTGGGCAGCGATGACGGTCTGGTCCTTGCGAAGGATCGCCATCGCCTCTTCTTCGGCTCGACGGACGCGACGCACGCCGATGTCCATCACGTTGGCCGTGGCCTGGAGTGACAGTGGCGATGAGCCGTTGAGCCCGAAGCGGTAGGAGAGGACGTCGCGCTGGATATCGGTCAACTGGTCGAGGGCGTCAAGCAGTTGCTGGTCGACCATGGACTGCTCGATGTCGCCGACCCAGTCGTGCTGACTCGGGGCGACGAGGTCGCCCAACGTCGTCGCAGAGTCCGACGACGCCGGCTGGTCGAGGCTCGCGGTCACGCCGGCGAGTCCACGCAGGTTGTCACGCTCCGCCTTAGACATGCCCGTGGCTTCAGTCAATTCGTCGTCGGTTGGCTTGCGCGCGAACAGGGAGGTCAGTTCGGCCGAGGTCGCCTCGAGGCGCTGGAGTTGCTCACCCACCTCGAGCGGAATTCGAATCGTGCGGCCATGCTGCTGGACTGCACGCTGCAGGGCCTGGCGGATCCACCACGTCGCGTACGTCGAGAACTTGAATCCCCGCTCCCAGTCGAACTTCTCGACGGCGCGCAGGAGTCCGAACGTACCCTCCTGGACCAGGTCGATCATCTCCACGCCGCGGTCCTGGTACCGGCGGGCCCAGTGCAGGACGAGGCGCAAGTTCGCCGCCACCATCTGCTTTTTCGCCTCTTCGTCGCCCGCGGTGACTCGTTTGGCCAACTCGACCTGCTCGTCGTAGTTGGGCATGGGGTAACGGTCTAGGTCTCGCATCAGGAGCCCGAGCATGTCGTTCGTGTTCACACTTGATCGCCGGTTCGTGTTCATCGCAGCTCCTCGTCGCATTCCCAACACGTATGCGGGTGGGACATTTCTCCTACCAACGCATA
>JAJYPU010000248.1 GCA_021795095.1 Actinomycetes bacterium | reverse complement strand
GACTGACCGAGACCACCCTGCCCCGAGCGTTGGCCGGCACTCCCTACCGCGCGTACGTCACGGGGCCCACCGCGTCCCAACTGCAGTTCGACGGCGTGGTGCGCTCGCGCACACCGTTGATCGTGGGGCTCGTCATCCTCCTCGCGTTCCTCCTCATCATGACGGCCTTTCGTAGCCTGGTGCTGGCGCTCAAGGTAGCGGCGTTGAACTTGCTCAGCATCGGGGCCGCCTACGGCGTCGTGGTCGCCGTCTTCCAGTGGGGTTGGGGACGCGGTCTGATCGGCGTGAACGAGAACATCCCGATCGAGTCCTACGTGCCGATGATGATGTTCGCCATCGTCTTTGGACTCTCGATGGACTACGAGGTGTTCTTATTGTCGCGGGTGAAGGAGCTCTGGGAGGTCAGCCACGACAACCACGACGCCGTCGCGGGGGGCCTCGCGAGCACCGGCCGGGTCATCAGCGCCGCGGCGATGATCATGATCAGCGTCTTCCTGTCTTTCGTGACGTCGAACCTGGTCGTCGTGAAGCAGCTCGCCGTCGGGCTGTCGGCCGCGGTGTTGATCGACGCCACGATCGTGCGACTCCTGCTCGTGCCCTCGACCATGTTCCTCCTCGGCCAGCGGAACTGGTGGCTGCCGAGTTGGCTGGACCGGATCCTGCCCCACCTCGACATCGAGGGCGAGGTCGACGCGCCTCGATCAGGCGAGTAGGCGAACGCGGGCGCTGCGATTCCATCCAGTCGCGCCGCGCGACGGGCGTCGTCGACCTCGGCGCGCTTACTCGACGCGGCCTCGGTCTCGGACAGCGCCAGCGCGTGGCTCACCACTCGGTTGAGATCTCCGCAGCACGGTCGGGGCCGATCACTCTACCGGTTGGCTCTTGGCGGCGCCATCGGCGACGTTCTTGTCGTCTTGAATAGACAAGACGGGATTGGTGAGCCCGAAGTGGGCGGCCGTTGCGACCGTGACGGTGAGGACCACCGTCGGCTTGCCCGGAGCCGACAGGCTGTAGCGGAAGTCAATCGACCTGAACGTCGGTGTCGCAGTGGTGGACGCACCGTGCCCCGGCAGCGTCGACGCCGGTGTCGTCGCCGTGCTGACGCCGGTCGATCCGGCCGCACCCGTTGACCCGCTAGGACTCGTCGTCCCGGTAGTGACCGCCGTACGCTGCAACCCCAACTGGGCAACGGATCCGCCCGTGAATATGTACTCACCGGTCGTAGCGGGACCCTTCAGGGCCACGACGGACTGGAGTTCCCTGACCGTGCACGTCGCGACCGAGGCGCACGGCTGAAGCGACACCGAAACCGTCACCAGTTTGCTCGCCGACCCCTCACAGGACACGAAGAAATTGCCGACGGCCCGTGACTGCTTGCCACAGACCACCGTGATCGCGCCACCGGTGGACGCCCCCGCCGGCGACTTGGAGAGGGGCACGAGAACGCCCGCTCCTAGGATGATGATCGTGGCGATCGTGGGACCGATCCCGCGCAAGACCGCACGCTTCGTGGAACAGGGCTTTGTGAGCGAGTGCGTCATGCCCCCCCTTTGAACCTATCGACCGAAGAGTACATCACCGTTTCGCAACACGTCAGTGATTTCACGGGGTTACTGGGACGCCGGGCGCGTCAGCGCTTCGGTGCCCCGCGCTCGCACAGTTCCACCTCATCGCGAACGCGGCCCATCACGTGGCGTGTCAACCGCGTGTGGCCAAGTTCCATCCAGTCGCGCGCCGCGACTCGTCGGGTCGGTGATGCACGACCGCGACGCCGCGCCGGCCAGCCTGGCTTCAGTCGGTGGGCCGCACCCGGGCGCGCAGCGATTCCATCCAGTCGCGCGCCGCGCGACGGGCGTCGTCGATCTCGGCGCGCTTGTTCGACGCGGCCTCCCCGGTCACCGGGTAGGAGCCGAGGAACTTCACGCGCGCCAGGTGGACCTGGAGGTCGACCAGGCAGTCGGCCACGATGTCGTCGTCGACGTGACCCTCGAACTCGATCACGAAGCAGTAGTCACCGAGGCCGAGCTTGGTCGGTCGGCTCTCGAGCTTGGTCAGGTTGATGTCTCGCGCGGCGAAGCGCCCGAGGATCCCGTAGAGCGAGCCGGGCCGGTCGTTGTCCTGGAAGCACACGATGGTCGTGCGGTCATGTCCGGTGGGCGCCGCGATGGCGTCGCGGCCCACGACGACGAAGCGCGTGGCGTTGCCCGGGTGGTCCTCGATGTCCGGGGCGAGCGACTCGAGGCCGAACAGCTCGCCGGCCATCGCCGAGCCGACGGCGGCCCACGGCTCGTCGGACTGGGAGACGAGCCGCGCCGCCTCCGAGGTCGACGTGGACTGGACGACGGCGGCGCGCGGTATGCCAGCGAGGAATCCGCGGACCTGGGCGAGGGCGTGCACGTAGCTGTACACCGTGGTGACCGAGGCGAGCGAGACGCCCGGGCGCGCCAGGAGGTGCAGGTGGATCGGACGCACGACCTCGCGCTCGATGTAGAGGTCGTAGTCGAAGACCAGCCCGTCGATCGTCGCCGAGACGGTGCCCTCGATCCCGTTCTCGATGGGCAGCAGCGCCCGGTCGAGCCGACCACCCGCGACGTCGGCGAGCAGGTCGCCGATCGTGGCGACCGCGACCGCCCGACCGCTTTCGAGCGTGGTGACGGCCTCGTGCGAGAACGATCCCTCCGGGCCGAGGAAACCGATCGTCGTCGTGCTCATGCCATATGCTACCGACCGGTTCGACCGGCCCACCTCGACGGGTCGGCCCGGGTGTCTACGATAGCAAGGGCCTCATTCGAAAGGTAACGAGTTATGGGACATCCGATGTTTGAATACGACGCTGAGGCGACCAACGCCATTCTCGACTACTGCCGTGACCGGCTCGCCATGGACCCCGTCCCGCTCGACTTCGGCGGGCTCGCCCCGTTGCCCATGGACGAGCTCGCGACCATGATCACCGCCGAGGGCCGCGCGCCACTCGAGGTGCTCGACTTCTTCGAGCGGGCTCTCGCCCCGGCCGTCGTCTCCAGCGACGTGCCCACCTACCTCGCCTTCATCCCCAACGCGCCGACCAAGAACTCGCTGCTCTTTGACATGG
>JAJYPU010000247.1 GCA_021795095.1 Actinomycetes bacterium | reverse complement strand
GGTGAGCACGCGCATCGCCATCTGGTTCGCCATCACCCCCGAGGGCACGAAGACGGCCGCCTCCTTGTCGAGCAGCGCCGCGACCCGCGCCTCGAGGGTGTTGATGGTGGGGTCCTCGCCGTACCCGTCGTCACCGACGGGCGCACTCGCCATCGCTTCGCGCATCGCCGCGGTGGGCTGGGTGACGGTATCGCTTCGTAGGTCGACGAGTCGGGTCATACGTGCGAGGCTACCGGGCCCCATATGATTGCCCGATGGACTTCCTCGACGGTTTCACCACGAGCGAGAACGTGCATGACCTGCTCGGCGTCGAAGTGGTCGAAGCCTCCGGCGAGCGCGTCGTGCTGCGCCTCGAGGTCGGACCCAAGGTCCACCAGCCTTACGGCATCCTCCACGGTGGGGTCTCGGCGCTACTCGCCGAGGGCGCGGCCTCCTTCGGCGGCGCGATCAGCGTCGGACCCGAGCACATCGTGGTCGGCACCGAGCTCAACTGCTCGCACCTTCGCTCGATGGCCTCGGGACAGCTCACCGCGACGGCGACGCCGTTCCGCAAGGGCCGCTCGGTCCAGGTCTGGGGAATCGAACTCACAGACGAGCGTGAGCGGCTGATCGCAGTCGCGCGCTGCACACTGCAGGTATTGAAGGCACCGCCGAGCGCGTAGGTCCGACCTAGACTGGCCTCATACCGGTCGGCGAAAGGGCTTTTCCATGGGCGTTCGATTCAAGGGGTGGGGTGCCGCCGTTCCCGACCGGGTCGTCACGAATGACGAACTCTCCCAGACCTTAGACACCTCGGACGCGTGGATCACCGAGCGCACCGGTATCCGTGAGCGTCGCATCGGCGGTTCGGCGAAGTCCCTCGGCGTCCTCGCGGGCCAGCGCGCCCTCGCCGCGTCGGGCGTCGGCGTCGACGACATCGACTTCTTGGTGCTCGCCACAACCACGCCGGACCGGATCACCCCGGCCACCGCGACCCTGATCGCCGCCGAGATGGGCCTCACCTGTCCAGCGATGGACCTCAACGCGGCCTGCAGCGGGTTCATGTACGCCGTGCGCACCGCCTACGGCCTGCTCGAGACGGGTCAACGCCGCGTGCTCGTCATCGGCGCCGAGAATCTCTCACGCTGGACCGACTGGTCGGACCGCAACATGGCGGTCCTGCTGGCTGACGGGGCCGGGGCGACCGTGCTCGAGTACGACGCCGACGGCAACGACCTGCTCTCGTTCGTCTTGGGCGCGAACGGGAACTGGGCGGACCTGCTCACCTGTGAGCACGGGGGCTACATCCAGATGGACGGCAAGGAGGTCTTCCGGCGGGCCGTGCGCGTCGTGGTCGAGTCGGCAACGACCGCCATGGCCAACGCCGACGTGAAGGCCGAGGACATCGCGCTCGTCGTGCCCCACCAGGCGAACATTCGCATCATCCAGGCCGCCACCCAGCGCCTCGGCATCGACATGGAGCGCGCGGTGGTGGTCCTTGATCGCTACGGCAACACCTCGAGCGCCTCGATCCCCCTCGCGATGGACGACGCCATCGCCAACGGGCGCGTTAAGGCCGGTGAGTACGCCCTCTTGACGGGCTTCGGCGCCGGCATGACGTGGGCGAGTGCAGTGGTGCGCTGGTCGTGACGGGCCCGTCACTGGTCATCCTGGCCGCCGGTCGGGCTCGTCGCTACGGGGGACTGAAGCAACTCGCGCCCATCGGCCTGCACGGTGAGGGTGTCATCGATCTCATCGCCTCGGACGCCGTCGCCGCGGGCTTTTCGCACATCGTGCTCGTGATCAACCCCGAGACGGGCCCCGAGATCCGCCGCCACGTCAGCGCCACGTGGCCGCGGGAGTGGTCGGTCGACTTCGCGCTCCAGGCACAGCCTCAGGGCACGGTCCCCGCGACACTCGCGGCGCTACCCTTCCTCGACCCGACCATTCCCTTCGCCATCTCCAACGCCGACGACCTCTACGGTCGTGAAGTGTTCAGCCTCCTGAGTGAACACCTCACGACCAAGTCCACCAACTGCCTCATCGGCTTTCGCTTGGACCGGGCGCTGGTGGGCGATCTACCGGTCTCACGGGGTGTCTGTAACGTGGTCAACGGCCACCTCACCGACATCGTCGAACGTCGCCTCGTCCACAACTCACCGAACGGCTTCGTCTCCGACGACGGCCTGTCGCCGGTCTCGCTGGACGCCGAGACGACGGTCTCGATGAACCTGTGGGGCTTTCAGCCCGCGATCTGGCCGTTGCTCACCGCCGAGTTCGCGACGCACGACTTCACCGAGAGCCCCGAGGCGTTGCTCCCGGTATTCGTGGGCTCGATCCTGCACCACCACCCGCTGCGCTTTGACGTGCTGCACACGTCATCACGCTGCGTGGGGGTCACCCACGCCGATGACCTCCCCCTCGTCCAGCTGGAGGTCCGCCTCCAGGTCGAACTGGGTGAACGCGCCGAATACGCCTTCGACCGCTGATCAGTGCCAGTCGCGCGAGCGCGTCGCGGCCAGTGACAACGGTTCGACCGACTCCGCGCTGAGCGCGAGGGTCCCCTGCCCGCGTTGCAGTGAGCCGCGCACCACGAGCGCGCCGGCGCGTCCAGCGACTGCGGACCACCGCGCCCACGCACCCTTGGAGAAGATCACGTTCACGTGACCCGTCTCGTCCTCGAGGTTGAGGAAGACGGCGCCGTGGGCGGTCTCGGGGTGCTGGCGATGCGTGACCACACCGGCCACCGCCACGCGTGTCTGCTCCGCGCCGACCAGCGAGGCGGCCGTCACCACGCCACTCGCGCGCAACGTCGGACGGATCAACTCCATCGCCGTCGCCTCGGGGGTCAGCCCGAGCGCCCAGAGGTCGTCGGCGACGCGTTCCATCGGCGTCGGTGTGGCGAGCGCCGGCGCGACGAGTCCCGTGATGACCCCGGCGAGCCGGTCGGGCGATGACTGGGCCGCCGCGCCAGCCGACCAGGTGAGAGCCCGCCGTGACGGTCCGAAGGCGTCGAGGGCACCGGCGGCGGCCAGTGACTCGAGGTGAGTCTGCGAGCACCCGGCGCGGCGCACGAGGTCCTCGGGACCCGACCAGGGTGCACCGGCGACCAGTCGCGCGGCGAGTCCGTCGTCGATCCCGCGCACGGCGCCCAGA
>JAJYPU010000246.1 GCA_021795095.1 Actinomycetes bacterium | reverse complement strand
ACGGCGCGATCGAGGCCGACATCTACGGCAACATCAACTCGACCCACGTCATGGGCACGAGCATCATGAACGGCATCGGCGGCTCGGGGGACTTCGCGCGCAACGCCTACATCGCGATGTTCCTGACGCCCTCGACCGCGAAGGGCGGCGCCATCTCCTCGATCGTGCCGATGGTGAGCCACGTGGACCACACCGAGCACGACGTGCACGTGATCATCACCGAGCAGGGCGTAGCCGACCTACGCGGTCTCGCGCCACGACGTCGCGCCCAGAAGATCATCGACCAGTGCGCTCACCCCGACTACCGTCCGATGCTCCAGGACTACCTCGACCGTGCGAGCGCGGCGACCTCGGGCAAGCACACCCCGCACCTGCTCGAGGAGTCGCTGTCCTGGCACGCGCGTTTTATCCGCGAGGGCTCGATGCGTCAGGGCTGACGCCGCGACGATCCGCGGGCGCACGAACGCCGGCGCTCGTGAAAGAATCCCCAAGCAGTGGCTTGACAGGACCCTTCGAGGTCACTACGTTGTAAGCGGTTACATCGCTGTAAGCGGTTACATTCGCGGTGCTAGCGCAGTCAGGGGGAGACATGGTCGATTCGCCAGCGACGATCTACGACGTCGCCGCCCGCGCCGGCGTCTCCATCGCCACGGTGAGCCGAGCGATCAACGCCCTTGACTCGGTGCGACCCGAAACCCGTGAGCGGGTCCTCGCCGCGATGGAGGAGCTCGAGTTCGTCCCCAACTCGGTCGCGCGCGGTCTCTCGAGTGGCAAGCGCTGGATCCTCGGACTGGTCTTCATGCGCGCTGGCGTCGACAGTGGCGTGCTCGGGGTGGAGGAGGCGAGCCTGCTCTACACCGACATCGTGATTCGCGGCGCCGAGACGCGCGCCGCCCAGCACGGCTTCTCGTTGCTGTTGAGCAGCTCAGACGACAGCCACCCCTCGAACATGTCCTCGCTGCTCAACCTCACGGGCACGGTCGACGGGCTCATCCTGCTCGATCGAGTCTTGAAGGACGAGGACGTCGCGTACCTGTCCAAGAAGATCCCGATCGTGCTCTTGTCGGGACGGGGCGACTTCCCCTCGGCGGCGACGGTGCGCGTCGACAACGAACAGGCCATGCGCGACCTCTCCGCGCACCTCGTCACGGTCCACGGCGTTAAGAGCGTCGGCTTCGTGACCGGCTCCAAGGAGAGCCCCGACAGCGTGGCGCGTACCCACGCCTTCCTCGACGCCATCACCGAACTCGGCGCGACCGTGGACCCCGCCGACATCCTCGAGTCCGACTGGACCTCGGCGGGCGGCGAGGCCGTGATGCAAGAACGCCTCACGCTGGACCGACCACTGCCCCAGGCCTTCGCGTGCGCGAACGACCAGACCGCGGTGGGTGTCATCTACGCGCTGGGCGCACGCGGGATCAAGGTGCCCGAGGACGTGGCCGTGACGGGCTTTGACGACATCTCGCTCACGCGCTACTTCAACCCGTCACTCACCACGATCCGCCAGTCCGGCAGCATCCTCGGGGAGGTCGCGGTCGACGCCCTCGTCGCCCTGCTCGACGACCCCGACGGAAAGAAGCCGACCATCGTGCTGCCGACCGAACTGATCGTGCGCGCGAGCTGTGGCTGCGTCGAGGACGCCGAGGTCACGGGGTCCCTCGGCACCCAGGAGCGGCGCATCGCGGGGGTCGCGTCGTGAGGATCGTCGCGCGTCGCCTCGGGCTCTACCTGCTCACGGCGTGGGTCGCCGTGACCGCCAACTTCATCCTGCCCCGGCTGATGCCCGGCAACCCCGTCCAGACGTTGATCGGCAAGATCACCAGTCAAGTCACCCCCGCCGAGATCCGCGCCATCCGCCTCTCCTTCGGCATGGGGTTCAAGCAGGGCATCATCGCGCAGTACTTCACGTACCTCGGCCAACTCTTCCACGGCAACCTCGGCGTCTCGATCACGCTCGGTTCGCCCGTCAGCTCGATCCTGCGCGAGTCGGTGCCGTGGACCATCGGTCTGATCGGGATCTCGACGATCATCAGCTTCGCGCTCGGCACCCTGGCCGGCGCCCTGCTCGGCTGGACCCGCGGCTCGAGGTTCGACAGCATGATCCCGACCGCGACCTTCTTCCAGGCCGTCCCGTACTTCTTCCTCGGCACCGTGATGCTGCTCGTCTTCGGTAGCAACCTGCACTGGTTCCCGGTGCTCGGCGCCTACAGCCAGAGCGCCACGCCGGGCTGGAACTGGACCTTCATCGCGAGCGTGCTGCGCTACGGCGAGTTGCCCGTCATCTCCATCGTGCTGAGCTCGGTCGCGGGCTGGATGCTCGGAATGCGCAACATGATGATCACGATGATCGGTGAGGACTTCGTGCTCATGGCCGTCGCGAAGGGTCTGCCCCGGCGCAAGGTCATCGCTCACGCCGCGCGAAACGCGGTCCTGCCGAGCATCGCGAACCTCTCGCTCGCCATCGGCCTCGTGGTCTCGGGGGCGCTCTTGGTTGAGCTCGTCTTTAACTACCCCGGCGTCGGTGACTTACTGCTCCAGGCGGTCTTGAACGAGGACTACCCGCTCATCCAGGGGATCTTCCTCGTGATCACCCTGACGGTACTCGCGGCGAACTTGATCGCCGACGTCGTCTACCTAGTCTTGGATCCGCGCACCCGCAGTGAGGCCGCGGTATGAGGGGCCTCGCGCTGCCGCGTTCGCCCAAGGTGATCCTCGGGCTCGGAATCCTCGGGTTCTTCATCGTGCTGACCGTGGTCGGGCCGTGGCTCGCGCCCTACAACCCGAGCTCGACCGCCTTCACGGCGCTGCTCACGCCGTCCTCGCACCACTGGCTCGGCACGACGAGCCTCGGCCAGGACATCTTCTCTCAGCTCCTCGTCGGCGCGCGCGCCACGATGGTTGTCGCCCTCGTGGCGGGCCTGGTCGCGACGCTGCTGTCAATGACGATCGGCATTTCGGCGGGCTACCTGGGCGGCGTGCCCGACGACGGGCTCACGCTGCTCTCCAACGTCTTTCTCGCCATCCCGGGGGTGCCGCTGCTCATCGTCATCGACAGCTACCTGCCGGTCAACAGCCGCTCGAACGAGTTCGTCATCGGCCTCATCATCAGCCTCACCGGCTGGGCGTGGGGCGCGCGGGTGCAGATCGG
>JAJYPU010000245.1 GCA_021795095.1 Actinomycetes bacterium | reverse complement strand
CCAACCGAACACCTGTAGGGCGACACGTTCCGTGCCCAGCAACTCCCTCTGAAGCGCCACTGACCGTGATGATGCGCTGAGGCACCCTGGGTGGTTGCGTTGTCGCTTCGGGCGATGACAACGTTGGGAGTCCTAGAAAAAGACAAGGACCCCCTCGCTCTTCTCTTTGCCTGAGCGCGAAGGGGTCCTCTGAGATGCCCGGAGACACCGATGCTCATCGTAGTGAACGACCCCACCCATGTCGAGCGCGAACTGCGCGCGCAACGCCTAACCTGCCCGCACTGTGACGGCCAGTTGCGTCCCTGGGGTCACGCCCGGCGTCGGGTGCTGCGCACGCAGACCAACAATGAGGAGCTTCGCCCTCGAAGGGCCCGCTGTTCCACCTGCCGCACGACCTCGGTGTTGTTGCCCGACGTCTGTCTTTCTCGCCGGGTCGACGAGGTGGCGGTGATCGGCAGGGCGCTCTTGGAGAAGGCCAGCGGCGCCGGGCACCGAACCATCGCCGCCCGGCTGGCTCGACCAGAGGAGACCGTGCGCGGTTGGCTGAGACGGTTCTCGTCACGCGTCCTAGCGATCCAGGAGCACTTTCGCCGCTGGGCCTTCGCGCTTGACGCTCGTCTGGAGCAGGTCACCCCCCAGGGATCTCTCCTCGCCGACGCGCTCGAGGCGATCGGACTCGCGACGCGCGCGGCCACCCTCTTGTTCGGGCCCCGGCCGGTCTGGTCCTGGGTGAGTGCGATGACCGGCGGCACCTTGCTTTCCAACACGAACTCACCCTTCCCAGCGCCGCGCTGAGCGGCGAGCCTGGTTCTTGGCACCGCCCGGTGCTCAAAACCAGGAGGCGAACGTGACATCACGTCACCCAGAGCAACAACAACGACAGCGCGCCGAGGACATCGCGCTCTTTCGCTACGCCCTCGTGCGCGAGGCGTCGAACGACACGATGTCCACGCGAGAACGCGGACGCATCGTGCGCGGCCTCGCCGAGACCACCCACACCGGACCCGACGGCACGCCGGTCACCGTCTCTCGTCCCACGATCGACCGGTGGATCCGCGCCTATCGGGCGGGTGGCTTTGCGGCCCTGGCGCCGAGCCCTCGACGCGTCGAAGCGCGCACCCCGGCGGGGCTGCTCTCGCTCGCTTGTGATTTGCGCCGCGAGGACCCCGCGCGAACCGCGGCTCACATCGCGCAGATGATCAGAGTCAGTCACGAGTGGTCCCCGCACCCGCGCACCCTGCAGCGCCACTTCGCCGCCCTCGGACTTACCCGCGCACAACTCAGTGCGGGCAACGTCGCCTTCGGTCGCTTCGAGGCCACGCACCCGAACGAGCTCTGGGTCGGCGACGCGCTGCACGGACCAGTCATCGGGGGCAAGAAGGCGATCCTGTTCTGCTTCCTCGACGACCACTCGCGCCTGGTCACCGGGCACCGCTGGACCCACGCGGAGGACACCCTCTCCGCCGAGAGCGCGCTACGTCGGGGGATCTTGTCACGCGGGCTGCCGGGGACCGTCTACCTCGATAACGGATCGAGTTTCGTCTCCAAGCAGCTGCTGCGCGCCCTCGCGGTCCTCGGCGTGCGCCTCGTGCACAGCCGGCCGGGTCGACCCCAGGGCCGGGGCAAGATCGAGCGATTCTTTCGCACCGTGCGCGACCAGTTCCTCGTCGAGGCCGCCCACTCGGAGATTCCCACTCTCGAGGTGCTCGAGGCGCGCTTCGTGGCCTGGGTCGAGCGGGTCTATCACGCTCGCGTGCACTCCGAGACCAACGAGACGCCCCTGGGCCGCTTCAGTGTGCTCGGTGCGCCACGGATCCCTTCGATGGCGCTCGTGCGCGAGGCGTTCTTGTTCTGCGAGACCCGCACGGTCACCAAGTTGGCGACGGTGTCGTTGTTCGCGAACCACTACGAGGTCGACCAGGCCCTCATCGGACGGCGCGTTGAGCTGGTCTTTGATCCCTTCGACCTTCAAGCCATCACCGTGCGCTACCACGACGCCGACTTCGGTCTGGCGGTGCCCCAAAAGATCGGCCGTCACGTGCACCCGATGGCCAGGGTCGTCCCGCCGCCGGGCCCACCGACCGGCATCGACTACCTCGGACTCGTCGAGGCCCGGCACCGCCGCGACACCGGCGCGCCGATCGGCTACTCACAGATCCACGACGGGCCAGCGCAGGCTGAGCCCACCAACCAGGACGGGCAAGCCCGATGAGCATCGACCAGATACGCTCACACTTCGGTTTCACCAAGATGCCCTTTTCCAAGGACCTGGCGCCGTCGATGCTGCACCGCCACCGTGCTCACCAAGAGGCGCTCGCGCGCATCGCCTTTCTCGTCGAAGAACAGGCGATCGGGGTGCTGACCGGTGAGGTGGGTTCGGGCAAGACCGTCGCGGCGCGCGCGGCGATCGCCGCGCTCGAGCCGAGTCGCCACAGCGTCATCTACCTGGCGAACCCCGCGATCGGGGCCCGGGGCCTCTACGCCGAGATCGTTTCTCGCCTGGGTGGCGAGCCACGCTTCTTCAAGTCCGCCCTCATCGCCCAGGCGGGCGAGCTCTTGGGGAAAGAGGCCAGCGAGCGCGGACGACGGGTCGTGGTGATCGTTGACGAGAGTCACCTGCTCGACGCGGACCAGCTCGAGGAACTACGACTACTCACCAACTCAGAGATGGACAGCGCCTCGCCGTTCGCTCTACTGCTCCTGGGCCAGCCGAGCCTGCGGGCGCGACTTCGCCTGGGGAGCTTCGCGGCACTCGATCAGCGCGTGACGCTGCGCTACGCGCTGGCACCGATGAGTGCCGAGGAGACCTCGAGCTACGTGAGCCATCACCTGAAGCTCTGCGGGCGATCCGACACGCTGTTTTCCGACGACGCCCTCTCGAGCCTGCACCAGGCCGGTCGAGGACTCCCCCGAGCGGTGAACAACCTCGCGCGCCAGGCCCTCGTCGCCGCCTATGCGAACCGCAGCGCGATCGTCGACGAGAAGGCCGCCCGACAGGCCATCACCGAGATGGACGCCGAGTAGGAGGTGGCGACACCACGAGGACCACCGTCGTCACCGTGGATGACGCCGCACGACAACACGATCACGCGCCGTCATCAGCGAAGGTGTCTACGCCGTCATCATCCTGTCTGGCTGACAACAGTTGGACA
>JAJYPU010000244.1 GCA_021795095.1 Actinomycetes bacterium | reverse complement strand
CGACTCGCCCACCGTCGAGCGCATGCGCGCCGCGGGAGGGGTGATGCTCGCGCGCACGAACATGCCCGACCTGGGGCTTCGTATCAACACCGAATCGTCGCTCTACGGGGCCGCGCACAACCCGTGGCGGCGCGGCCGCACGACCGGCGGCTCCTCGGGCGGGGAGGCCGCGTCGATCGCGGCGGGGATGAGCCCGATCGGGCTCGGCAACGACATCGGTGGCTCGCTGCGCAACCCGGCCTACGCCTGCGGCATCGCGTCGATCAAGCCGTCGCGCGGGCGCGTACCGATGGCCAACGTCACCGACCCTATCGAGCGTCCAATCAACGCCCAAATCATGCTCGCCGAGGGCGTGCTCGCCCGACACGTCTCAGACGTGCGACTCGGCTTGTCGGTTGTGATGGGCTCGCACCCGCGAGACCCCCAGGCGGTTGACGTGCCCCTCGGCGGCCGCCCAGTGGCGCGCCGGGTCGCCCTGGTGCCTGAGCCGAGCGGGGGAGCGACGCACCCCGATGTGGCCGAGGGGGTTCGCGTCGCCGGACGCGCCCTCGAGGCCGCGGGTTACGAGGTCGACGAGGTCGAGCCACCGAACCTCTTTGAGGCGTACCTGGCCTGGACCGAGCTGATGATGACCAGTCTCAAGGTCGCCGCGCCGCAGTTCGTACCGCTCCTCGGCGATGACGGCCGCCGATTCCTCGAGCTCACGACGGTGGTGTTTTCGGCGACCGACGAAACCCTCTACGCGATGCACCAGTCCCGCTTCGCGGTGGAACGGGCCTGGCGCGAGTTCATGGAGTCCTACCCCTTGATCGTCGGACCGACCTGGACCCAGCCACCTTTCGCGCACGGTTTCGACGTCATCGACCAGGATTCGGCGATGGCGGTCTCGGAGCTGTTCCGCTTTGTGTTGCCGGCGAATTTAATGGGCCTGCCGGCCGCGTGCGTGCCGACCGGCGTCGCCGACGGGTTGCCGACGGGCGCGCAGATCATCGGCACCATGTACCGCGACGACCTCTGTCTGGACGCCGCGGAGGCGGTCGAACGTGCGGTCGGCGTCCTGACCCCGATCGACCCGCGTCCGTGAGCGTCGCGGTACGAGGGATAACACGCGCCGAGGTCCCCGACGCGGTGGCGCTCATCGTCGAGGGGACGTTGGCCCCGGGTAGCGAACGTCCCGAGGACGTCGACGCGTACTGGCGCGCGGTGCTCGCGACTCGTGATCGCGGCGGCGAGGTCCTCGTCGCGGTCGACGGCGTCGACGTGGTCGGGGTCTGTCAGGTGCTCATCTTGCCCCACTTCCAACACACCGGCGGCTGGTGCTGTGAGCTCGAGAGCGTCTACGTGCGCGGCGATCGACGGGGCGGGGGAATCGGTTCGGCGATGCTGCGCGCCGCTGAGGTGCTCGCGTGCGACGCCGGGTGCTACCGCATACAGCTCACCAGTCGTAATCCGCGCCTCGCCGCCCACCGGTTCTACCGGGCGCTCGGCTATGAACAGATGAGTCAGGGCTTCAAGAAGACGCTGGGGTGACCTCGCGCAGCGAACCGTCGTCGACGTCAAAGACGAAGCCACGCACGTCGGTGCCGTCCACGAAGGGACTCGAACGAAGAGCGGCCACCGTCTCTCGGACGTCGGCGTCGACGTCGCGGTAGGCGCCCAGTCGGAAGGGCGGGCGAAAGCCGATGTCGGCGGTGATCGCGTCGGCCAGCTCCTCTTCGACGAATGACTCGAGGCCACATCGGGTGTGGTGGATGACCATGATCGCCCGCGTGCCGAGCAGTCGCTGGCTGAGCAACAACGAGCGAACGGCGTCGTCGGTCGCGAGTCCGCCGGCGTTGCGGATCAGGTGTGCCTCGCCGAGCTCGAGGCCGAGGGTCCCGAACAGGTCGAGTCGTGAGTCCATGCAGGTCAACACGGCCAGGTGACGTTGGGGCTCGGTGGGCAGTACCTGGTGCCCGTGACGGGCGACGTAGGCGCGGTTATTGGCGAGGAGCTCGTTGATAATCACGCGGCCAGTGTAGGGAGAGTCGCTACGCTCGACACGGAGGTGCATATGGAACACAACGACGAGGTGCGAGCCGAACTTCGCCAACCGGCACTCGACCTGCGCGCGATGGTCCCCGAGGTCCTGAAGGGCTACTCAGAGATGTCCCGCGCGGCGATGGCCGACGGCGAGCTCTCAACCGGGTTCAAGGAGTTGTTGGCCCTGGTCGTGGCGATCACCCGTCAATGCGACGGGTGCGTCGTCTCGCACGCCCGCGGCGCGGCGCGCGCCGGCGTGACCCGCCAGCAGGTCGCCGAGGCCATCGGTGTTTCGATCATGATGAACGGTGGTCCGGGCACGGTCTGGGGACCACGCGCACTGCGGTCCTTCGACGAGGCGGTGGAGGCTCGGCGCGCCGACTAATCGAGTGTGAACGGCAGGTGTTTGATGCCGTTGACGAAGTTGGAGGCGAGCGGGACCGGCGGGGCCGTCGCGTGGATCGTCGGGTACTGACTGAGCAGCCGCCGCCACATCACCGTGATCTCGCGCCGCGCGAGGTGCGCCCCGAGGCAGAAGTGCGGGCCGGGCGCGCCGAAGCCGAGGTGTGGGTTGGGTGTGCGCCCGACGTCAAAGACGGTGGGGTCCGAAAAGACCGCCTCGTCGCGATTGGCCGAGTTGTAGAAGAGCAGCACCTTGTCCCCGGCGCGCAAGTCCACCCCCGAGAGCGTGAAGTCACTCGCGAGCGTGCGTCGCATCCAGATCACGGGCGACGCCCAGCGGACGATCTCATCCGTTGCGGTCGCGGCGAGACCCTCGAAGTCATTCGCGAGGCGCTCTCGCTGGTCGGTGAAGCGCGTGAAGGCCTCGAGCGCGTGAGCGATGGCGGTGCGCGTCGTCTCGTTGCCCGCGGTGACCAACAGGACGAAGAAGGACGCGAACTCCTGTTGGGTCAGGCGCTCGGATTCGATCTCGGCGTTGACCAGTGCGCTCGTGATGTCGTCGACGGGGTGCTCGCGGCGATACGCGCCGAGCTCTTGCATGAGTCCGGTCAACGTCGCCCCGGCATCGAGGAAGGCGACGACGGGGTCGGTACCGTTGCAACCGAGTGAGTTCTAGTGAGTCCACTCATGCTGCACTCCTCACGGAGTTGTTCGCCCCGACGAGCGCCGGAGTTCCCTTTCGCGTGTC
>JAJYPU010000243.1 GCA_021795095.1 Actinomycetes bacterium | reverse complement strand
CACCGCCACGGAGGTCGCGTTCCTCGTCCTCGCGGGTACCTCGGTCGCCGCTGGATTGCCGTTGTGGGCGATCTTGTCGCTGCCCATCCTCTTCGCCGCTGGAATGAGCCTGCTCGACACGATCGACGGCTCCTTCATGAACTTTGCGTACGGCTGGGCGTTCTCAAAGCCCGTTCGCAAGGTGTACTACAACATCACCATTACCGGGCTGAGCGTTTTCGTTGCGTTCTACATCGGCACGCTCGAGCTGGCCCAAGTTTTCGCCAATGAATTAAAGCTCTCGGGCGGTTTCTGGTCGTTCGCCGCGTCCTTCGATATCAACCGCGCGGGCTTCACTATCGTCGGACTGTTCGTGGTCATCTGGCTGGGTGCCCTCGGGTTCTGGCGCTACGGCCGCGTCGAGGAGCGCTGGGAGCGCGCCGCCATGCACGCCCAGCGCGCGCGCGGCGAGAAGGTCAACCTCCACTCGGCGGGCATCACGCTCGGCGCGGTGCACGAGCCCTTCACGATTGACGAGTAGGTCAGTCCCGGTCGAGTAGGCGCCGAGCGACCACTTTCAGACAGAGCGTCTCGTCGGCACCCTCGAAGATCGAGAGCACGCGGGCGTCGACGAAGTAGCGACTGACCGGGTACTCCTCGGCGTAGCCCATGCCCCCATGAATCTGCAAGGCCTCGCGGGTCACCCACTCGGCGGCTCGACAGACGTACGCCTTGGCCATCGACGCCTCCATCGACCCGCCCCCGTCGCCCATCTGACGTGCGACCGCGAGGGCGAACTGGCGTGAACTCTGGATGATGGCGGCCATCGTGCCTAGCTTCGCGCGCGTGAGCTCGTACTCGATGATGGGCGCGCCGAAGACCCGCCGCTCGCGCGCGTAGGCCAGTGCCGCTTCGTAGGCCGCCTGCATGACACCCACGGCGCGCGCCGCGGTCTGGATCCGCCCGTTCTCGAATCCCGCCATCTGGTAGTAGAAGCCGCGGCCGAGTCCGGCCTCGCCACCAACGAGGTTGTCATCGGGCACGAACCATTGCGAGAAGCTGACCTCGTAGGAGTGCATGCCGCGATAGCCGATCGTGTCAATCGGACGGCCCTCCAATCGCCCGCCACTGTCCTGGTTGAGCACGAAGCCGTGACTGTCGCCACGCTGCTTGTCAACGAGGAAGAGTGACAGACCCCGGTGGGCCTTGGACCGGTCGGGGTCGGTGCGCGCGAGCAGCACCAACACCTCGGCGCGCGCGGCGAACGTGCACCAAGTCTTGGTCCCGTTGATCAGCCACCCGCCGTCGGTTTTGGTGGCGGAGGTGGTGATATTGGCGACGTCGCTGCCGAAGTCGGGCTCGGTCACCGCGATCGCGGCGAGCGCCGAGGCGGTGGCCACGCGCGGCAGCCACTCTTCCTTCTGGGCCTGTGTACCACCGGCGAGTAACGCACGCGTGAGGATTTCCGGTCGGGTGATCAGCGAGCCGCCGATGCCAAGGCTTGCCCGTGAGAGCTCCTCGGTGGCGATCACCATGGCCAGGTATTCCGAAGCCCCGCCGGTGGCGTCCCCGCCGTAGGCCGTTGGGATGGAGAGGCCGAATCCCCCGAGGTCGCGCAGTCCCTCGATCACCGACTCGGGGATGTCCCCATTGGTGCGGTGGACGTGTTCGGCGTGCGGGCGAATCTGCTCGTCCGCGAAGCGCCCGAAGTAGTCCCGGACCATCTCGAAGTCTTCGCCGAGGTGGCGGTCCCCCGGCGATTCGGCGAGTGAGGCGAGGCGACTCGGGTCGCGCTGCTCGGTGACGAATACTCGAAACGGCGCGAACCAGTCGCCGCTAACACCCCAGCGGTCTTCGCGCCCGAGTACGCGTTGGGCGAGGTCACTGAGGGCGAGTCCGAGGAAGGCGCTCGTGAGGTTCGCCTCGGTTTCGCCGTGGGTGGCGTAGGCGAGGTTGGCTCGGGCGGTGGCAATGGCGCTCGCCGCGTGCGCGAGGTCGTAGGCGAGCGACTGCTCCCGATCGGGCCCGCCGCGCTCTCGCAACTGCTCGGTCGCAGAATCGATGACCTCTTGGGCGCGGGCGACGAGCTCGGTGAGGGTGGCCAAGTTGGGCGGCGTTGACATACATGCAAACTACCGGCTGGACGTGGATGGGTCGAGTGGCGACGTAGGCTGGGCCGGTGAACGTGACCATGCTTTTGGCGGACTCGGCCCAGGTGGCCGACGGCAAGTTGTACATCCTCGGCGGCGGCTGGTCTGTCACCGGACCGGACCCGGTGCCCTCGGCCGTCGCGGTCAAGGTGAGCGTGGACGCGCACGAGTTCGACGTCAGTCACCACTGGGAGCTGTTCCTCGAAGACGCCGATGGTCGCCTCGTCCAGTTCGAGACGCCCGAGGGGATGCAGGGCATCGAAGTGCGTGGCGACTTCTCGGCGAGCGAGCCCGTCGGTGTGCCCCTCGGCACGCCGGTCGACGTCCCGATCGCGGTCAACTTCGGACCGATCCCCCTCGCGCCCGGCCAGCGGTTCACCTGGCGCATGGTGATCGACGGTGAGAGTCTGCCCGGCGCGACTGCGTCCTTCACGACCCGTCCGCTACCGAGTGAATAGCCGTTCTCGCGTGCCAAGGAGGCTGGCCCCATGACCACGATCGATCGACCCTTCGGACGCTACCTCGAGGACTTCGTGCCGGGCGATGTGTTGCGACACTGGCCGGGCAAGACCATCACCGAGGCCGATGACCACCTCTTCTGCATGATCACGATGAACCATCATCCCCTTCACACCAACGCGTGGTTCGCCGAACATGAGAGCGTCCAGGGCCGCAACGTCGTCGTGGGAAACCTCGTCTACTCGCTGGTGCTCGGCATGAGTGTGCCCGACGTCTCGGGTTCGGCGATCGCCAACCTCGAGGTGGAAAGCCTCATCCATCGGTTCCCCACGTTCCACGGTGACACCATCTACGCCGAGACCCGGGTGCTCGACGTGACCCCGTCGTCGTCCAAGCCCGATCGGGGGATCGTGCGCGTCGAGACCAAGGGCTTCAATCAGGATGGTCAAGAGGTCTGCTACTTCCGGCGCAAGGTGATGGTCTGGAAGCGCGACTCCGCCCCGGTGCGCCAGCGCCCCTACGGCGAGGACGTCTGGGACTGACACCGCGCTCGTTCGCGCGCTCGCTGGAAGCCTGCGCGCCGTCGATCGCCCGTG
>JAJYPU010000242.1 GCA_021795095.1 Actinomycetes bacterium | reverse complement strand
TGCGTAGCCGACCCGGGCGCCGGCGAGTCCAAACGCCTTGGAGAACGTGCGCAGGACGATGGCGCCTTCGTCGATCCGGTCCAGCGCGTCGACGCCCGCGTAGTCGGCGTAGGCCTCGTCGATCACCACTTGACCCGCCACCGTTGGCACGTCGGGCAGTTCACCGGTCGGGTTGTTGGGCCGACAGACGAACACGAGGTCGGCCGTCGTCGGGTCGTCGATGATGCGCGCGCCCGCCATCGAGGCGGCGAAGCGGTACATCGAGTATGACGTCTTCGGGACCGTCGCGATCGTGCCACCGGCGGCGAAGACCCTCGCCACGAGCACGATGAACTCATCGCTGCCGGCGCCGAGGGCGACCTGGTCGATCGTAAGACCGTGACGCGCCGCGATCGCCGCGCGCAGCGGCTCGTAGCGTCCCCGGTCGTACTCGTTCACGTCCGCGAGCGCCGCCGCGATCGCGGCCGGGCGCGCGCTCGCCGGTGGTGCCGGCGCGACATTGCCGTCGAATCGGATGATCGACCGGGGGTCGATGCCGACCGCGTCGGCGATACGTTCGTTCGAGAGCGGCCACTGGTAGGCCTCGAGTGGTTGGGGCCTCGTCATCGTCGTGCCGTCGCCTTGTGCATGGGCATCCCTTCGAGTTCGGCGAGCGCTTCGATGGTCGGCGCCAGGCGCGCCAACCCCTCTTCGCTCACGCGTTGGATCGTGACCGCCTTCATGAACGTCTCCAGTCCGAGCCCGCCCGTGGAACGGGCCCACCCGCCGGTCGGCAGCACGTGGTTGCCACCCGTCGCGTAGTCACCGGCCGGCACCGGCGCGAAGGGACCAACAAAGACCGCACCCGCGTTGCGGATACGCCCCGCGAGGGACTCCGCGCGCGGACCGAGCAGGGCCACGTGCTCGGCCGCATAGGCCTCGACCGCCTCGAGGGCGGCCTCGATGTCGTCGCCGACGCGTACGACGAAGGCCCGTGAATCGGGGCCGTGCTCCATCTGCGCGTCGAGCTCCTGCTGGATCAGCGCCTCGTCGACTCCCTCGTCGGCAACCACGACCACCTCGCTCGGCCCCGCGGGCAGGTCGATAGCGACGTCGCGGCTCACGAGCAGCTTCGCGGTGTTGACCGCACCACCCCCGGGGCCCACGATCTTGTCGACGGCGGCGATCGACGCCGTCCCGTAGGCCATGGCCGCGATCGCCTGGGCACCCCCGACAGCCCACACTTCGTCGATGCCGAGCAGAGCCGCCGCGGCCGCGACGGCGGCGGCCCCTCGCGGTGGGGTACACACGACGATCCGCTCGACGCCGGCCTCGCGAGCCGGGATGGCGGTCATGATGAGCGACGAGACCAACCCGCTCGGCACGTAGATCCCAACCGAGCGCAGCGGCACCCATCGACGCTCGAGGGTCACGCCGGGTGACACCTCGAGTTGCACGTCGACCGGTCGTTGGGCCCGGTGCCAAATCGCGACGGACTCCGCGGCGCTCAGGATCGCGGCCGTGGGCACGTCGCCGTAGGCCCGCGCGCGTTGCGGTTCGACGTCCTCGGTGCCGTCGAGGCGCGCGGACCACTCGACGATGGCCGCGTCACCACGTTCGCGCACGTCCGCGACGATCTGCTCGATGGTGAACTGTTCCTTGGTCACGACGGGACGACTCACGGCACCATCCGTTCCACGGGCAGCGTAAGAATCGAACTCGCGCCACAGGCTTCTAGTTTCGGCAGCAACGACCAGATGTCGGCCGCCGGCACGAGCGCGTGCACGGCAACGACGCCGGGAGTCGCGAGGTCCATGACCGTGGGCGATCCCTGGGTCGGCAGCAGCGCGGTCAGCTCCGCGAGACGGTCCTTGTTCACGTTGCAGAGTAGGTAGCGATTGGCCCGGGCATTCGTGACGCTACCCAGCACCATCGTGAGTACGTTGCGCGCCACGAGGTCCTCCGAGCCCCGTCGCCCAATCAACACGGCCTCGGATTCAAACAGTGTGCCGATCGAGCGCAGACCGTTGGTGCGTAGCGTGCTGCCCGTCGAGACGAGGTCGACTATCGCGTCAGCGAGCCCGAGACGCGGCGAGATCTCCACCGCGCCACCGACGCGCACGACGTCAGCGTCGATCCCCCGCTCGGCGAGGATCGAGGACGTGATGCGAGGGTGCGAGGTTGCAATCCGTCGACCCTTCAGATCGTCGATCCCGACGGCGTCGTCCTCAAGGGGCACGGCCGCTTGGAGCGAGCACTTGCCAAAGCCCAGCCGCAGCAGGACCTCGACGTTGCACTGGCGCTCATCGATGAGGTCAAGTCCGGTGATCCCGCAGTCCACGACGCCGTCTTGGACGTACTCGGGCACGTCGTCGGCGCGCACGAACAATAGGTCGATGTCGGCGTTGCGACAGTGCGACTGCAGGACTCGCTCGCCCGGCTCCTGGGGGTCGACGCCGCTCGCCTCGAGCAGGGTCCAGGACGGCTCGCGCAGACGGCCCTTACTCGGCAGCGCCAGGGTGAGTCGGCGGTTCATCGGTGGCCCCGTCGCAGCACGACGGGGTAGCCACCCTCGCCGTAACGCAGCCAGTGCGCGACCCGGGTCACAGTCGCGGTCGACGCGCCGGTTCGCCGCGACACCTCGTGGTAGGCCAGGCCCTCGTCCACCAGCTTGGCCACCTGGAGCCGCTGGCCCATCGCGTCGAGCTCATTCGTCGTGCAGAGATCGCGCAGGAACGCCGCGACCGTGTCGGGATCGCGCAGGTGCACGAACGCGTCGACCAACTCGTCGAAGCGACGCGCCGTCTCCTCGTGCGCCTCGGCCGGAACCACCTTGCCACTTGTCATGTCATCATGCTAGCCTGCTACAACATTACTATGCAACTCATCCCCGCTGTCGACCTCCTCGGTGACTTCGCCGTACGCCTAGACCAGGGTGACTACGACCGCGTACTGTTCCGCCACCCGCTAGAGGACTTCGTGTCGCGCGTCGTCGCGACGGACCCACCCATGGTCCACGTCGTCGATCTCGACGGCGCTCGAACCGGTATCGCCCGGCTCGACCTGCTGGGCCGATGCATCGCACTGGCCGAGCCAGTCCCCGTGCAGGTCTCGGGGGGACTGCGCTCGATTGACGCCGCGCGCGGGGCCATCGACGTCGGTGCCGCGCGGGTCATCGTCGGCTCGGCCGCGTGGGCGACGTCCGACGCCCTCGGTCGCTTCGCCGACGCG
>JAJYPU010000041.1 GCA_021795095.1 Actinomycetes bacterium | reverse complement strand
ACCTCGTCTTCCCCGTGACCACGCCGCCGAGTGGGTTCAACCTCGGGTCGAACCACTACACCTGGGCCCAGTTGATCATCGTGCTCGTCTCGGGTCTGCTCGCCCTCGGCGTCTACTTCCTCGTGGGTCGCACCCTGCTCGGCAAGGCAATGCGTGCGGTGTCTGAGGACCGAATCGCCGCGGTGTTGATGGGCATCAACGTCGACCTGGTGATCGCGATCGTCTTCTTCATCGGCGGCGCCCTCGCTGGCGCGGCGGCGGTGATGACGGGCGTGTACTACGGGCAGATCAACTACCTAATGGGCTTCACCGTGGGCCTCGAGGCGTTCACCGCGGCCGTGCTCGGTGGCATCGGCAACATCGGTGGGGCGGTGCTCGGTGGTCTGATTCTCGGTATCGTTCAGTCGATTGGCACGGGCATCTTCGGCGCGGAGTGGGCGATCGTGGTCGCTTTTGGTGCCCTCGTTCTCATGCTGTGGTTCCGGCCCACCGGTCTGCTCGGTGAGCGGGTCGCGAGGAGGATGTGACCCGCGATGGCCACTGACACCGTGGTCCAGTCGGGTCGCACGAGGGTTGACGGGTTCCGGGTCACGCGCGCCGGGCTGGTGATCGCGCTCGTGGTGGCGGCGGCACTCGTGCCCCAGATGACCCAGAACCAGTACTACCTGGGCGTGGCGTTCCAGGCCGAGATGCTGATGTGCCTCGCGCTCGGACTCAACATCGTCGTCGGCTACGCCGGCATGCTCGACCTCGGTTTCGCGGCGTTCTTCGCCATCGGCGCGTACACCACCGGCATCCTCTCAACCAAGGAGCACTGGTCGATACTCGCCTCGATCGCGCCCGGCGTGCTGATCGCGGTGGTCTGTGCGCTCATTATCGGCTTCCCGACGCTGCGCCTGCGCAGTGACTACCTCGCGGTGGTCACGCTGGGATTCGGGGAGATCATCCAGACGATCGCGATCAACCTCAACCAGACCGGCGGTCCGACCGGCATCTACGCGATCCCGGCGCTCACCATCGGCAGCGTCGTCGTGACCAGCAACACGGGCTACTACTACGTCTTCTTGGTGCTGGTGGTCATCTTCGCCCTGTTCTCTACCCGATTGCGCGGCTCACGACTGGGCCGAGCGTGGCTGTGCATCCGCGAGGACGAGGACGCCGCCAAGGCGATGGGCATCAACACCAACCACTACAAGCTCTACGCGTATATGTTCGGAGCGGTGCTCGGGTCGATCACCGGTTCGCTCTACGCACCAGCGCTGACGGCCATCTCGCCGGCGAGCTTCGGGTTCAGCGAGTCTTTGCTCATCGTCATGGCCGTCGCGATTGGTGGCCTCGGCAGCATCTGGGGTGTCATGTTCGGCGCGGCCGTCGTCGAGATCTTCCCCGAGGTCTTCCGCTCTTTCGCCCAGGCCCGTTTGCTGGTCTTCGGCATCGCGCTCGTGATCTTGATGGTCGTGCGACCGCGCGGCCTCTTCCCGGAGCGCGCCTTCCAGGGTCTGGGAACTCGGATCCGTTCCCGACTGGGACATGCGGTGCCGTCCCCCCGCTCCGGCGCGGGTGGGGCGCTCGTGTCACTGCCGACGGAGGAGCCGTGACCGCCGTCCTGCAGACCGACCACCTGTCGCTTCAGTTCGGCGGCGTCAATGCGTTGAGCGATCTGTCGATCGAGGTCGACGAGGGAGCGCTGCACGCCATCATCGGGCCCAACGGTGCCGGCAAGACGTCCTTCTTCAACTGTCTCACCGGCTATTACAAGCCAACGGGCGGCGCGGTCCGGTTCCAGGGGACCGAGGTCACGGGCCTCGACGCGGCCAAGGTCGCCGCGCTCGGGATCCGTCGGACCTTCCAGAACATCCGAGTCTTTCCCAAGATGTCGGTACTGGAGAACGTCCTCGCCGGGGGGCACCTGCGCGCTACCTCGAATCTGCTGTCGATCACGGTCGCCAGCCGAGGATTCAGACGGCGCGAGCACCTCTTGCACGATGAGGCCATGGCGAGCCTCGAATTCGTCGGTCTCGCCGACCAGTGGAACAACCTCGCCGGTGACCTGCCCTACGGAATGCGCAAGCGTATGGAACTCGCCCGCGTGTTGATCGCAAATCCGGTCGTGGTGCTGCTTGACGAGCCAGCGGCCGGCGTGAGCTCGGTGGAACGCGAAGAATTGTCGCGCGTGATTCGGCGCATCCACGACGAGGGGACGTGCGTCGTGATGATCGAGCACGACGTTGACCTGGTGATGGAGATCGCGACGGAAGTCACCGTGCTCGACAACGGCCGCATCATCGCCTCGGGATTACCCCAGGACGTTCGAACGAATCCTGACGTGATCCGCGCCTACATGGGCAGGAAGCGCAAATGAGGGCCCTCGAACTCGACGCGGTGAGCGTCTACTACGGCGCCGTGCGCGGTGTCGAGGACGTCACCATGCACGTTGACGAGGGTGAGATCGTGGCGTTGCTCGGGGCCAATGGAGCCGGCAAGAGCACCTTGTTGAAGGCGATCTCGGGCATCATCCATCCGCGTCAGGGCACCATCAGCTACTTCGGCGACGTGCTCGCCAAGCAGTCGGCCCACCGTCGGGTCGCCCGTGGGCTCGTGCACGTCCCCGAGGGCCGACGGATCTTTACGACGCTCACCATCGCCGAGAACCTCGAGCTCGGCGCCTATGGCACCCAACGCAGCCGGAGCGAACGCGCTGAGCGCCTGGACGAGGTCCTCGATCTTTTCCCGTTGCTACGCCAGCACTTCCAACGGTTGGCCGGGACGCTCTCGGGTGGTGAGCAGCAGGTGCTCGCGATTGGTCGCGCGATGATGTCCAACCCCAAGATCCTGATGATCGACGAGCCTTCGCTCGGTCTCGATCCCCAAAAGGTCGATATCGTGTACGACATGCTCGAGGAAGTTTCAAAACTCGGCACAACGGTCCTGCTCGTCGAGCAAAACGTATCGCTGGCCCTCGAGATCGCCTCACGCGCCTACGTCCTCCAACAGGGCTCGGTGGTGCTATCGGGGCCCTCGTCGAGTCTCGAAAACGATCCGCGGCTGTCCGACGCATACCTTGGAAAGTCCACCGATGTCGAGGACTAGCGGATTGGGCACCGGTCAGCGGTCTTGTGCGCTCACAGGGAGTTGTGACCGTGGCTACTAAGAAGTCCTCAATTCGTGTGATCCGTGTCGAGGAGAACTTGCGCACGAAAGTCGAGAGTTCACTCGCCGCGGCCATCATCTCGGGCGAGCTCGAACAGGGCGTCCTGGTGACGGTACCGGCGCTCGCGGCACAGTTCGCGGTCTCGGCGACCCCGGTGCGCGAGGCGATGCTGGACCTCGAGAAGCGAGGGTTCGTCGAGTCGGTCAAGAACAAGGGGTTCCGGGTGACGACGGTCAGCACCCAGGACCTGCGCGAGATCGTGGCGATTCGTAAGTGGCTCGAGGCGCCGGCGATGCGCATCGTCGCCGAGCATCTCAAGGGTGCACCGCTCGACACCTACCGGGCGTTGGCGGACCGGATTGTCGCCAACGTCGAGCAGGTCGACTTCAAGGGGTACCTGGCCGCGGACACGGCGTTCCACTTGGCGCTGCTGGAGCTGACCGGTAATCGTCGTCTCGTGGACATCGTCGCCGAGCTACGCAAGCAGACCCGCATGACTGGACTTGTCGGGCTGAAGAACACCGAGATGCTGTACCGCTCAGCCCACGAGCACCATGGCCTGCTCGACCTGCTCGGGATCGGCGACGGTCCCGCGGCCGAACAGTTGATGGTACGTCACGTCGGTCATGTCCTCGGCTGGTGGGCGGGGATCATGGAGGGCGAAGCCAGCGAGGCCGCAACGTAGGTGAACGGACCCGCCACCGTCGTATACAATAGAATGTAACATGTTATAAGTGGAGAGCGGGTGGGGGTGAAGGTCCTGATCATTGGCGCTGGTATCGTCGGTGCCGCGTGTGCTCGATCGCTCGCTCGACGGGGGGTCGCCGTGACGGTGATCGACCGCGGCGCACCCGCGAGCGCCACGTCGGCCGCAGGCGAGGGGAACCTGCTCGTCAGTGACAAGGCACCCGGCGCCGAACTGGATCTCGCCCGGTACTCCCTGGGCCTGTGGGCATCGCTGAGCACCGAGCTTGCCGTGGAGACGGGCGGGGCGTTCGCCTCAGTCGAGTACCAGCCCAAGGGTGGCGTCGTGGCCGCGAGAGGCGAGGCCGAGGCTGCGGCGCTCGACCGCTTCGCCGAGGCACAACGCCGGGCCGGGGTCGACGCGCGCGCGCTCAGCGTTGACGAGGCTCGCGCGCTCGAACCCGAGCTCGCGACCTCGATCACCGGCGCCGTTCACTACCCCGAGGACGCCCAGGTGCAGCCGGCTATCGCGACCGAGGCGCTGCTCGCCTCGGCCCGGGCGGCCGGCGCGCGCGTGCTCGCCTACACGACACTCATCGGGCCACTGCGAGACGGGTCCGGTCGCCTGGTCGGGGTCGTCACATCCAATGGTCCCCTCGAGGCCGACGCCGTGCTCGTCGCCGCGGGACCGTGGTCGGGGGAGGTCGCGCGAACCCTCGGCACCACCCTCGCCGTCGGGCCACGCAAGGGACTACTCCTCGTGACGGCGCGCATGCAACAGCGGATCTGGCACAAGGTCTATGACACGAGTTACGTCGGTGCCGTCCAGTCCAACGAGCGCGACCTCGCGACCTCGACGGTGATCGAATCGACGGCGTCGGGCACGGTGCTCATCGGCTCGTCGCGTCAGGACGTGGGCTATGACGGGACCATCGACGTCACGGTGCTGGCCGAGATCGCGCGCAAGGCGATCGCGTTGATGCCCTTCCTCGCCGAGGCGACGGTGATCCGCGCCTACGGCGGGTTCCGCCCGTTCTCGCGTGATCACCTGCCCGTGATCGGTGCCGATTCCGACGTGGAAGGTCTCTGGTACGCGACGGGCCACGAGGGCGCTGGCATCGGACTCGCCCCGGGTACCGCCGAACTGCTGGCGGCGGCGATGCTCGGCGAACCGACCGCGATGTCCCTTGAGTCCTTCGCCCCTGGGCGCCCGACGCTTCGCGAGGTGGCCTAGGTGGTTGCACGACTGGTCCCACCCGCGACCGACCCAATGGAGCCGGCGGCCTCGACACCGATCACGATCCTCGTGAACGGTGATCGTCGTACGGGCGTCCTCGGCCAGACGGTGGCCGGCATCATGCTCGCCGCGGATACGCTGACCTGGCGAACGTCGCCGTTGGGTGGGCGCCCCCGCGGGGCCTTCTGTGGCATCGGGATCTGTTTCGACTGCCTCGTCGTCGTGAACGGCCAGCGCGACGTGCGCGCCTGTCAGCGTCGAGCCCGCGACGGTGATGTCGTTGAGTTCGATGGTGCCTCGCGAACGGAGTGGGGATGAACGAGGTCGTCATCATCGGGGCGGGCCCGGCCGGACTCGCCGCTGCGTTGTCCGCGAGCGCGATCGGTGGTCGGGTGGTGGTCCTCGACGCGTCCGACGACGTCGGCGGTCAGTACTGGCGACACCTGCCACCCGAGCGTCCGTCCGAACGCGAGTCGCTGCTCCATCATGGGTGGGCGACGTTCCAGCGAATGCGTGGGGCGATCGCGGCCGATCCGAACTGTACAATCGTGACCTCGGCCCACGTCTGGGCGATCGACCGCGGTGCGGTCCACGTGCTCGTCGGTGAGGCCGACGGCAGCAACCGCGAGGCCCGGGTCTACCGGCCTGACGCGCTGGTGCTCGCGACCGGGGCCTTCGACCGCACGCTGCCGGTTCCGGGTTGGGACCTCCCCGGGGTCTTCACCGCGGGCGGCGCCCAGGCGCTCGCAAAGGGCGAGCGCGTCGCCGTGGGCGAGCACGTCGTCGTGGCCGGGGCGGGGCCGTTCCTCCTCGCGGTGGCGGCGTCGGTCGTCGCCACTGGCGCGACCGTCGTCGGGGTCTACGAGGCGAGCCGCGCCGCGCGACTGGTTCGACACTGGGCCGCTCGCCCGTGGGAGCTCGCGGCGACGCCCGCCAAGGCCCGCGAGCTCGTCGGCTACGCCGCCGTCCTCGCGCGCCATCGCATCGCGTACGTGCCGGGCCACGCGGTCACCGCGATCGAGGGCCGCGACCGAGTCGAATCGGTCACGGTCAGCACTCTTGACGGGTCGTGGCGACCGATCAAGGGGAGCGAACGGCAACTCGAGGTGGACGCGGTGTGTCTCGGACACGGATTCACCCCGCGGCTCGAGCTCGCGCTCGCCGCGGGCTGTCGGCTCAACGACGGGCGATTCGTCGAGGTCGACGCCGAGCAGCGAACCAGCGTGGCGTCGGTGTTCGCCGCCGGCGAGATCACGGGCATCGGCGGGGTGGACCTCGCCTTGGCTGAAGGCGCCATCGCCGGGTACGTGGCGGCCGGCGGCCGGCTCTCAGATGCTTCGTTGCGCGTCGAGTTGATCCGGCGTCGGGTCCTTCGTCGTTTCGCGCAACGCCTCGCACGCGCCCACGTCATCGGTGAGAACTGGGCGACCTGGTTGAGCGATGAGACGATCGTGTGTCGTTGCGAGGACGTGTCCGTCGCCGACCTCACGGCGGCCACATCGGCGACGCGCTCGTCCGGGCTTCGTTCGCTCAAGCTCGTGAGTCGTGCGGGCCTCGGACCGTGTCAGGGCCGAGTCTGTGGTCGCACGGTCGAAGCCCTGCTGAGCGCGCGCGCGCCCGAGGGTGGACTCGGCGGTGCGAGCACCGATCGCCGTCCGATCGCCATGCCGATACGTCTCGGCGAGCTCGCGGGTGGCCAAAACGTTGAAGCAGGAATACCGGTGAAAGGCCAGGGATCATGGATGAGCACGTGAACTTTCGAGGAGTCATCGTCGCGACGGCGCTCGCGTTCAAGGAGGACCCGAGTGCTCCGGCCGGACTCGCGGTCGACTACGACCGATTCGCCGAGCACTGCGACTGGTTGATCCGCAACGGCTGTCGCGGGGTCGGGCCGAACGGATCGCTCGGTGAGTACTCATCGCTCACCGACGAGGAGCGACGCAAGGTAGTCCAGGTCGCGGTCGACACCGTGGGAGACCGAGGCATAGTGGTCGCGGGCGTACACGGGGTCGGCTGGCACCAGGCCCAGCAGTGGGCACGCTACGCCCAAGAGGACGGTGCCGACGGTGTCCTGCTGCTGCCACCAACGATCTACCGGGCATCGGAGTCCGAGGTGATCGATCACTTTACGCACGTGGCCGAGGTGGGGATCCCGATCATGGCCTATAACAACCCTTTTGACACCAAGGTCGACATCGTCCCCTCGATGGTCGCGCGGCTGGCGGAGATACCCGAGGTCCAGGCGATCAAGGAGTTCTCGGGCGACGTGCGACGGGTCATGGAGATCAAGGAGGTCTGTGACATCGACGTGATCGCCGGCGCCGACGATCTGCTCTATGAATCGATTGTTGCCGGCGCCGTCGGCTGGTTCGCGGGCTATCCCAACGCCTTCCCCCGTGAGGCGGTTGAGATCTACGAGCTGGCGATGGCGGGGCGCTTCGCCGAGGCGAAGGAGCTCTACGAGCACCTCGTGACAGTGTTTCGTTGGGACTCTCGCGTCGAGTTCGTCCAGGCCATCAAGCTGTCGATCGACATTGCCGGCCAGAGCTTCGGCGGGCCTACGCGTCCGCCGCGCGGACCGCTCAGCGCCGAGAATGAGGCCCGCGTGCGCGCCGAGACCGCCAAGGCCCTTGACTACCTGGCCACTCGGGCGAAGGGGTAGCGGCATGCGAGCGAGCCGGGTCATCACCGCGGTCGATTCACACACTGAGGGCATGTCGACGCGGGTCGTCACTGGCGGCGTGGGGGTGATCCCCGGTGACACCATGAACGACAAGCGGCTCTACTTCATCGAGCACCTCGACGACATCCGCAAGTTCCTGATGTACGAGCCTCGCGGGCACGCGGCGATGAGTGGCGCGATCCTGCAGCCCTCGACCCGCCCCGACGCCGAGTGGGGCGTGGTCTACATCGAGGTGTCGGGCTGTCTGCCAATGTGCGGCCACGGCACCATCGGGCTCGCCACGGTGCTCGTCGAGACCGGCATGGTCGAGGCCGTCGAACCGGTCACGACGATCCGTCTCGACACGCCGGCTGGCCTGGTCATCGCCCGGGTGAGTGTGTCCGATGGTCACGCTGACGCTGTGACCATCGAGAACGTCCCGTCCTTCGTGGTTCGTCTCGACGACGTCCTCGACGTACCGGGCCTCGGTGCAGTGCCCTACAGCCTCGCCTACGGGGGCAACTTCTATGCCATCGTCAACTTGGAGGACGTGGGGCTTACTTTTGACCGGTCGCGCCAGCACGAGATTACGGCGGTCGGCCTCGCCATCATGGCCGCCATCAACGAGACCGCGCCACCACACCACCCCGAGACCGCGGGCGTGGACCACTGCCACCACGTCGAGTTTCTGGCGCCGGGCTCGACGGCGCGCCACTCGCGTCACGCCATGTGCATCTACCCGGGGTGGTTCGACCGGTCCCCGTGCGGGACGGGGACCTCGGCACGGATGGCCGAACTCTGGGCCCGCGGCGAGCTCGCGGTCGGTGACGACTTCGAGAACGAGTCCTTCATTGGTACACGCTTCATCGGACGGATCGTCGCCGAGACCGAGGTTGCTGGCGTACCGGCGATCGTTCCCACGATCACGGGTCGGGCGTGGGTCACCGGGATGGCGCAGTACGTGTATGACCCGAGCGACCCGTTCCCCGTCGGATTCGAGTTCTAACCATGACGAGGAGACACGATTTCCAAGACACCGCCGCGACGAGCGCCGCGGAGCTCGAGCAATGCGCCCGGAACGCGGTCGCGGCCTTTGACGAGTGGTCGGCCATGGCTCCACGGGCTCGGGCGCGGGCCCTGGTCGGCGCGGCCGATGCCCTTCGCGACAGTGAAGACGAACTCGTCGCAATCGCCATGGACGAGACGGGGCTCGCCGAGGCGAGGCTGCGCGGTGAGCTGACGCGAACCGCCGTCCAGTTGCGCCTGTTCGCCGATGTCGTCGTGGACGGCGCCTACCTCGACGTGCGGATCGACCTCGCCGACCCCGACTTCGCGCTCGGCGCTCGACCGGACCTTCGCCGCACGCTCGTCCCGCTCGGGCCGCTGCTCAACTTCTCGGGCAGCAACTTCCCCTTCGCGTTCTCGGTCGCGGGTGGCGACACCGCCTCGGCGCTCGCTGCCGGTTGCGCGGTGATCGTAAAGGCGCATCCCGGGCACCCCGAGCTGTCGCGTCGCACCGCTGAGGTCGTCAAGGCGGCGCTCGTGGCCGCGGGCGCGCCCACCCATACGCTCCAGCTGATCTTCGGCCAGGACCAGGGCGTGGCGATGCTGCGTGACGAGCGGATTCGCGCGGGCTCCTTTACTGGATCGATCCGCGCCGGTCGCCTGCTCGCCGACGTCGCCGCGGCCCGAGAGAGACCGATCCCCTTCTACGGCGAGCTCGGCAGCGTCAACCCGCAGTTCGTCACGCGTGCGAAGCTCGCCAGCGACCTCAACGCGCTCTGCGCCGGCTTCGTCGCGAGCGTGTCATCCTCGGCGGGTCAGTTCTGCACAAAGCCGGGTTTTCTCTTCGTGAGCGACGCGCTCGCCGTCGCGGGTCCGATTCGTGACGCCGCCGAACAGGTGGCCGAGCACCGGATGTTGAACCCACGGATCGCCGAGGGCTACCAGCGCCGACGCGACACGGTACTCGCTACTCCCGGCGTCGAGGTCATCGCGGTGGGAACGGTTCGCGTCGATGACGACGCGCAGGCGTGGGTGACGCCCACCATCGTGTCGGTGGACGCGGCGACACTCGAGTCGGCCGGTGCGCGGCTGCTTGACGAGTCCTTCGGGCCGCTCGCGATCGTCGTACAGTACGGGGACGAGTCGCAGCTCGCCGACCTCGCCGCACGACTGTTCCCGGGCAATCTCACGGGCGGCGTACACGCGCTACCCGACGAGTCGTCGCCCGAACTCGTCGCGTTGGTCGATCAATTGCACCGGTGCTCGGGTCGTGTGCTCTTTAATGGCTGGCCGACCGGTGTCGCGGTCACGCCCGCGATGCAGCACGGCGGACCGTGGCCCGCCACCACCAGCGACGTTGGTACATCGGTCGGAACCGCCGCAATCGGACGATTCTTACGCGGTGTGAGCTACCAGAACGTTCCCCAGCATCTCTTGGCGCCGGCGGTGCGAGACGACAATCCCTGGGGTATGCCCCAGCGGATCGCCCCCGCTGGTGAGTCGTCGACGTGGGGCGACCGGGCGTCGTCGTAGCGGCGCCGGACTGGGACCGTCAGTGGTCCGCGGCCCCGGTGCGGGCGTGATGGACCTCGGCGGCGACGACCAGGTCCTGCCAAGGCATGCCAGAGCTCTTGAAGACCCGAGGTCGGGTGCGGTCCACGGCGACCGCACCGGTGACGACGTCGCGCATCGCCACCAGCGCCGAGCCGGCGAAGCGGCCTTCGTCGATGGCCATGATCACGTCGCCGGCCTCGCGTAGCGCGACGGCAGGATCCTCGACCACCACCTGGCTGCGCGCCATCGTCGTCGTGTCGAGCTCGCGCACGTCGGGCTCGTGCGAGCCGACGGCGATTACGAGCGCGTCCTTCGGGACCGACTGGCCGTCAAAGAGTGGGGTGCGGGCGGTCGTTGCACAGACGATGACCTCGGCGCTCGTGACGTCGCCCGGCGCGCCGATGCGGGCCGGCTGACCGCTGGCGACGAGTCGGTCGACGAGGTTCGCGCTTCGGCGCGAGTCTCGGGCGACGACGCTCACGGTGGCGACATCGCGGATGACACGCACCGCCTCGATGTGACCCCATGCCTGGGTCCCCGAGCCGAAAACGACGAGGTGCTCGACCCGCTCAGGCGCGAGGTGGTCGGCGACGGCGGCCGAGACGGCGGGGGTGCGCAGCGCGGTGAGCGCTTGGCCGTCCATCATCGCTACGGGCACGAGCGTGACGGCGTCCATCAGCACGTAGATACCGTGGATTCGGTCCAACCCGATCGCCGGATTGTTCGGGGCCACCGTGGACACCTTCGCCCCGACGAACTCGCCGAAGTGCGAGGGCATGTAGAGCAGCTGGCCGTGGTCGAGCACGTCGATCACTCGCGCGAGGTCGTGCGCGGGGTCGAGCCCGGCGAGCAGGTCGCGCTGGATGGCCCGCACCGCCCGCTCCATGCTGAGCGTCGCGAACAGCTCGTCGCCTGACACCCAGTCCATCGGCGAACCTTTCACAGGAGGAACCCGACGCCGATCGGATCGGTGGGGTCGACGCGAAAGACGCCCTCGCCCGTGCGGTAGGTCATGCCCTCGATCAAGGGGATAATCGAGCCGCGCGGCCCCTCGTCGGTGGACCGGAAGCGGCCGATGAATCGAGTACCGAGTATCGAGTCGTGGATGAGCTCGTCGTCACTGTCGAGGCGCCGGTCGTCGACGAGCAGCGCCAGGCGAGCGGCAGTGCCCGAACCGCAGGGTGACCGGTCGATCCGTCCGTCGGCGAAGACGGTGACGTTGCGCTGGTGAATCCCGCGGTCGGTCCTTCCGAGATCCTCGACAATGATGGTGCCGTAGATGCCACTCAGACGGGCGTCGCTCGGATGGACGGCGACCTCAGTGTCGTTGAGGGCCCACTTGATCTCACGCCCGAGCGCGCGCAGTGCCGTCGCGTGCTCGGGCGTGACCGTAAGGCCGATCGCCGACGCCGGTACCGACGCGTAGAGCGCACCACCGTAGGCGACGTCGACGTCGACCGGACCGATAGAGCTGTCCAGCGTGACGCCACGTCGCACCGGGTAGGACGGCACGTTCTCGAACGCCACTGAGGTGACGACGCCGGCGACCTGGGTGACGTGGGCGACGACCCGACCCGAGGGCACATCGATGGTGACCGGGGTCACCCCGTTCGGGTCACCGACGACTCGGCCGCTCTCAATCGCCCATGCACCGAGCGCGATGGTCCCATGTCCACAGGCGGTCGAGTAGCCGTCATTGTGGAAGAACAGCACCCCGAAGTCCGCGCCCTCGTCGTCGGGGGCGACGACGAAGCACCCGTACATGTCGCTGTGGCCGCGGGGCTCTCGACAGAGCATCTGTCGTACGGCGTCGACCTCGCGTGAACCCTGGGCGGCGATGCGTTTGGCGGCCACCGTCGCGCCGTCGATGGGTCCGACACCTGCTTCGACGATCCGGAAGGGCTCGCCGGCGGTGTGGTAGTCGGTGAAGGGGATCGCGTCGAGACCCGCTGTCACGTCAGTGACCCGCCACGGTCCCGTTCGGTGTGTCCGACGTCCTCGTCATGACCCGCTCGTCTCGACGCTGAAGAGGGGAGTGCCGAGTGCGGCGACGTCGACGTCGATGCCGAGGCCGGCGACGTCGGTGCCGCTGAGCGAACCGCGTCCGTCGTGGGAGCGGGGCGCGTAGCCGGCGACGTGTTCGAGGACCCAGTCGTTCATGTAGGACGCGGCGAACAGCAACTCGGGGTCGGTGCTCGCCGCGAGGTGGCTCACGGCGGCCGTCGTCAAGTCGCCGCCCCAGGTGTCCTCGATGGTCATGCGCACGCCGAGCGATTCACAGAGCTCGCGCATGAACCTGGCTTTAGTCAGGCCGCCGACGCGGCTCACCTTCAGGTTGATCGCCTCCATCGCTTTGGCGTTGTAGGCCCGGATCAGCGACTGGGGGTCGGTGATCACCTCGTCGAGGATCATGGGTAGCGTCGTGCGCTCGCGAACGATCAGGCATTCCTCCAGGGTGCGACAAGGCTGTTCGAGATAGACGCGGTCCATGTCCTCGAGCAGCCGTGCGGCGATCACCGCGTCTTGGAGGCGCCAGCCGCAGTTGGCGTCGGCGACGATCGCGTCGTCGGTGCCGGTCACCGCGACGATGGCCGCGACGCGTGAGGCGTCGTCGCTCGGATCCGCGCCGACCTTGAGCTGGAACTTGCGCGTCCCCTCGGCCTTGCGCGCGGTGACGTGCTTAACCATTTCCTCGGTCGTGTCGAGCGGTACCGCGACGTAGAGGGGCAGGTCGTCGTGTCGGCGCCCGCCGAGCAGGGTGTAGACGGGTTGACCGACGACCTTGCCGTAGGCGTCCCAGCAGGCGATGTCGACGACCGACTTCGCGTAGCCGTGGCCCGACAGCGAGACGTCCATCGTGTGATTGATCAGCCCGAGGTTCTCGACGTCCACCCCGAGTAGCGATGGCGCGAACTCGGCGATGACTGACGGCGCGCCGGCGCCGTAACCGGGTAGGTAGTTCGCACCGAGCGGGCAGACCTCGCCGAAACCCTCGACACCCGCCTCGGTCGTCACGCGCACGACAGTGCTCTGCAGGGTATGAATGACGCGGCCACCAGACATGACGTAATCACCGTGGGCGTAGGTTAGGTCGTAGGAAAAGACATCGATACGTTGGATCCTCGACATCGATGAAATGTACCACATATTACAGAGCGTCGACTTCTCTGCCACCGGGTGTTTTGATTACGTTGTTTGCGACGCTCGCGCGCTGGCTTCGCGCGACACTGGGCCCACGAGGTGGCGGAGATGGTTCGAGGAGTGAGCACGCCCCGTCGACTCGATGCACCCTGCGAGAGTGGCTCGGCGCGGCGTTCGAGATGGCGCGCGTCGTCGCAACGCGCTCGTCTCCGGCTCGATCGCGCCCGTGACGTCCACGTCGTGGACGAACTAGCGATAGGTAATTCCCCTTCGTGTGTCGGAGAAGACCGGTAATCGCGGGGTAGTCCGTGCATCCGCGGCCGACTGCTAACATGGGTACTCCATCGCGGGGTGGAGCAGTTTGGTAGCTCGTCGGGCTCATAACCCGAAGGTCGTAGGTTCAAATCCTACCCCCGCCACCACGAGGTTTTCACGTTTCGGCGTTCACAGTCTTCACGTTTGGTGTGACACACATCAGTGCCATGGTCGTTTGCGGGCCGCCTTCATCTGTCGCTAGTTGAACTCG
>JAJYPU010000003.1 GCA_021795095.1 Actinomycetes bacterium | reverse complement strand
CTTTTGGCTCTCGTTCTTCCGTTTTCAAGGAGCGACATCGCACACGACCGAAGTCGGAGGTGCGAAGTACACCACCAGGATTTCTCCCGGTTCCCACCGCCGTAAACCTCCCGGCTGCGGGATACTTACCCTATCAGCGCGTTACGGTCGCGTGCAAATCGCGTGACCGGCGTCTCTGACGGGAAGACCAGTGTAGCAAGCGCCCCAAGGCCCAATGTGCATTTCGGGGACTTTTTTGCGATCAATTAGCTGTCGGGTTTCTGCGCCTTGCGTCAAGCGCCGCCGAAGGCGCTGCGACCAGCCACGATGCTCCCACGACCGTGGCGAACTGACGCCGCGGCGACGTGGCTGACTGCGTACCCCCGTCACGTCAACCTTGGAGGATGGCGGCTCACGCGCCACGTCACTTCCCGTGCAGAGTGCCGATGGCTCGTGCAAGGCGTTCGCGTCCCATGGGATTCGACGAGCCCGATGTCCATTGATGGTCTGGCGGGATCGCTCCGCCCGACTCCCAGCCGCACGTGGTCCGTTCGTCAGGCTATGTTTTGTGGGCCGCGCGAGGATTGCCTACGAGTTTCGCTGAAGCGCGGCGGTAACCAGTACATCCCATGCGGCGCACGGACCACGGCGGCGTACTCAGTCTTCGGCGACGGTGAAGGGGACGCCGTTCGTGATCCTTAGGAGCTCATCGAACGAGGTGGCAAAGACGTAGTGGGGATGACCGCCGGCAGCCCAGACGATGGGCCAGTCGCCCAGCTTCGTGTCGACAATCGTGCGAAGCGGTGTGGGGTGTCCGACAGGCGCGACACCGCCGATCGGTTGGCCCGTGTGAATCCGCACGAAGGCGGCGTCGGGTCGACGGACCTCGTTCGCGCCGAGGAACTGCGCCAGGCGGCGCGTATCGACACGATGCGCCCCCGAGGTCATGATCAATATCGGGTCGCCATCGACGTCAAAGACCAGTGAGTTGGCCACCTGACCGATGTCGATGTCCAGTTGCGCCGCCGCCGCCACCGCGGTCGGCGACGGATCGAGCGTTTCGACGATCGGACTGCTGACACCGCAACGGTCGAGCGCGACGCGTACCCGTTGTCCATTTGGATGAAGGCTTGTGACCGGGCGAATGTTCACGATTGCCCTTCGGCCCGACCACCGACCTCGCGCAACCGTCGATGGAGATCGGCGGCAACCCGGTGCCACGTCTCGGCCTGCGTGGGCCAAGCGACTGGCCCCGACGCACCGCGAGATCGGCGACTCTGCAGCGTCTCGTGTGGTGCGAACACACCGACGAACTGGACCAGGGCCGGCGTTTCGGCGACGACGTCGGGGAATGGCCGACCCGTCCTAATCGACTCGCCCACGGCCGCGCCGACCAGCTCGTGCGCATCGCGGAACGGAACCCCCGTCTCGACTAGCCGCTCCGCAATATCGATCGCCGCGAGGTACGGGTCATCGGCCGCCCGGGCGGCCACGTCACTATTGAACGACATCGACTCGTAGGTGCCGCGCAACGCGTCGAGCACCAACGTGACGTTGCGCACCGAGTCGAAGAGTGGCTCCTTGTCCTCTTGGAGGTCACGGTTGTACGCGAGCGGCAGTCCCTTCAGGACGACGAGCAGCGACGTGAGGTTGCCAATGAAGCGCCCTGTCTTGGCACGCGCGAGCTCCGCGACGTCGCTGTTCTTCTTTTGAGGCAACATCGACGAACCCGTGGTGAAGGCGTCGCCCAGCGTCGCAAAGCCGAACTCCGCACTCGTCCAGAGCACCAACTCCTCGCCCATCCTCGAGAGGTGAACGCCGAGTAGCGCGATGTCGAACAGGGTTTCGGCGACGAAGTCCCGGTCGCTCACCGCATCCATCGAATTCGCGAACGCTCGGTCGAACCCCATCAGCGCGGCCGTCGTGCCGGGGTCGATTGGCAACGACGTGCCCGCCACTGCGCCGGCCCCGAGTGGCGAGACGTTCAGGCGACGACGGGTCTCGAGCAGCCGGTCGATGTCGCGCGTCAGAGCCCACGCGTGCGCGCCGAGGTGGTGGGCCAACAGCACGGGCTGGGCGCGCTGGAGATGCGTGTAGCCCGGCAGATAGCGGTCGGGGTCTCGTTCGCCGACCTCGAAGAGGGTCTCGGCCAAGGCCAGCACACGTTCGGCGACGTCGACGAGGGCGTCACGCACCCAGAGTCGGACCGTCGTCGCGACTTGATCGTTGCGGCTTCGAGCCGTGTGCAGCTTGGCACCGGTCGAACCCGCGATCTCGGTAACGCGCCGCTCGATGGCCATGTGGATGTCCTCGTCGGATCCGGCCCGTACAAACACGCCGCGATCGAACTCACTCTCCACGTCATCCAAGGCGCCGAGCAGCACACGAACTTCGTCGGACGTGAGCAGGTCGGCGGCCAACAGGCCGTGGACGTGGGCTCGCGATCCGACGATGTCGTGGTGATAGAGCACGTGGTCAAAGGGGTAACTCTCCGAGAGCTCCCACAGCGAGTTCGACATCGACGACTCGAAGCGACCGTGCCATAGGGTCATTTCGAGCGCGGCACCGTGTTCTTCGCCCCCTGACGGGCGGCCCAAGTCTTCACGCCTAAACCATAGATGCGAACGTAACCCTCGGAATCTGCGTGTTTGAAGGTGTCGGCCGCGTCGTACGTGGCGAGCCCGTAGTCGTAGAGCGCCTTGTCGCTGCGTCGTCCGGTGACCCGCATGACGCCGGGCGCCTCGAAGCGAAGCCGGACGTCACCTGATATGTGGCGCTGCGTCTCGGCAACGAAGGCGTCGATGGCCTCCTTCAGCGGCGAGAACCACATCCCGTCATAGACGAGTTCAGCCCAGCGAGGCTCGAGCCGCGCCTTTTCGTGATGGACGTCACGTTCCAGATTGAGGTCCTCGAGGTCAGCGTGCGCGGCGATCAGGGCGAGGGCCGCCGGACACTCGTAGACTTCGCGACTCTTGATGCCGACCCGACGATTCTCGACCATGTCCAAGCGACCGAACCCGGTGGAACCCGCCCGGTGGTTGAGGGTTCTGATGAGGTCGGCGAGGGACATGACGATCCCGTCAATCGCGACCGGCACGCCCTCACGGAACGTGATCGTGAGTTCAACCGGCTCGAGGTTGGTCACTCGAGTCAACGTGTACGGCTCGCTCGGCGGCTCCGCCCACGGATCCTCCATCTCGCCGCACTCAATCGCCCGACCCCAGAGGTTCTCGTCGATCGAATAGATCTTCTCCTTGGTGGCGCGGATGGGGATCTCCCACTTCTCGGCGTAGTCCACCGAGTCGGCTCGGGTCATCCCCCAGTTGCGCGCTGGCGCGAGGACCTCGAGGTCGGGGGCGAGGGCGTGCGTCCCGACTTCGAAGCGAACTTGGTCATTGCCCTTTCCGGTGCACCCGTGCGCCACGGCGGTCGCGTTGAACTTGCGAGCCTGATCCACCAAGTGGCGCACAATCACCGGACGCGAGAGCGCAGACACCAACGGGTACTTCCCCTCGTAGCGGGCGTTGGCCATGATCGCCGGCGCACAGAACGCCTCGGCCATCTCGTCGCGGGCGTCCACCACCACGCAGTCGATCGCCCCGGCCGCGATTGCCCGATGCTTGATGTCTTCGAAACTCTCTGAACTTTCCGGGTCCTGACCCACGTCGACCAAGACACAGACAACCTCGGCGTCCCACTCCTCCATCATCCAGCGGATTGCCACGGAGGTGTCCAGACCTCCGCTGTAGGCCAGCACCACTCGCTTCGTCATCACTGTTCCTTTCTCGAGATCTCGTTCACTCCAACCCAGCCAGTTCGCGGAAGCTCGCGGCTATCGCCGCGCCCCCGTGTTCGTCACTGGCAATCACGAGCAGCGTGTCGTCACCCGCCACGCTGCCGAGCACACCCTCGAGGGCGCTTCGGTCGAGGGCGGACGCGACCACGTGCGCACAGCCCGGTGGCGTGCGCAGTACGACCAGGTTGGCCGAGCTTTCAACTGACACCACCCACTCGCCCATCATGCGTCGTAGGTGGTCCAGAGGTGGCGAGCTCACCTTGGGGGAACTCGCCACCACGATGCGCCTCGAACCGTGCTCGTCACGCACCTTGATGGTGCCCAACTCCTGGAGGTCTCGGGTGACGGTCGCCTGGGTCGCAGTGATTCCCTCGGACTGGAGCCGAGTGACCAGCTGCGCGGCTGTCGAGATCACCTCACGCTCGATGAGCTCGTTGATCCGATGTTGCCGTTGCGTCTTGGTCATCATTCACCGTCCTTTATCCATCGCAGTGCACCGATCATCGCTGAGCGCCGGTGCGTCACCTGCTGCCACACGAGCGAGCGCGGCCCGTCCATCACGGCGTCGGTGATCTCATCGCCGCGATGGGCCGGGAGACAGTGCAGGACGACCGCGTCCGGGGACGCGCCTTCGAGCATCGTCTCATCGACTCGAAAGTCGGCCAGGTCCGTGCGACGCCGTTGCGTCTCTTCCTCGAAGCCCATCGACACCCACGCGTCGGTGTACACGACGTCAGCGCCGCGCACGGCCTCGGTGGCCGACGAAGTGAGCCGGAGCTTCGCCCCCTCGAGCGCCAACGGGTCTTCGCCGGTCCCCGCAGTGAGCTGGTAGCCCTCTGGAGCGCCAACCACGACCTCGACACCCAGGCGTGTCAATGCCACCGCCAGTGATCGCGTCACGTTCGTCGCGTCGCCGACGTACGCGACGCGAAGCCCCGCCAACTGCCCCGGATCTCCCTTGGCGAAATGGTCGGCGATCGTGAGCACGTCGGCGATGGCCTGGGTCGGATGCGCGACGTCGCTCAGCAGGTTAACGAGCGACAGCCGGTCCTTGGTCGCACGACGGATCCGATGAAACACCGAGTGGTGTCGAATCCGCATGGCGCACACGGAATAGAGCGCGTCGATCGTGCGACCCACATCCTCGGCGGACTCTCGACTGTCGAGACCTATCTCGTCGTCGCCGAAGAACGTCACGTAGCCGCCGAGCTCGTGCACCGCGCTGGAACAGGCCGCTCGGGTGCGCAGGCTCGGACGCTCAAAGACCAGCGCCACCCCCTGACCCACGAGGAGCGAATCATCGAGCGGCGCTCGAGCGGCGTCGAGGATTGCGTGCAGATCGCGGTCGCCTAACTCGCTGATCGTGATGACGTGGCGACTCATCGCTTCACCTCCGTGCTCGGATTCGTCCCGTCCAGCACCCCGAGCAACGCGTGCGGGCGTGTTCCATTAGCGAGCACCACACGCGCGGCGCCGGCGTCCAGCGCGTCTAACGCCGCCTGCATCTTGGGGATCATGCCGTCGCGAATCGAGCCGTCAGCCATCATCGAGCGCACGTGGGCACCCGTGACCGATCCCAGGGCGCTCGCGGGGTCGTCACGATCGCCCCGGAGCTGGTCCACGTCACTCAGGAGCACGAGCATGTCTGCGTCCAGTGCAGCGGCGAGTGAGCCGGCGACCGTATCGGCGTTGCAGTTGAGCAGTTCGCCCGCGTCGTCGCTCGCTACCGGCCCGACGACCGGCGTCCAACCCCGCTCGAGCAGCTGTTCGACGAGATCCGCGTCCACCTGGATCTCGTGGGCGACCAGTCCGAGCCGCCCACCACGGGCCTTTCCCCGCACCAGTGCCCCGTCGACCCCGTTCAACCCCACGGCCGGAAGCCCCACGTTCGCCAGCGCGGCGGTGATCCGGAGGTTCACCATTCCCAAGGCCATCGCGACGTACGCCATCGTCTCGGGTCCGGTCACGCGCAGTCCATCGATGAACTCGCTCACGAGCCCGACGCGTTCGAGCAACGAGGCGATCTGCGGACCGCCCCCGTGGACGATGACGGGTGACGCGGTGGCCCGAATCGACGCGATGTCATTGGCGAGGTCGACCAGGACCGGTGAGTCCGCGTCAAGACGATCGAGGGCGTGCCCCCCGAGTTTGATGACGATCCGGCTCACGGCGTCACGCCGCTTCGCGGCAGACCGAGGGTCTCGTCGTGTCCCATGGCGACGTTCCATGCCTGCACCGCTTGGCCGGCCGCGCCCTTGAGCAGGTTGTCGATCGAACTCATGGCAAGCAGCCAGCCGGTGCGTTCATCAACGCGCGCGGACACGAAGCACAGGTTGCTCCCGACCGGGTCCTTCAACGTCGGCGGCTCCGCCGATACCACCATGAAGGGGTCATCGTCGTAGGCCTCGTGCAAAACGGCGAGCGGATCGAATGCGCCACCATCGACGAGGGGTGCGTACGCGCTCACCAGCATCCCTCGGCTGACCGGCACGAGGTGCGGCGTGAAGAGCAGCTGCGCGCGGAGCTCCTGTTGCATCTCGGGCGTGTGCCGATGGTTCAACAGGCCGTAGGCCTCGGCGTTGGATGCCAGGCGGGCGAAGTGCAACCGGTCCGAGATCCCCCGACCCGCACCCGACACGCCGCTGAGGGCATTGACGACGATCCCGCGCCGCTCCACGACACCGGCGTCGACGAAGGGACCGAGCGCCAGCGACGTCGCCGTGGGATAACAGCCCGGCACGGCGATGAGCTGTGCACCATCGAGCTCTGACCGGTGCCGCTCCACCAGGCCGTAGCGCGACCGCGCCAGCAGATCGGGCCGCGCGTGCGCGTGGCCGTACCAGTGTTCGTACTCGGCGGGATCGCTCAGACGGAAATCGGCGCCGAGGTCCACCACCATGACGCCCGCCTTCAAAAGATCGGGCACAATTCGCTGACTGTGGCCGTGGGGCAGCGCCACGAAGACCGTTTCGAGATCGGTGTCGAGAGCCGCCTCGGTCGGCGCGTAGACCATCGACGGGGCCAGCGCGGCGAGTGAGGGCACGTGGCTCGCCACCGACTTGCCGGCGTTCGATTCGCCCGTCGCCACCACCACCTCCATGTCGGGGTGGGTGAGGCAGAGTCGCAGTACCTCAGCCCCGGCGTACCCAGTGGCTCCGATGACTCCAACGCGCATAGTGTCATTTTATGCACATGAGAGAGGATTTGTGCAAATCTGTGATTCCCCGGTAGGCTGGCGACATGTCTCGGCGCGGCTGGCTGCTCTTTGTGACAATGGCGGTTCTGTGGGGGATCCCCTATCTGCTGATCAGAGTGGCCGTTCGCCAACTCGACCCCGGCGTGTTGGTCCTTGGGCGCACCGGACCGGCCTCACTGCTGCTCCTGCCACTCGTGATCGCGCGTGGTCAATTCCGCGCCATCGTGCGGAACTTCTGGTGGATCGTTGTCTTCGCGTTCGTCGAATTTGGCGTGCCCTGGTATCTGATGGCGAGTGCGGAACGTCACATCACGAGCTCACTCACGAGCCTGCTGATCTGTGCGGTACCACTGTTCTCCGTGGTCGCCCAGCGCGTTCGACGCAGCGACGAGCACATCAGTCGTCGACGCCTGGGCGGGCTCGTCATCGGTGCGTTGGGCGTCGCACTCCTCGTCGGACTCGGGATCCACGGCGGCTCAATCGGTTGGATCGGCGTAATGCTGGTCGTCGCGGTCGGCTACACGTTCGGACCGATCATCCTGGCCACCAAGCTCACGGCCGTGCCCGGGATTGCCGTCGTGGCCGGCGCCACGGGTGTGGTCGCCATCTCGTGGCTGCCCTGGAGCATCGCGCACTGGCCCCACCACGTCGACCACCAGACGTGGGAATCCGTCGCGATCCTCGCCGTGGCGTGCACCGCGGCTGCCTTCGTCACGTTCTTCGAACTCGTGAAGGAGGTCGGCTCCACGCGCAGTGTCGTCGTGACCTACGTGAACACTGCGTTGGCGGTCGTACTCGGAGTGACGTTCCTCAGCGAGCCACTCACGACGGGGATACTCATGGGGTTCCCCCTGGTCCTCATCGGCAGCGTGATCGCCACCAGTCAAGCACCGTCAACGTCGAAATTCACCAGCGACGCGGACGAGCTGATCCACGGTTAGCCACCATCGGGTGTCCTGAGACACCAGGGTGACCTCATCGCCGAACTCGACCGAACCGTGATACGACACCGACCCGAAGCGCACCGGGCCCGAAGCGACCTCGACCAGGGGTGACCACAGCGCCGCGTTGTTCACGTGACCGACGACGTCGAGGTCGGTTCGCCGCAGGGGCCACGGACGGCGATCCGCGTCCGGTCCCGGCTCGTGACGCTCGATACGGCCACCGATCCGCCGCCGAGCGCCCTCGCCATAGACGTCATAGAACGGCGACCCGACGCGCACCGGCCGGCCCGAGGGTCCAACGGGGACCCAAAGGGCGACGGTCTCGATCGTGACGTGACCGCCATGGGCGACGTCCGTGCGGCGTTCGGCCCACGCCGCGCCCGAACCGCTACACCACGTCGTGAGGGATACGACGTCGCCCAGGTGTGGCCACGACGCGCCCTCCACGAGGCGAAACGACGTTCGCCGTACTAGCCACGTGTCGGTCGACTCGATGCCCGTGTCGTCCCAGTCATCGGTCGCCACGTCCTGCAAGTACCGGGCGAGTCCGTCGGGTCTGAGTAGCCCGTCGGGTCCGCAGTCACTGAGCCGCACCGGTCGGCGTGCACTGAAGCGTCGCCCATCCCCGGGTTGCGCGAACTCGACCTCAGTCATCACGGCCACCCTAGACCAGGTTCTTCAGCGCAGAATCGCCCCGTGGCCAGCGCCGACGGCGATCAACGCCTCGCGAGCGCCCCCAACTTCGCTTTCGCTGAGCGTTCGGTCGGGCGCGCTCAGTCGGACCGTGTACGCGAGGCTGCGGGTCCCCGGGGTCAGGGCCACGCCGTGATACACGTCAAAGAGCGTCACCGACTCGACGAGCGGCGACGCCGCGGCGAGATCGTGACCGAGATCCGCCGCGTGCACGGACTGAGGCGTGACGAACGCGAGGTCGATGACCGCGCTCGGGTAGCGACTCGGCACGGTCGCGAGACTGGAGTGACGCGAGACCGCTTCGCTGTCCAAGAGAACGTCGAGGTCGAGGTCGAGCACACCGAGCCGACGTCCTTGAACACCGGTGATGGCCTCGATCAACTGGGGATCAACCTCCCCGACCACGCCGACGACGACGCCACTCGTGCGCTCGACGAGCGTCGCCGAACGCGTGGGGTGCAGGCCCGAACCGAGTTCGTCCGTCGAGCGGACCACGACGTTCGCCAGTCCCAATCGGTTCGCCACCATCGACCAGAGCGCCACGGCGCTCGTCGCGTCGTCATCGCGGTGCCCGAGGACGACCGTGAGCCGTTCGTTCTCCCAGGGCAGGGCGAGGTCCACCGTTCCACCCGCACCACCGCGCGTGTGTCGGGCGCGATCGGTGTCGTGGGGATGGGTGAACACCGCGCCGATCTCGCTCAGTCGGACATCCGGGAATCCCCGGTCAAGGTTGCGTCCCCACGCACTGACGAGGCCCGTGACAATGGTCGGACGAAGGATCGACTCCTCCTGGGCCAGTGGGTTAGTGATGCGCACCGGTGACGATCCCTCATGGGTCAGGTTGAACGCCGACTCGCTACCGAGTGTCGGTGTCCACGCCTCGAAGGTCCCCGCGTCGACGACGACCGCACGGACGAGCCGACGAAGCCGTTGACGCTCCGTCATGCCACCCGGCTGAGGCCACGTCGGCGTGTGACGGGCCAGACGACGGTAGCCCCACACCCTCGCGACCTCTTCGATGACATCGGCCCGGCCGGCGGCACCCGTTCGGATGTCGGGTCGAGACGACGGCGCCGTCACGACGAGATCACCGTCGGACTTGGCGACCGTGAACCCCAGAGCACGCAGGTTGGCCACCACCGAAGTCTCGGGTAGCGCGGTGCCGAGCGAACGCTCCACGTCGTCTGAGCGAACCACCACTGTCGACGGTGCCGGCACGGTACCGCGCACGTCGATAGGCTCGCCCACCCATTCGATTTCGGGAACGCTCTCCGCAAGGATGCCCACGAAGCGTGCGACGGCGCGCAACGCGAGTTCCGGGTCGACGCCGCGTTCGAAGCGATTCGACGCCTCGCTGCGCAGACCGTGGCGTTTGGATGATCGGGCGATCGTCATGGGGTCGAAATAGGCCGCCTCCACGAGGACCTCAGTGGTCGACTCGCTAATCTCGCTTGTCGCACCGCCCATGATGCCGGCTAGTCCGAGCACTCGGTCGTCGCCGTCGGCGATCACGCAGTCCTCACCCGTGTCACCGAGACCGCGACCGGGGTTCGCCAACGTGCGGGTGACGCCGTCCAGTGTCACCAACGACTCCCCCGGACGGGCCCGGCGCACCCGCAGGGTGCGCCGGGCGACCTTCTGAGCGTCGTAGGGGTGCGTGGGCTGACCGAGCTCGAGCATGACCAGATTCGAGGCGTCTACGACGTTGGAGATCGGTCGCATGCCCGCACGTTCGAGTCGGTTCGCCACCCAGGTCGGCGACGCGAGGACGCGGACGTTGCGCAGCACCGATACGGTCAATCGGCCGCACAGGTCCGGCGCCTCGATCACACCGCCGGCCACCGCACTCGTCGAGGAGTCGGCGTTCGGTGTCGCCAACTCGGGTTCAGCGAGAGGCCGCTGGAGACGAGCCGCGAGATCTCTCGCGACACCCGCGATCGACCAGGCGTCGGGGCGGTTGCCCTCGATGGAGAGGTCGAAGACGACGTCTGGTTCGATGCCGAGCGCATCGGTCAGTCGCTCGCCGACGCGCGGTTCGATCATGCCGTCGAGGACCATCAACCCCTCGTGGTCCTCACTCAGACGGAGCTCACGCGCCGAACAGAGCATGCCGTTACTCACGATGCCACGCATCGAGCGCCTTGCGATGGCGAAGTCGCCCGGCAGCACGGCACCCACCGGGGCCAGGGGGACGTGGTCGCCGACCTGGAAGTTCCACGCGCCACAGACGATCTCGAGCGGACCGTCGCCCGCGTCGACGACGATGCGTCGAATTCGATCCGCACCGTCGATGGCGTGGATCTCGTCGACACGGGCCACGACGACGTCTTCGAGTCCCTCGCCGACGTGTTCAATCCCCTCAACGACCAGACCGAGGTCATCCAACGCCGCGCGGATCTCCTCGAGTGATTCGGGCAGCTCCACGAACTCCCGTAACCACGACAGGGGCGCCTTCACGCGAACTGCCCCAGGAAGCGGACGTCGTTCTCGACCAGTGCGCGCATGTCTGCAAGCTCGTGTCGCATCTGGGCGCAACGGTCGATGCCGAAACCGAAGGCGAAGCCGCTCCAGACGTCAGGGTCGATGCCGACCGCCTCGAAGACGGCCGGGTCGATCATGCCGCATCCGCCTAACTCGATCCAACCCGTATTCGAGCAAGTCCGACAGCCAGCACCCCGACAGATCGTGCACGTGACCTCGAACTCGGCCGACGGCTCGGTGAAGGGGAAGAATGCCGGCCGCAGCCGAGAATCGATGTCAGGACCGAAGTAGGCGCGCGTGAAGGTCTCGATGGTTCCCGCGAGATCGGCGAACGTGATGTCTCGGTCAACCACCAAGCCCTCGATCTGATGGAACGACGCCAGGTGTCGAGCGTCGGGCGTGTCACGTCGGTAACAGCGCCCCGGTGCGACCGAGTGAATAGGCAGGGAGCCGTTCGACACGGCCGCCTCCATCAAGTGGACCTGCGTCGGCGACGTGTGAGTGCGCAGCACCACCGTCTCGGGATCGCCTAGATCGACGTAGAAGGTGTCCCACATCCCTCGCGCGGGGTGTGCGGGTGGGATGTTGAGCGCCTCGAAGTTGTACCAGTCGCTCTCGACCTCGGGTCCTTCGGCCACCGTGAAACCCATCGCAACGAAGACGTCCTCGAGTTCCGCCTGAGTCGAGCCGACGAGTCCGGCGTGGCCGAGGGTCACCGGCCAGTTCTGAGCGGACACGACGACGTCACCGAGATCGAGTCGATCCGCGTCCAACATGGCGGCGCGCTGGGCCGCACGTAACTGCGCGCGACGGCCCTCGACAGCAACCTCGACACTACGACGGGCCTCTTGCAACTGGGCGCCCATCGTGCGCCGCTCGTCGGGTTCCAGGGAGCCGAAGGACTTCTGCATGGCCGCGAAGGCCGATCGCTTGCCGACGATCGACGCGACGCGCTCGTCGAGTTCCTCGATGCTCGCCACCCCGGCGAGCGCGGCCAGCGCCTCATCGGTGATAATCGTTATCTGATCTAGCGGTACGTTCATGACTCTCCAAGGCTACGGGGAATCGGGAGCGCCACTCGACTCGCGCGCTGCCAGTAAGCGGTGAAGGCGACCAGTGATGCGGCGACCCCGGCGTTGAGCGACTCGTTGGCACCCGCCATGGCGATGCTGAGCGACGACTGGCAACGGGCAACCGTCGCTGCGTCCAGACCATCAGCCTCATTGCCGATGACGACCACCGACGGAGACGACAGGTCGCAGTCGAGCAGCTCGGTGCCACCTCGCACGACCGTCGCCCACGTGCGTGAGCCCGCCGACTCGAAGTGCACCAGCGTGTTCTCGAGCTCGTCGACGAGGACCGGGAGGTGGAAGATCGACCCCGCCGTCGCACGCAGCGTCTTGGGGTTGTAGGGGTCGACGCTCTGGCCCGTCAACACGACCGCGGCGACGCCGGCGGCGTCCGCCGATCGGATGATCGTGCCAACGTTCCCCGGGTCGCGCAGATCGTGCAGCACCAGGGTGAGGCCGTCGGCCGCCAACGCGGACACGGCCGGCGTCGCAAAGCGCACCGTCGCCGAGATCGGCTGGGGTGACTGGGCGTCGCTGACCTTGGCAAGCACCCCGGGATCAAGTCCGAACGCGCGCACTCCACGCGCCTCGGCCCGCGAAACGATCTCAATCAAGTCAACGCGGTTCGCTAGTACCGCGTTGACATAGAGCGCCTCGAACTCGGCATCGGCCTCGAGGGCCGCGACCACGAGATCGGGACCCTCGAGGACGCACACGCGCTCGCTCCAGCGCAGCGAGCGTTTCTGGACGAGTCGACGGAGTCGTCGTACTCGCTGGTGTGACGATCCGATCGATTCGAGCAGGGTGGCCTACTTCGCCAACGCCGCCGACGCCTGGGCGACCAACGCGCCGAAGGTCGCCTGGTCGTTGACCGCGAGGTCGGCCAGCACACGCCGGTCGACTTCGATGCCCGCGGCGTTCAGACCCGCGATGAAGCGGCTGTAGCTGACCCCGTGGAGCCGCGTACCAGCGTTGATGCGCTGGATCCACAACTTACGGAATTCACCCTTGCGTGCCCGTCGGTCACGGAAGGCGTAGACGCCTGAGTGTTGGACCGCCTGGTTCGCTGCCCGGAACGTGCGGCTACGATCACCGTAGTAACCCTTGGCCTGCTCGAGAACTGCCTTGTGGTGCTTCTTGGCGTTTACCGCCCGCTTAACTCGTGCCATGTCAGTGTCTCCTCACTCGTTCCCTACAGACCCAACATCTTCTTGATGTTCTTCTCGATACCGGGCGAGATGTCGGTCTCGCGGCCCAACCGGCGCGAGCGGACCGACGACTTCTTCTCCATGATGTGGCCGCGGAATGCCTTGCGGCGACGCAGGCGGCCGGTGCCCGTGATCTTGATGCGCTTCTTCGCGCCGCTGTCGGTCTTCATCTTCGGCATCTCAGCCCTCCTCATTCGATTCTGTCGACGGATCCGCGGACCCATCCACCGATGCCTCGACCTTCGCGGCATCGGTACTCTTCGTCTTGACCCGCTTCTCGGGGCCTAGGACCATAATCATGTTGCGACCGTCGATTTTCGCGGCCGACTCAACTCGCGCCGCCTCGCCCAACTTCTCGACGATCCGGTCAAGGATCTTGCGACCCAACTCGGGGTGGGCCGATTCGCGACCACGGAACATGATGGTGACTTTCACCTTGTGACCTTCAGCGAGGAACTTTTCAACAAGACGCGTCTTGGTGTCGAAGTCTCCCGGACCGATCTTCGGCCGGTACTTCATCTCCTTGACACCGACGTTCATCGTCTTGCGACGCGACTCCTTGGCCTTCTGGGCTTCGTCGAACTTGAATTTGCCGTAGTCCATGATTCGACAGACCGGCGGGCTCGCGGTTGGCGCGATTTCGACGAGGTCCAGATCCAAGCTCCGCGCCAACGCCAATGCCTCTCGGCTCGACATCACGCCACGCTGATTGCCCTCGTTGTCGATGAGCCGTACGGTCTCTACCCGAATACGCTCATTGACTCGGTGGTCTCCAGGTCCTGTTGCGATAAGCATCTCCTTGCTCTACGCGACGCCGTGGCGTCGCCACGGCAAGCGAGGCGGAGACTCTAGACCCGGCGTACTACTCATACCCAGGTGGACGTTGGCGTCGCCAACCTCTCTTGCTGTGAACTGCCTGACAAGGCTAGCAGAGCGGCGCACGCGACGACCGCGTCTTACGTGCGGCCCACACCCACGACGGCCGCGACCCGACCGGTCGTGATGGGTCCCAACGCCGCCGCCGACGTGATGCGAAGGGACGCGTCATCATTTTTAGGGGTTTACCTGGACTTACACACGCCTCTACCGGTGGTCTGCCCGTGGGACGGCGCCACTGACCACTACGCCCCTGACGGCCCCGGCGTCAGTAGGCTCAGCGCCGTGGGGTCGATCTCGATCATCGCTCCCGAGGCGCCGACGTGAGACTGCTCGACGCGGGCTCGGCTGACCGTGTCACTCGAGCTGGCTCGAGGAGCGCGACCACGCACCCCGTTGGGCGACGGCTCACCGGTGCCACGGTCATCGTGTTCCTGGTCGCGGGTGTGATCCTCGCTGCGACCGTGTCGCGCACTACGCGCGGGACGCGACTCGTTCTTTCACACCCCGCGTCAGCCGCGTGCCACAACGATGCGGTCACGGTCGCCAACGGACCCTACGTCGGCGGCGCGACTCAGGAGGAGGCACGCGCGATTCTGATCACGAACACCTCGTCCACGTCCTGCACGCTGCACGGCTACGTCGGCATCGTCGCGCTCGATCGACACGGCACTCCCCTACCCTTTCGGCTCGTCCACCACGCGACCGGCGGCTGGCCAATGGCGACCGTGGTCCCTCCGCCCTTCGTCGTCGCGCCCGGTCGGTCGGGCTACGTCTTCTTCGCACAGATCGCGTGCTACACGGGCTACACCGCGACGAGTCGACGCATCGCCGTGACCCTGCCCGGCGCTCGGAGCGCCCACACCCTCGTTCTACGCGTGGCACTGGACCGCTGCGCCGGTCCCTCCGCCAGGATCGGCAACCTCATCGCCGAGTCGCCGATCGAGCCGACGCTGCGGGCCACCGTCGGGCCAATCCCCTAACCCCGTTGCCCGACACGGGTGGCCGGGTCCAGACGTGGTGCACGCACTTCGCCGCCACGGCCGGCCCGGTGCCTTCGGTGTCGAGCCGCGCCGACCGCTACCGTGGAACCATGAGCGACGACAACGGCGCCGCCGACGAGATCCAGTGGATTCGCTCCACCCCCGTCGACGTCATACTCGGCAACCACCTCTTCCACATGATCCAATTGGCGGCGGTACACTTAGCGGACACGCCACCCAACCTGCCCGCGGCGCAACTGGCCATTGACGTCGTCAGTGCCATGATCCAAGCCGGGGGCGATCGGCTCGGCGAGCACGTCGGTCTGTACCGCAGCGCCCTCGCCGAGGTCCAACAGGTCTACGTGCGCGCGGCCAGCACCACCGACGCCCACTAACGACGGGGTCGCACGTCGCTGACCTCGTCGACGCCACGGTGACCAACGACTCGAATCCCGATCACCTCGAGTCCGTTGTCGACGTGGCGACTGCCGTCTGCGATGGCGACGCAGTGGAAGTACCACCGATCGCCATCCTGCTCGATCCAGCCGTCACCCCGGTGGTCGTCGAACCCGACGACCACTCCCTCGATCCTCATCGACCTGATCGCTGGCGCAGGAGCGACACCATTTCCAGCGCCGTCAAGGCCGCCTCTCGCCCCTTATTGGTCGCGTCGGGCAGCGAACGCTCCAGGGCCTGTTCGACCGTGTTGGTCGTGAGCACTCCGAAGACCACCGGAACCCCGGTGGTCAACTGCACATCCTGCACGCCCCGGGCGCTCTCACCGGCCACGATGTCATAGTGCCCGGTGTCACCTCGGATCACCGCACCAAGCGTGATCACCGCGTCAACCGGGAACGGTCCGTCGGCGAAGGCGAGCGCCATCATCGGAATCTCGTACGCACCAGGCACCCACGCCACGGAGATGTCCGAACGCGAGACCCCGGCCTCGTCGAGCGTCGCCAACGCGCCGTCGATCAACCGTGTGGTGATTCCGCCGTTGAACCGACCGGCCACGATCGCGATACGCAGACCACGTCCGTCGTGGCCGCCTTCCAGGTACGTCCCGACGACGCCTCGGATCGCCTCGCCGCGAAGCGGGTCGAACTCGGTCTGTTCACTCGACGTCATCGAGTCCCCCCAACAGGTGTCCCATGCGCTCGCGCTTAGTGCGCAGGTAGTCGATGTTGTACGGCGTCGGCGTGCTCTCGATCGGTACCCGCTCGACGATATTGAGACCGAACCCCTCGAGTCCGCCGTACTTGCTCGGGTTGTTGGTCATGAGGCGCATCGAGCTCACCCCGAGATCCACCAGGATCTGAGCACCGATGCCGTATTCGCGCGAGTCCACTGGCAGGCCCAGCTCGAGATTCGCGTCGACCGTGTCATGGCCGTTCTCTTGGAGCGCGTAGGCGCGGATTTTGTGACCGAGGCCGATGCCCCGTCCCTCGTGTCCACGCAGATAGACGACAACACCGGCCCCTTCGGCCGCGATCTTCATCATGGCGGCCTGCAGCTGAGGTCCGCAGTCACAGCGCAGCGAACCGAGCACGTCTCCCGTCAGGCACTCCGAGTGCACGCGCACCAAAACGTTCGGCACCGACTCGATGTCGCCGTAGACCAGCGCGAGGTGTTGCTCGCCATCCAGGATCGACTCGAAGACCACGGCCTGGAAGTTGCCGAACTCCGTCGGCAGGGCGGCCTCCGCGATGCGCTTGACGAGTTTCTCGTGGTGGCGGCGGTAGCGGATAAGGTCCGCGATTGACACGATAGGCAAGTGGTGACGTTCGGCGAACGCCTCCAACTCGGGCAGGCGAGCCATGTCCGACTTGTCGGCGCTCACGATCTCGCACAACACGCCCGACGGCGACTTGCCCGCCAGCCGACACAGGTCGACGGTGGCTTCGGTGTGTCCGGCTCGCTTCAGGACGCCGCCCGGCCGGTAGCGCAACGGAAAGATGTGTCCGGGCCGGTTGAGGTCGCTCGCACGCGTCTCGGGGTCGATGAGCGCACGGATGGTCGCGGCGCGGTCGTGCGCCGATATGCCCGTCGTGGTGCCGTGTCGGTAGTCGACGGTCACGGTGAAGGCCGTGCGCTGAGCCTCGGTGTTCGCCACCACCATCAAGGGCAGGTCGAGCTCATCGGCCCGGGCCGACTCGAGCGGAACGCAAAACACACCCGAGGTGTGCTCGAGGTAGAAGGCCATGGACTCGGCCGTCACGTCCTCGGCCGCCATGATCAGATCGCCCTCATTCTCGCGGTCCTCGTCGTCCACGACGACAACCATCCCGCCTTCGCGAATGGCGCGAACCGCCTCTTCTATCGTCGATAACGCCACTAGACCTCCAATTCGATACGCACATCTTCACCCACGACGCGCACATCCACCAATCGACCCCGACGCAGGTCTCCGATTGTGGACGTCGTCACGTCGACGAACGCGCTGACCGTTCCCGACGATCCCGCCAGGGCCGGGGCCGCGTACCAGACGACCCGGTTCACGACTCCCGCGGCGATAAAGGCGCTCGCCGTCTTCGGCCCACCTTCGACGAGTGCCTGCAACACACCGTTCGCCCCGAGTTCATCGAGCACCACGCCGATGTCACCCGAGCGTTCCCAACACGGACGCACCTTCGCGTCACTCGGCGCGTGACCGAGTACCACCCGCAAGGGCTCGAGGACTACGCCGTCGAGCCGGGCCGTCAAGCGTGGGTCGTCGCGTCGCACCGTTCCCGCGCCGACGATGATCGCCTGGCTCCGAGCACGCAGCACGTGGGCGTCTCGACGAGCCGCCTCACCGGTGATCCACTGACTCGAGCCGTCCTGCATCGAAACGACGCCGTCGAGGGTCGCCGCGACCTTCAAGACCACGTAGGGGCGCCCGGTCTCGCGATGCCACAGATAGGCGGCGAGCTGCTCGCGCACCACCGACTCCGCAACGCCCACACTCACCTCGACGCCCGCGTCGCGCAACGCTTGCGCCCCGCTGCCGGCCACGCGAGGGTCTGGGTCGAGAGTACCCACGACCACGCTCGAGATCCCGGCCTCGATGATCGCCTCCGTGCACGGACCCGTGCGACCCGTGTGGCTGCAAGGTTCCAGCGTCACGACGAGGGTGGCCCCGCGCGCCGTCGAACCGGCATCGCGCAACGCGACCACTTCGGCGTGGGCGTCGCCGGGGACCTGCGTGTGCCCGATTCCGACGATGCGACCGCGCGCATCGACCACCACTGCGCCGACCCAGGGGTTCGGCGGCGCGTGGTAACGGGCCTTCTCTCCCTCGGCCACAGCGCGGGTCATGAGCTCCTCGACATTGATCACGCGTTTGTCGCCACCCGTCGCAGGGATCGGGCGGCCGCTAAGGGGTCGGGCCGCGAAAAGATCGCCGAGCCGGCCACGAGCACGTTTGCTCCGGCAGCCACCGCCACCGGCCCCGTGCGCTCATCGATCCCCCCGTCGACCTCGAGGTCCACGGCCACACCTTGCGTCTCGATCTCGCGCCGTGCTTCGATCACCTTGTCCATGACCTCGCCGATGAACGATTGCCCGCCGAAGCCCGGGAACACCGTCATCAAGAGCAACAGGTCGATCTGACCGAGAAAGGGTGCCACTGCGGCGAAGGGTGTGTCCGGGTTGGCCGCCAGGCCAACGCGCACCCCGACCGCGCGGGCCTCGGCAAGCAGCGCCGCGCTGTCGCCGATCTCGACGTGGATCGTGCACCCATCCGCCCCGGCGACCTTGAAGGCCTCGAAGTACCGACCAGGTTCGGTCATCATCAGGTGACAGTCGAAGAAACGGTCGCTGTATCGTCGCAGCGACGTCACGACCGGCGGTCCGATCGACACGTTCGGCACGAAGTGGCCGTCCATCACGTCGACGTGGAGCCAGTCCGTCTCGTCGTCGATGGCGCGCACCTGCTCAGCCAGCGAGCCAAAATCGGCCGCCAGGATTGAGGGGGCGAGACGGAGCCGGCCTGTCGGACCGGCGTCGATGGAGGTCATGTCCCCTAGCCTAGAGACCTCCGTCACCGCCATCGCACGACGTCACTCAAACCGGGCCGACCTCGCCACCAGTCTGCGGCCGACATGGTCCGACCCCCTTCGGGGCGTACCGAGTCGAGTGTCAGCGCGCCAGCACGCACGCCCAGCACGATGTCACCATCGCGGCGTTCGAGCACGCCCGGCTCCACCGCCGCCTCGTCCGTGAACCGGTGGGCCCCGATCAGCCGAACTCGCCGCTCGTCGACCATCACCCACGCCCGCTCGAGACGGATCACGCGAAGGTTCTCCTCGGCGGACTTCGCGGCGTCCAGGTGGAAGGTCTCGGCGTCCAACTTCGTCGCGTAAGTCGCCTCGCCTGACTGGGCCACAGGATGATCTAAGAGGGCCGGGTCGTCGAGCACGTCGAGCAACGCTTGCGCGCCGAGTCGCGCCAGGCGGTCTAATAAGTCGCTCAGCGTCGCGTCGCCGATCTCGACGCGTCGCTCGAGATGCACCGGACCCGTGTCGAGCCCAGCCTCGAGGGACATGATCGCCACCCCGGTCTCGCGATCCCCGGCGAGGATGGCTCGCTCGACCGGCGCGGCGCCTCGCCAGCGCGGCAGGAGCGAGAAGTGGACGTTGAGCATTGGCACGCATTCGAGCACCGAGGCGGGGATCATGGCGCCGTAGGCGACCACCACACCCCGCTCGACGTCAAAGGACGCCAGGTCGGCCACGCGATGCACGACTGGAATGCCCCTCGCCTGCGCTTCGATCTTCACGGGGCTCGGTGACTCCGTAGCGCCCCGACTGCGACGACGGTCCGGGCGCGTGACCACGACGGCGACGTCGTAGCCGTGATCACAGAGCGCGCCCAGTGACACAACGGCGGCCGGCGGTGTCCCAAGGAAGGCGAGGCGCATCTACTCGCCGAGCAACTGTCCGAGTCCGTCGCGGTCGCGCCCGAGCGTGAGGCGTCGCTTGCGCAACAACTTCTTCGCCTCGCGACGCTGGTCCTCATCGAGCCGCTCGACGAGCAGTACCCCCTCGAGATGGTCCATCTCGTGCTGGAAGATCCGCCCTTCGTACTCGTCTGTCTCGATGTCGATCTCGTTGCCGTCGAGGTCGTAGCCGGTCAGGTGGACGGCGTTGGGCCGGGTTATCTCCCAGCTGAGTCCAGGAACCGAGAGACACCCCTCTTCGAATGTCCACTCACCATCGGTCTCGACGATGACCGGGTTCACCACCACGACGGGACCATCGCCCTGGTCGTAAACGAACAGCCGTTTCTGCACACCGATCTGATTGGCCGCGAGACCGGCGCCCGGCGCCTCGTACATCGTCTCAATCATGACCTCGGCCAAGGCGGCGATACGGCCGTTGATGTCCTCAACCGGCGTGGTCGCCTGGGTCAAAACGGGGTCGCCATACACGCGGATGGGCAATGTATTCACCGTTCCAGGCTACCGGCTCACTCGACGGCGACGCGCAGCGATGCGGGGCGCGACCGAACGTTCAAGGCATCGAGCAACGTCTCGACGTCGTCGGCGCGTACGACCACGCCTTGTGCGCCGACGCTGACACGCACGCGTTCGCCGTCGAGTGCCGAGGCAAAGGCCGCCGCCTCCTCGCCGCGTAGCGTGGCCACCGCACCGAACGGGGCCAGCCCGAGGACCCGCGCCGTCTCCAACTCATCGTCGAGCAGCTCATCAAAAGATCCCTCCTCGAGCGATCGAAGCACCGCGTCCTCGCCACGGCGTGTCTGAGCGAGCACCGAGCCACGGCCGTCGCGACGGGCGCCGACCAGCCGCCCGGCCCGTCCGACCACGCTCACCGCCTGGCGGCGGGCCGACTCGCGCGGTGCGAGGAGATACTGATCGAAATCGTCGATGACGACCAGCGAGGCGCGTCTAACGCGCTGGAAGACAGCTTCGGTGCCAACCACCACCCGCGCGAGCGCCCCATCGAGCGGGTCGGCCGCGGTCACGACGCTCACCGGCTGTCCGATTTGCGCCTCGAGGTCACGCTGCACCGTGCTGACGCCTTGGCGCAACCGCTTGACCCGGGTCGAGCCACACGACCGGCAGAAACGCTCTCGCGGCTCGTGGCCGTTCGCGCACGCGACCAGGTCGTCGACCTCCTGCTCGGCCAGGGTGCAAACCACGCAGCGATAGAGCTCATGGCACTGCGCGCACGCGAGCAGTCGCCCCCGGCCGAGGCGCTGGTGCACGACGACGACCGCCACCGGGTCGCTGCCCGCGAGCGCTCGATGCACCGTGTCGAGGGATTCGCGCGCGAGCAGGCCGTCGTGGGGGTCCCCATCGCGCCGGTCGACGACGGTCAGCCGGGGCCACCCGCCGGCAAGGCCCGCTTCTCGTCGCCAGCCCCCGACCATGAACCTGGGGCTCGGGAACATCGACGTCGCCCAGAGTGGTCGACCCTCGCGCCGACACCGTTCGACGAGGACGTCGTAGGCATGCCACGTGGGTACCGACTCGGATCGCAACGCGTCGTCGTCGACGTCGAGGATGACCGCTCCGGCGATGTGGGCCACCGGCGCCATCGCCGCGCCGCGCGCACCGACCACGATGGGCCACTGCGCGCGCATCCGTTCCCACTGATCGGTGCCCGCAACATCGCAGCCGCGCTGCTCGAGCCGACCGCGCAGCCGGCGCGCCCAGGCGTCCGTCGGGGCCACCACCAGCAAGCTGCCGGGCAACGTGCGAGTCGTCTCGTAGGCGTGCAGCACGAGACCGAGCGGATCGGTCGTCGGCGCCAGCTGGATGACGCCGGGTTCGAACGCGTCGAGTCCACCGGTGATCGAGGCGCTGAGCGCCGTCTTGGCCGGCGCGGTCGGCAACGCCGTCACCAGCCGTTTCGGCGAGGCCGACACCAACAGTCGCGCGAGCGGCGCCAGCCAGCGACTGCTCGCCCAGGTGAGGAACTCAAGCATCTCGGCCGGCGGGCCGAAGCCCAACCACTTCCCGATCGGCTTGAGATCGGGGGCGAGGCTCGCCTCGTCGACCACCCACGCACGAACGCTGCGATGATTGAAGTCGACGCGGACGCGGTCGCCGAGTTGGAGCGACGCGAGGTGATCGGGCACCAGATAGTCGAAGGGTCGGTCGACCGCGGCGACCTCGGTCACCACACGAACCGCACGCGGCCCCGTCACTAGTTCAGCGACAACTCCCGGCGCAGGTCGTCGACCCGCGGCGTCTGCTCCCACGTGAACCCCTGATCGCTGCGACCGAAGTGCCCGTAGGCCGCGGTGCGCTGGTAGATCGGACGACGCAGGTCGAGGTCTCGGATGATCGCCGCCGGTCGCAGGTCGAAGATCGCGTCGACGGCCTTAGCAATCTTGGCCCGGTCGACGGTCTCGGTGCCGAAGGTCTCCACGAGCACCGAGACGGGACGCGCCACCCCGATGGCGTAGGCCACCTGCACCTCGCAGCGTTGCGCCGCGCCCGCCGCGACCACGTGCTTGGCCACCCAGCGCGCGGCGTAGGCAGCCGAACGGTCGACCTTGGAGGGGTCCTTGCCCGAGAAGGCACCGCCGCCGTGACGTGCCATGCCGCCGTAGGTGTCCACAATGATCTTGCGTCCGGTGAGCCCAGCATCGGCGTGGGGACCACCCAGGACGAACTTGCCCGACGGATTGACGATGACCCGCATTGAACTGGTGTCGAGATTCGATGGCAACACCGGCCGGATCACGTGCTCGAGGACGTCGTGGCGAATGGTGGTCTGTGAGTCGTAGCCGTCCTCGTGCTGGGTCGAGACGAGGACCGTGTCCACCGCCACCGGCCGCCCGTCCTCGAATGCGATCGTGACTTGGGTCTTGCCGTCGGGGCCGAGGTACGGAATGAGGCCCGAACGACGAACCTGGGCCAAGCGCATCGACAGCCGGTGCGCCAGCCAGATCGGCACCGGCATGAAGTCGTCATTGTCGTCGCAGGCGTAGCCGAACATCATGCCCTGGTCACCCGCACCGAGCGCGTTCAGCTGGTCCTCGCCGCCCGAACCGCTACGCAACTCGAGGGCCGCGTCGACGCCACCGGCGATGTCGGGGCTTTGTTTGTCCAACGAGACGAGCACGGCGCAGGTGCGCCCGTCAAAACCCTTGCTCCCGTTGTCATAGCCGATGTCGAGGATGGTCTTACGCGCAATGGCGTTGATGTCCACGACCGCCGTGGTCGTGATCTCGCCCGCGACCACGCACAGTCCGGTCGTGAGCAGGGTCTCGCACGCGACTCGCGCGTGCGCATCTTGGGTGAGAATGGCGTCAAGCACGCTGTCGGAGACCTGATCCGCGATCTTGTCGGGATGTCCTTCCGTCACCGACTCCGAGGTGAAGAGGGTGCGATCGCTCATTGGTCTCCTTGCGGTAACAATGCAACCACCCTAGTCAACACCTCCAGCGCAACGTCCTCTTTTGTGCGCATCGAGACCGCGACCGGCTCGTGGTCACGCAGCAGGAGACGCACCTCGTTGGTAGGCGACTCGAACCCTGCGCCCGGAGTCATGACGTCGTTGACGACCAAGACGTCCACGCCCTTTCGCTCGAACTTCGCCTGGGCGTTGGCGAGCACGTCCGTGGACTCGGCGGCAAAGCCGACGATGACCTGCCCGTCACGTCGGTTCGTGGTCAACTCCACCAGGATGTCGGGGGTCGCCACCAACGCCAGCTGGGGCGGGCCTGCCACCTTCTTCAGCTTGTTCGGCGCTGGATCGACCGTGAAGTCCGCGACCGCGGCCGCCATCACGATGACGTCCATGTCCTTAGCCAGCTTCAGTGCCTGCTCGCGCAACTCGGCGGCAGTGACGACCTCTACCACCTCGATGCGTCCCACGACGTCGATGGCCAGTGTCCGATCCGTCGTCGTTACGAGGGTCACCGCTGCCCCGAGCCGCGCGGCGACCTCGGCGATGGCGTAGCCCTGGCGACCCGACGACCGGTTCGTAATGACGCGTACGGGATCGATGGGCTCGCGGGTCCCACCCGCGGTGACCAGGACGTGCCGGCCCGTCAACGGACCGCGGTACCCCTTGATGATCCGTTCGACCAACGAGACGATCGTCGCTGGTTCAGCGAGCCGTCCCGCGCCTTCGTCGCCACCGGCCAGGTGGCCACGTTCGGGTTCGAGCACGAGAACGCCCCGGCGTCGCAACGTGGCGAGGTTCTCCTGGACCACGGGCTGCTCCCACATCTCGGTGTGCATCGCGGGACAGAGCAACACCGGTGAGGCGCTCGCCATCAGGGTAGCGGTGAGCAGGTCGTCGGCGAGGCCCGCGGCGAACCGGGCGATTAGATGGGCCGTGGCGGGTGCGACCACGATGAGATCGGCTGACTGGCCGAGGACCGTGTGGGGAATCGGCAGCGCCGGGTCATCGTAGAGACCGACCCTCGCCGGCTCGCTCGCGAGCGCGCTGAAGGTGAGTGGCCCCACGAAGCGCGTCGCGTCGGGCGTCAGGATCGGTGTGACATGGTAGCCGGCGTCGCGCAGGCGCCGCAGCACCTCCACCGCCTTATACGCCGCGATTCCGCCCGCGACACCGAGAACGACGCGAGGCGATGGTGAATCAGGCGTCGCGGAGGGCATCGGTGAAGGCGTCCAGGTCGTTGGCCTCGTCCTGGTGCGCCTGGGCCGCGTCTCGGTCGCGACGCTCTTGCTCAAGCTCCTCGGCGGTCGGACGGTGGAACTCGAGTTTGCCCTCGTAGAGTTCCTGGAGCGACAGTGACAGCGACTTGTTGGACAGCGACGTCACCTGGGGCGGGATCATCGAGCCGTGGCCCGAACCGAGCCCGTTGTAGTAGTCGTTGATCTCGCGCGCGCGAATCGCCGAGACGGCGACCAGGGTGAACTTGGAGTCGCCGACCTTGGCCAGCAACGCTTCAATGGGTGGGTCGACAAGCGAAGGGCGCTCGGCCATGGATTCAGTCCTTTTTACGCGAGGGAACGACGGTCTCGTCGAAGCGTCTCCAGTATAGAGAGGATTTCACCCGTGGCCCGCTCTACGTCGTCATTGACGATCACGTGCGTGGCGAGCCGTTCACCGATGCGCATCTCGTTGGCCGTGCTGTGCAGGCGCCGTTGCACGTGATCCTCGGTGTCACCGCGGCCACGTAACCGAGCCTCGAGCTGATCCATCGACGGTGGGACGATCAGGAAGATCACGACGTCGTCGTAGTGGCGACGCACCTGTTCGGCACCTTGCACCTCGATCTCGAGCAGCACGTCCGCACCACCGGTGTCCGTGGGCACCGGTGTGCCGTAGAGGTTTCCGTGGAACTGCGCCCACTCGAGGAACCGGCCCTCGTCGATGGCTTGTTCGAACGTCTCACGGTCCACGAAGACGTACTCATCACCCGTTTCCGATTCGCGCTTGGCGCGCGTCGTCCAACTCCGGCTCAGCCACAATCGGGGGTCTTTCTCGGTGAGTCGCCGAGCAATCGTCCCCTTGCCCACACCACCGGGACCGATCAGCACCGCCAACAGCGGTTCAGCGCACAAGGGCTCGGAACAGTTCGGCGCGTTGTTTGGGGCCGAGACCGCGGATCCGACGGGTCTTGGCGATCTGCGCCTTCTGCATGATGCGTTCTGCCTTAACGTCACCAATCGCCGGCAGCGCGCTGATCAAGTCATAGGCGCGCATCTGCGCGATGCACTCCTCACGATCAGCGAGTTCGAACAACTCTTCTAAAGAAAGTTCACCCGACTTAATCTGCCGCTTCACCTCAGCGCGACGTCTACGGTTCGCCACGGCGAGGCGCGAGGCTTGGACTCGCTGCTCCTGCGACAATGTGGGCGGTGTCGGTGTCACGCGCCCAGAATACATCGTGACGAGCACAAATGCACCTCAGAACTAGGGCAACGCACTAGATATTTCGTCGCGCCAACGCCGGGCGGCGTCGTAGACCGCTCGGCGGTCCGGGCCTCGTTCCAGAATCGCTCTACCGACATTGACCAGGACTGATGAACGAGGAACCTCGCCGAACAGCCGGCTGACGCGCTCCACGGTTGCTCCCTGGGCGCCCACCCCGGGCACCAGGATCGGCCCACCCAGCCGAGCCAGGTCAAAGGCCAGTGGCTCCCGGGTCGCGCCGATCACCGCGCCGACCGAGCCGAACCCGTCGGCACTGGCGTTCAGTTCCCCGATCGCCTCGAGCACCGCGATCTCGACACTTCGTTCGCCGTCGACGATCGCCGACTGAATGGTGCGCCCCTCGGGATTGGACGTGGCAGCGAGTATGAAGAGTCCCCGGCCCGTCGCCAGGGCGGCGTCCACGAGGGGTCTCAGTGCGCCAACGCCGAGAAAGGGGTTCGCGGTGAGTGCGTCGACCGCGAGCGGCGACCGGTCGGACAGCCAGGCTTGCGCGTAACCCTCAACCGATGAGCCAATGTCACCGCGTTTGGCGTCCGCGACCACGAGCAACGACGCGTCACCAGCCTCGCGAATGACTCGTTCCAAGATGCGGTAGCCCGCCGAGCCGAAGCGTTCGAAGAACGCCACCTGGGGTTTGATCGCGACCGCGGTGCCGATTGCGGCCTCAACCGTAGAGAGCGCCACGAACTCCACACCCTCTGGGTCATCGTGTCGGCCCCACTGCTCGATGACCGCCGCGCTCGGGTCTACGCCGACGCACAGTGCGCCGCGGTCGTCGATCAGTGTGCGCAGTCGTGCACCGAATGATTCAGCCATGGGCTACTCCAATGATCTCGTGCACCGATCGCACACCGTGGGAGGATAACCAACGCTGGACCTCACGCTGGATGCGCCACGGCGCGCGTGGTGAGGCGAAGATCGCTGTGCCGACTTCGACGGCGTTGGCACCGGCCATCATGAGCGCGATCGCATCCTCACCCCGACGCACGCCACCCACACCCACGATCGGCACGTCCGGTAGCGCACGACGACAGTCGAAGACCGCGCGCAGGGCGATCGGGTGGATCCCCGGCCCGCTCACCCCGCCGCCGACCCCACCGAGGACCGGTCGACGTGCTTCAAGGTCGATCGCGAGACCGAGCAGGGTGTTGACCAGGACCAGGGCTTCGGCGCCCGCGTCGACCGCCGCGGCGGCGATCGCGACGAGGTCGGGCGTGTTCGGACTTAACTTGACCCACACCGGACGATCCGCGCGGACCGTGGCGCGTACGATCGCGGCGGTCGCCTCGGGCGAATGGGCGAACATGGTGGACCGGTCTTCAAGGTTCGGACAACTCGCGTTCACCTCTAGAGCCACCGAGGACGATCCGGCGAGGGCGTCGGCCGCATCGGCGAACTCCTGGGCGCTACGCCCCCAGATCGAGGTCACGATTGTCGCTCCCGCGGCGACGAGGGCGGGCTCGTGGTCGCGCCGCCACGCGTCGACGCCGGGTCCGGCCAGTCCCACGGAATTGACGAGGTGCTCGTCGACGGCCGTCACCCGAGGCGCCGGGTTACCCGGCCATGCGAAGGCGGCCAGGGATTTGGTGACCAACGCGCCGAGCCGGCTGAGATCGCCGTACCCCGCGAGCTCGACGCCGAAGCCCGCGGTTCCCGCTGCGGTGAGGATCGGCGAACGCAAGGGTACGGACCCCACCGACGTGGCGAGTGAGATCTCGCTCATCCGTGCAGTTCCTGCAGGGAACGCACGCGCCAGCCGTGGGTCCGGGTGTCGGCAATTCCCCGTGCCGCCGCGAGCCCCGCGTTGAGCGTGGTCAGGCACGGGACACCGTGGGTGATACAGGCGTGTCGGATCTGGGCGCCATCGACCATGGCGTCCCCGCCCGAGGGCGTGTTGACCACGAGTTGCACGGCGCCGTCGGCGATCAGTGTCACGGCGTCCGCCCCCAGGTCAGCGAGGCCAACCTTGCCCACGAGCGTCGTCACCGTGAGCCCGTTGGAGCGAAGATAGCCCGCCGTACCGACGGTCGCGGCGATCGAGAATCCGAGGTCGAGTAACTGGCGAGCGATGGCGAGGCCGCCCACCTTGTCCCGGTCCGCCAGTGAGAGGAAGACCTGTCCGGAGTCAGGCAGGCCGGTCCCCGCCGCGAGTTGTGACTTGGCAAAGGCGATCCCGAAGCTCTCGCCGATACCCATCACCTCACCCGTCGAACGCATCTCGGGCCCGAGGATCGTGTCGACGTCGGGGAATCGGTTGAACGGCAGGACCGCCTCCTTGACGCTGACGTAGTCCGGATTGGGCGTCGTCGCGGGGACGACGCCGGCGTCGCGCAAGGACGCAAGCGTCTGGCCGAGCATCACGCGCACGGCAATCTGGGCCAGGGGCACGCCCGTCGCCTTCGCGACGAAGGGAACAGTGCGACTCGCCCGCGGGTTGGCCTCCAACACGAAGACCTCGTCGTTCTTGACGGCGTACTGGACGTTGACGAGCCCGACCACGCCGAGCGCGTCGGCGATGCGCGTGGTGTAGTCGTGCAGCGTCGCGATCACCGGTTGGGACAACGTCTGGGGCGGCAGCGCGCACGCCGAATCGCCCGAGTGGACCCCCGCCTCCTCGACGTGTTCCATGATTCCCGCCACGTAGGTCTCACCCGCTTGGTCTCGAATCGCGTCGACGTCAACTTCGACCGCGTCCTCGAGGAACCGGTCGAGCAGGATGGGCCGCGTCGCGCTCACGCCCCCCTCTCGCGCGAGTGCCCCGTGCGCCCCGGTGAGGTTGTTCATGACACGCCGCAGCGACTGCTCGTTGAAGACAATCTCCATGGCTCGCCCGCCGAGCACGTAGCTCGGTCGCACTAGCACCGGGTAGCCGATGCGCGCGGCGACCTCGATCGCCTCGTCCAACGTGACCGCGACATCACCGGGCGGCTGGCGCAGTCCGAGGTCGTTGCAAATAGTCGACCAGTGCTCACGGTCCTCGGCGGCGTCAATCGCGCTCACCGGGGTTCCGAGCACCAGTTCGGGGTCCAAGGTGTGGGCGAGCTTGAGGGGAGTCTGACCGCCCAGCGAGACGATCACCCCGACGACGCGTGCCCCGTCGACGCAGGCCGCCTGCTCCGCGGCCACGACTTCGGCGACGTCTTCGGGGGTGAGCGGTTCGAAGTAGAGGCGGTCGGAAGTCGAGTAGTCCGTCGACACCGTCTCGGGGTTGCAGTTCACCATCACGGACTCGTAGCCCATGTCGCGCAGCACGTACGACGCGTGCACGCAGCAGTAGTCGAACTCGATGCCCTGGCCGATCCGGTTCGGACCCGAACCGAGGATGATCACGCGATCCTTGTTGGAGGAACGGACCTCCGACTCGTCCTCCGTGGTCCCGTAGTGGTACGGCGTCGCCGCGTCAAACTCGGCGGCACAGGTGTCCACCGTCTTGAAGGTTACCGGGGCGAGTGCGGTGCGCGCGGTGCGCACGAGATCCAGGCTGGTTCCGCTGATGGCGGCCACCTGGGAATCGGTGAACCCCCACTGTCGGTACCGGCGCCACGTGCGAGCATCGAAGTTGACCACGTCGGCGTCGCGTAGTTCACGTTCGCGTATGACGATCTCGGCCATCTGGTCGATGAACCACGCGTCGATACCCGTGCGCGCTGCTATGTCCTCGACCGAGGCACCGCGCCACAGCATCTCGTGGAGCGCGTAGAGCCGCTCCGGGGTAGCGACCACGCAACGGTGCCACAGCGCGTCGTCATCTAGATCGGCGAACTCGCGGTTGGGTCCCGGCGCGAAGCCCGGTCGTCCCTGCTCGAGCGAGCGAATGGCCTTCTGCAGCGATTCGGCGAAGTTGCGCCCGATCGCCATGACCTCGCCGACGGACTGCATACGCGTGCCCAGCACCGACGACGCTCCAGGCAGCTTCTCGAAGGCCCACCGCGGGATCTTCGTGACCACGTAGTCGATCACGGGTTCGAAGCTCGCCGGCGTGGACCGCGTGATGTCGTTGAGTATCTCATTGAGCGCGTAGCCGACCGCGAGGCGCGCGGCAATCTTCGCGATCGGGAATCCCGTCGCCTTGGACGCGAGTGCGCTCGACCGGCTGACCCGCGGGTTCATCTCGATGACCAGTCGCTCGCCGGTACTGGGATTCACGGCGAACTGCACATTGGAGCCACCGGTCTCGACCCCGACGCGGCGAAGCACGGCGAAGGCGTCGTCGCGCATAGCCTGGTACTCCACGTCCGAGAGCGTCTGGGCCGGCGCGACGGTCACCGAGTCGCCCGTGTGCACGCCCATTGGGTCGACGTTCTCAATGCTGCACACGACGACGCAGTTGTCGTGGCGGTCACGCATGACTTCGAGCTCATACTCCTTCCACCCCGCGATGGACCGCTCCACCAGGATCTCGCCGACGGGCGACGCGGCGATCCCCTCGGTCGCGAGCCGCACGAAGTCCTGTGCGTTGTGCGCGATCCCCGTTCCGGCACCCCCGAGGATGTAGCTCGGTCGAACGATGATCGGCCACCCGATCCGCTCGGCGATCTCGATGGCCTCAGCCACGTTGTGAGCGAAACCCGACTCTGGCACGCCGAGACCGATATCGGCCATCGCCGCCTTGAACTGCTCACGGTTTTCCGCAGTCTCGATCGCTTCGGGGCGCGCGCCGATGACCTCGACACCGAAGCGCTCGGTCACACCGGCGTGAACGAGGGCCATCGTCAGGTTGAGCGCCGTCTGGCCGCCCAGGGTCGGCAGCAGCGCGTCGGGTCGCTCGCGCTCGATGATGTCGGTCATCACCGAGAGGTCGAGCGGTTCGACGTAGGTCACATCGGCGGTGCTCGGGTCGGTCATGATCGTGGCCGGGTTGGAGTTGACCAGCACCACCCGGTACCCCTCGTCACGGAGCACCTGGCAGGCCTGCGTGCCCGAATAGTCGAACTCGCAGGCCTGGCCGATCACAATTGGGCCCGAGCCGATCACCATGATGGTGTGGATGTCGTCACGTCGTGGCATCGGCCGCCCTCAGGTCCTCGCCGCGTAGCAGCGACTCGAATCGTTCGAAGAGATATCGGGCGTCGTGTGGCCCGGGCCCGGCCTCGGGGTGGTACTGCACCGAGAAGCACCGCAGCGCCGGCGCGACGATCCCCTCGACGACGCCGTCGTTCAGGTTCCGGTGGCTCACCACCGCGCTAAGTGAGTCCGGGTCCACGGCGTAGTTGTGGTTCTGGGCCGTCACCTCGATCCGCCCTGTCGCGAGGTCCTGGACTGGGTGATTGCTGCCGTGATGCCCAAAGGGCAACTTGTACGTCGTGCCCCCGAGGGCCGTTGCGAGGAGCTGGTGGCCGAGGCAGATCCCGAAGATCGGGACCTCACCGACCAGGTACTCGATCTCGCGTACGTACTGGCCCAGCGCGGCCGGGTCGCCCGGGCCGTTGGAGAGGAAGACGCCATCGGGTCCGAGTGCTCGGATCTCATCGGCGGATGTCGTAGCCGGCACCACCGTCACGCGGAAGCGCTGGGCGAGCTGATCGACCATCGTCGTCTTGATGCCGTAGTCGACCGCCACCACGTGGCGCTGCCCCGAGCCCCGCTCGTAGGCCGCGGGTGTCGACACGAGTGAGACGTAGTCCATCCCGTCGGTGCCCTTGGCCGTCGCCGCGGCCGCCGCCACCACGTCGGTGCCCGCGTGGCCGAAGGCGCCCGCCAGGGCCCCGTGCGCGCGTAGGTGACGCGTGAGCCGTCGGGTGTCCACCCCGACGATCGCGGGCACTCGCCGCTCAACCAGGAACGGCTCGAGGGCGCGCTCGGCTCGCCAGTTCGACGGGCGCGCCGAGAGGTCGCGCATGACCACACCACGGCACCACGGTCGCACTGCCTCGTCGTCCAGTGGGGTCACGCCGTAGTTGCCGATGTGGGGATAGGTGAACGTAATGACCTGGCCGGCGTAACTCGGGTCCGTGATGACCTCTTGGTATCCGCTGAGTGCCGTGTTGAAGACGAATTCACCGGTCGTGACCCCGTCGTCGGGCAGGAAGCCGGCGGCGTACCCTTCGAAGACGGCACCGTCGCCGAGGACCAACACCGAATGCGTTCGCGTCACGCGAGGACCCCCTCGTCGACCACGACTGCGCCACGCACGATCGTGGTCCGCACTCGTCCTTCGAGCTCTCGGTCGTGGTAGGGCGTGTTGTAGGCCAGGCTCTGGAGCCGGTCCCGACTCGCCCGCCAGCGCGCGCTGGGGTCGAACACCACCAGGTTCGCGTCCTCGCCCGCGACGACCGCCCCGCCGTGGCCACTGTGACGCACGCGTGCGTCCTCGCGTCGCAATGACGCGATCCGGGCGGGCGAGCGACTGAGGAGCGCGAAGAAACGGATCGGGTCGGCTCCAGAGGAACCGAGCGCCTCGTAGGTCAGCGATGCCGCGTGCTCGAGGCCGAGCATTCCGGCCGGCGCTTCGTCAAAGGGCAGGTCCTTCAACTCCGCCGCGTGTGGCGCGTGGTCGGTCGCGACTGCGTCGGCCAACCCGTTTACGAGCGACGCGCGCACTGCCGCGACGTCGTCGCGCGATCGCAGTGGTGGGTTCACCTTGAAGTGGGCGTCGTAGTTCTCGCACGCCGACTCATCGAGTGTGAAGTGGTGGGGCGCGACTTCAGCGGTCACGGGAAGCCCCTCGTCTCGTGCGGCACCGACACTGGCCAACGACCGTGCGGTCGACAGATGCAAAAAGTGCAAGGGCGCTCTGGTCAGGCGCACCAAGTCGATGTCGCGCGCGACCATGATCTCCTCGGCCGCCGCTGGGCGACCCACGAGGCCCAAGCGACTGCTCAATGCCCCTTCATTCATCGATCCGCCGGAGGCGAGGTTCGTGTCCTCGCAGTGCTCGGCGAGACGGATACCGAGGGGGCGGGCGTAGCTGAGCGCCCGACGCATCACCGCCGCGTCTTGGACGCCCGTGCCATCGTCGCTGAAGAGCCGCACACCGAGTGCGGCGAGCTCCGCCATCGGCGCGAGCCGATCGCCCTGGCGTCCCTGGGTGATGGCCCCGGCGACGGCGACGTCCACCAACGCACGCGACCCCTGGTCCAAGACGTAGGTGACCAGCGCTACGTTGTCGAGGGCCGGTTCGGTGTTGGGCATGGCGACCACGGCAGTGAAACCGCCGATAGCGGCGGCGCGAGCCCCGCTCTCGATCGTCTCGGCCGACTCGCCACCCGGTTCACGCAGGTGCGTGTGCAGGTCGACCAGGCCCGGTCCCACCCAACAACCCGTCGCGTCCACTTCGCGCGCTCCCAACGGCGCGTCGAGTGACTCCCCGACCGCCGCGATCACGCCATCGACCACGAGCACGTCGGCCACGACCGCCGACTCGGGGCCGACGACCAGTCCGTTGCGAACGACGACCGCTGCCATCAGGCCACCTCCGAAGTCACGCCGGCGACGGTGAGGTAGAGCACCGCCATCCGGATGGGCACGCCGTTGCTGACCTGGCGTTCAATGATCGCAGCGGGCAGATCGGCGACGACCGAGTCGAGCTCGACGCCCCGATTGATCGGCCCGGGGTGCATGAGCAAGGTCTCGGGGCGCAACCTGCGGGCCCGCGCCGCCGTGAGGCCGAACGTCGTCGTGAACTCGTGCAGGCTGGGCACGAAGGAGCCGGTTCCCCGCTCGTTCTGCAACCGCAGCAACCCGATGACGTCAGCCCATTCGAGCGCCTCATCGAAGCCGCCCACCACCTCGACCGGCCACGTCGCGATGTCCACCGGCAACAGGGTCCCCGGCGCGGCGACGCGCACCTGGGCCCCGAGAGTGACGTAGGCGTCGACGTCACTTCGCGCGACCCGACTGTGCAAGATATCGCCGACGATCAACACGTGGAGTCCGTCGAACAGGGTCGCACCCGTGTCCGACGGAGTCAGGCCGCGTCGCTCGGCGAGGACCTGGCGGATCGTGAAGGCGTCCAAGAGGCCCTGCGTGGGGTGTTGGTGCAGTCCGTCGCCCGCATTGATCACACGTACGTGGGGCACGAACCGGCTCACCTGCTCAGCGGCCCCACTCGAGCGGTGTCTAAGCACGACCGCGTCAAGTCCGAGCGCGTCGATCGTCGCGATCGTGTCTCGCAGCGATTCGCCCTTCTTGACGCTGCTCGAAGCCACGGCGAGCGACAACACGTCGGCGCTCAGGCGCTTCGCCGCCGTCTCGAAACTGAGACGCGTTCGCGTCGACTCCTCGAAGAACAGTGACGCGACAACTCGCCCCTTCAGGGCCGGGACCTTCTTCACCGTGCGCCGGTGGACCTCGACGAACGATTCGGCCGTGTCGAGCACTTCGACGAGCGCGTCGCGACTCACGTCGTGGAGGGACAACAGATTGTGACCCCGTATGGACGTAATCACGACTCGACCTCCTCGCCGATCCAGACGCCATCCACCGTGGCGACGATGGCCTCGTGTTGGGCCGTTGGCAGGTTCTTTCCGACGAAATCGGCACGAATGGGCAGTTCGCGGTGGCCTCGGTCGACCAGCACGGCCAACTGGATGGCGCGGGGTCGGCCCCATTCGGCGAGCGCGTTGAGCGCCGCACGTATCGTGCGGCCCGTGTAGAGCACGTCGTCAACGAGCAACACGGTCCGATCCGTCAGATCGACCGGGATCAACGTCGCAGTCGCGCCGAGCAGTGGCCGCCGATCGAGGTCGTCGCGAAAATAGGCCACGTCGAGGCGCCCGACGTGGACCGTGAGCGCACCAATCGATGCGACCGCCGCCGCGAGTCTCTCCGCCAGGGTCACCCCGCCGACCTGGAGGCCCAGCACGACGAGGTCAGGTTGGTCCGCGTTGCGTTCGACGACTTCGTGGGCCATGCGACGAAGCGTTCGCTCGACGTCATCTCGCGAGAGCAACTGTGAACGGGGTTCGAACGTCCTGTTCGGCACGCTCGGCGTACCCGGTGTCTTGGTCACAATCCCTCCCGCCGTACGAGCCTCACGGGACTCGCTTCACGACGACGCTCAACAGAATATCAGACCGTGATCGACTATCGGGCGCCGTCGACGGGGGATGTCGGCGTCGGCGTGGAGATGGTGAGATCGAGCGTCGACGCCCGACCCGTGAGGCGATCGATCACGCTGCCCATGGAGCCTTCGGTCTCGATGGCCCGACGGATCACGATGGCCAGGGTCGGCAGCGCCCAGAAGTCACCGCAGATCCAGAGGATCGCCGCACCAATCTGTTGGTCGGCGAACGGCGAGAGCGTCACGCCGGGCACGTGCGCGTAGACGGCGTACCAGCTCACGCTCGTCAGGATGCTCATGGAGATGGCGAGCATGGTCATCAGTCCGTTGGTGATCAGGATCGCGCCGATCTTCCACACGGCGCCCTTCGCCGGTCGCATCGGCGCTGAGGGGTAAATCTGGAGCCAGAATAACGTGCCGGCGGCGACGAAGCTGCCATGCATCAGCCAGACGTGCACGAACTGGTTGCGCTCACCGAGGTCGAAGAGACTCGGGACGTGCCAGGCGAACATGACGACGTTCATCAAGACCAGCGCGAACCACGGGTTGCGCGCGAATCGACCGACGGTCCTAAGCCAGGCCGTCGACTGGCGTAGGAAGAGGAGCCGCCCAACACGTCGGCGGGCGTCCACGGGCAGCACGAAGAGCGACGGGATCCACGGCGCACCCGCCACGATCAGCATGGGCACGAAAAAGGCGATGATGATGTGCTCGATCATGTGGACGAAGAAGTAGCGAGACGCCCAGTAGTCGAGCGGCGACACGATCACGAGTGCCAGCAGCGCCAGCCCGGCGTAGAACCGGTACGACCGGCGACGGCGACGTCGACGGTTCGCGATGGTCGAGTGGTTCGCCATCCGACGTAGCCCGACCTCGTGGGCGATCACCGTGAGTGCGAGGACGACGACCATCGGATCGAATGACCAGTGGTGTACGACGTAGTTCACGAGGTCACCGCCTAGGACGTCCCGCTCGAGGACTGCTCACCGGGGTGGTGTTCGGGGAGGCCGCCGCCCGGCTGGTCAGCGCCGTTAAGGTCGGCCCTTTCGGCCTCGGCGAGTTCGGCTTGGTGCGCCTGCCAAGCCTTCAGCATCCCGTCGTACTGTGGCGCGAGACCCGGCTCGCGAGTCGCGCGTCGTCGCCGCGGCGCTGTGCCCTCGTGGAGGACCTTCCACCACATGTACACGGCGAAGACCGCCAGGAGCGGCCACTCGAACACGTAGGCCCAACTGAGGGTGTTCCCGCGCTCGGCGCGTCCCAGTTCGAACCAGAACGCCACGGCGCACAGCGCCAGGCCCGCCAGCAGCACCGCGTGCGTGCGCCACGCGTCTGCCCCGCCCATCCGATGGGGCGTCTGGCCGGGCACGCTCTGACCCTTCGCACCGCTCATCCCCTGACTGTATCCCCCGGCGTGGGCGCACGACGCTGAGAAATCTTTCGGTTTCGCTAGAGTGCGGTGCGATGCCGAGCGACCCCGAGTTGAGACCCGAGGACGTTGGCCACGCCCCTTCGACGCCCTTAATCACCGAGGACGAGCGACGAGCAGCGCTGCGTGCGGGACGCACGCCAGTACCGACGAAGTTCATCCTCCTCGTGGTCGCGGTCTTCGTGGTCCTTGGACTCGGTGGCGTCGTGCTCGAGCGTGTCCTGGGAACACCGGGGCAGTCAGTCGCCAACCCCGCGCCCGCGACGACGCCCCCGACATTGCCGATCACACCCCACTCGATCCTCGGTCTGAAGACGCTCTCCGGACGAAGCGCTCCCGGGTTCGCTCTCACCGATCAGCACGGATCGACCTGGTCACTCGGGGCCCAGCGCGGACGGGTCGTCATCCTCGCCTTCTACAACCAGACGTGCAACGACATCTGCCCCGTTCTCGGATCGGAGTTGCGCACCTCGATCGCTCTGCTCGGCACGAACGCCGGTCGCGTCGAGATCGCCATCGTCAACACCGACCCGAATCACGCCGGGGTCGTCGCGCGGCCCGCGGCGCTCGTCGAACCCGGACTCGCGGGTCGCGCGAACGTCGTCTTTTTGACCGGCCCGTTGCCCTCGCTCAACGCCGTCTGGTCGCACTACGGCGTCCAAGTACGAGTCGGCCAGCCACCGGCCCCTGTGCTCCACAACGACGTGCTGTACTTCATCACCACCCGTGGTGACCTCCACGCGTTGGCGACGCCGTTCGCCAACGAAAGTCCTCAGGGCGTCTTCGCACTCGATGTCGTGTCGCGACGTGCCTTCGCCGCCGGCATCGCGGAGGTCGCCAGTAGTCTGTTGCCGTGAGCACACCAGACAGCGAGGTTCGAGCGAGTTCGTACGACCCCGCATCGATGCCGGCGTCCTCGTTGCTGACCGGCAAGGTGGTGTGGTACCGACGTCCGTGGTTCCTCATCGTCGTCGTCATCGTGGTCGCGCTCGCGGTGTCGGTGCTCTCGGACCTGCCGCACGCCGTGTCCAAGAGCGAGGATGCGGCGCAACAGAACGGCACGATCACGCTCATCAACAACGACATCGCTCCGTGCACCTACGCGCTGCACGAGAGTTTCCTCATCTACAACCGCCTGCGTTCGGGGACGTTAAGTACCGAGAACCTCCAGCAGGCACCGAACCTCCTGACCGAGGACGAGGCGTCGTGCACCCTGGCTAGTGGACCGATTTACGACCTGACGAATAACATCCAGCCCGTCGACACCGCCGCCGGCAAGAAGATCGACGCGATGTACTCGGTCGTGATCACCTGGACCACCAACGACGCCAAGGACGCTATCTACGACATCTCGATGGCGGTGAAGCAGCCTAAGAACACAGCGTGGGTACACGACCTCACCATTCGTCAGCGCTACCTCGCCCAGGACCGCGCACGGATCAACCAATTGGTCGCCGAGGCGGGTCGACTCGTCGGCGTCCAGTTAAAGGCTGTCAACGTGCCGCGGCTCGCGCCGCTGCTAGGCACCTAGCAACTTTCGCGCCGCGAGCGACGCCCCCTGGGAGCGATGCCGGGGGGAGTCTGACGCTGGCAACACGGAGCCACCGACCGTGGTCGAGGAGGAGCGCACGAACTTCGGCGTGGCCGATCGGCCGCACGACTCACGACTGTCACCGTCGTGGCAAGATCAATTCTTGCTACCGAAGAATCCCCGGGCCCGCTCCCGTCGCACCAGCCGGTACAGCTCGGCGTCGGGGTCCTCTTCGGATTGGAGCCACTGCACCAGGTTCCAGAAAATGATCGGCAGGAACACCGCCGCTGAGACGATCCAGATGGACCCGACGCTGAATTGCTGGTCGGCCGCGAGCGATGGACCATGACCGGCGGTGTGGACAAACGCGTGGTACCACGACGAACGCGACATGCCGTTCATGTACGCCACGATCCACACGAACCACATAACGACCGCCGAGATACCGATCCGATACGGACGGCTGGTCCGTGGCGTGAGTGGCGGCGACTCGATGAGATCTCGGAAGAGCACGACGCCACTCAGGCCCAGACTCAACAATTCAACGACCGTGAGCCACGGATGCCTGACTACGGCGTCAACCACGGGCGCCACTCGCCACGCCACCGCGAGCGCGACGAACAGGCCACCGGCCGCAATCGCTCGACTGTGGTTCACGCCGGACTTCGGCGCGATGGGCTCACTGCCCCACTGACTGACCGCCGGCGGACGTGACCAGATCGACCATCGCTGCCCGCCCAGGCGGCGCCACGGTGCCCCGGCGACGAACAGCACCGGCGCGACGAGCGCGAAGGACTCGAACTGCAGCGCTTGGACAAACTCGTACCGGCGAGCCCACGACGCGAGCGGTGGGATCAACCACACGAACCACCACGCCACGGCCAGCACCGCCAGCGCGTCACGGAATCGACGGTGGCTCGACATGATGCCGTCCTCCGTTACTCCGACGGGTGGCGCTGGAAGAACCCCCAGATGAGCACACCGAACAACACGCCGAGTAATACGACCATCGTCTGGACCTGCGGCCCGATATAGATGTCAACTCCTTGCACGATCGCTACCTCCTCTCGTAAAACTCGAGTTACAGCAGATAGAACATGGCGAAGAACAACGTGCCACTGAGACCGATGAAGCCCCAGAAGTACGTCATCGCCGACACGTTCGCGCGGAACGACTGCGCGGTCGCGTGCGCCGAGAGCGCGGGGCGATCCCCGCCAATCTCGCGGTGCAGTCGTATCGAGCGCGCGAGCGTCGTCTCGAGCCAGTAGGAGCCGACGACGAGCGTCGCGATGTTGATCACGACGTAGCCAATGAAGGTCGACGCGTACCCACTGGAACCGGGAAAGAAGGGTAGCGCCGTCAGCTCCCAGATCTGCAGCACGAGTGCGAGGACCGAGGCGAAGAGCGCGGTCCAACCCGCAACCTGCCAGTCCACGACACTCCCCTTACGCAGGCGCCACTGGCCGTAGATCGCCATCAGCGCCGCAAGGATCGTCAACGAGAAAATCGTCCAGCCGTAGGCCGTCGGTGCCGTGACGTGGTTCGGGCGCCACAGCAGACCGTTGTTGCTCGAACGCAGATAGAAGTACGCGAACGCGAGCGACGCCAACAGGAACGTGTACATCCCGATGAACAACCGTCCACCGGACCACACCGACCCGATGTGTGCGCGTAGCTCGAACTCATCCTCTTCCGGGGTGGACGTGTACCCGTTTGCCTGTTTCATAGTTCCACTCATCAGCTCTTCTCCGTTCCTACGCCACGCCGCTGCCGTCATGGGACGACACGGCTGGTATGAGTTCATCGCCGCCACCCAGGTCGGCGACCGCGGGAGCGTTCGCCTCGCTGTAGTGATACGGGTCGGTGAGAATCACTGGGATCCGCTCGAAGTTATAGGGCGGTACCGGGTTAGCGGTCTGCCACTCCAAGCCGAGGGACTCCCACGGGTTGGCGGGCGCCTTCTGTGGGCTGATGTAGAGCGACCACACCAGGTTGAAGAAGAAGATCAGGAACGAGAAGCCCAGGATAAACGCACTCACCGACGAGAAGTCGTTGAGGCCCTGGAGGTTCTTCGCATACGTGAAAACCCGTCGAGGTTGACCAAGTAGGCCGATGATGAACATCGGGAAGAAGGTCAGGTTGAAAAAGATGAACATAGTCCAGAAGTGCCAGAGACCGATCTTCTTGTTCATCATCCGTCCGGTCATCTTGGGCAGCCAGTAGTAGAGGCCACCCATGAACGCGAAGAGCAGGCCGCCCATGATCGTGTAGTGGAAGTGGGACAGGACGAAGAACCCACCGTGCACCGTCACGTTGACCGGGACGTCGGAGAGGAACACCCCGGTGACCCCGCCAATCAGGAAGTTGAAGTAGAGCGCCATCGCGAAGAGCATCGGGATCTCGAATCTGATCTTCGCCTTATAGAGCGTTCCCATACCCACCAGATAGATGAAGCCCGTTGGAATCGAGATCAACTCGGTCGTGAGCATGAACAACGGCCGCATGTCGGGGTTGATACCGCTCTGGAAGAGGTGGTGCTGCCAGACGAAGAACGACAGCAGCGACACGCCGATCATCCCCGCAGCGCCGACCTTGTAGGCGAAGAGCGGTTTACGCGTGAAGACCGGCAGGATCTCCCCGACGATACCGAAGCCGGGCAACGCCATGATGTAGACCTCAGGGTGCCCGAAGAACCAGAAGAGGTTCTCCCACAGGTACGAACTCCCACCGTGCTCGGTCACGTAGAACGCGGTCTGGGCGGTCTTGTCAAGGAGCCCGAACAGACCGGCCGCGAACAGCGTCGGCGTCGCCAGGGTGAGCAGGGCGGCAGTGGCAAGGATCGACCATACGAAAATCGGCACGCGGCTCCAGGTCATACCGGGCGCGCGATAGTTGATGATCGTCACCGCGATGTTAAAGCCCGCCGCCATCATGCCCATGCCGATGACGGCGAATCCGAAGAGGTAGGACACCATGCCCGGGCCCGCCTGGGTCTGCAGCGGCGCGTACCCGGTCCAACCCGTTGGGAATCCACCGTAGGGCAACGCCGAGAAGATCACCATGTAGCCCGCCACGAATATCCAGAAGCTGAACGCCTCGATGCGCGGGAAGGCCATCCGACGTGAACCGATCATGAGCGGCACAAGGTAGTTACCGAGTGGACCGACGACAATCGACGTCGCCATCATCATCATGATCGTGCCGTGCTCGCTGACGATCTTGATGTAGGTGTCGGCACTGAAGTAGTGCGTCGTCGGATTCAGCAGTTCGGTTCGAATCGCCATCGCGAGTAACCCACCGGTGAACAGGAACATCAAGACGCCCACCACGTACTGCAAACCGACCGTTTTGTGGTCTGTGCTATAGCGGAAGTACTTCGACCAGTGGTTGAGCTCGGTCTCCTTCTCCGGCTGGCGTCCGGTCAACTTCGTCAGTGGGTAGTTGAGCGCCCCGATGCCGAGGAGCCACCCCACGACACCAAAGATCAGTGCCAACGCGTCGGCCGTGGAGTTCTGTCCGCTGTTGACGATGTAGGCGTAGTTGCCCGAGATCGCGTTTCCCAGCCAGTGTCCAAAGAGATAGCCAAGCACACCGCCGATAATGGCGGTACCCAGGTGCTGACTCATCCAGCCCGGACGTTGTGTCCACGGTGTACGCGACGCCGTCGACGCTTCACCGGTCGTCGCCAAAGGACGTTCCGTCATCGCCCATTCTCCATTTCTTTCAAGGTCATCACCGTTGCATTAACCATCATCGTGTCGCCGTTCACGAGGCCGGCTGCTTCGAGCCGTAGATTTCCGCCGTGCTGTAGGGCGTCGCTGATCCGTCGGGATAGTACCCACCCGCAGCGCCGTTGGCGTCCGGCACGTACGTCCAGGCAAACGGGGGCAGGAATTTGGTGTTCGCGGCGTTCGCTGCTTCAGTCGACTGTGCCCACTGCATGAACTTCTGCTGAGAGACCACATTGCCGTAGTTGTACATGGAACCGTGCCAGATGCCACAGAGCTCGCTGCAGCGCACCGTGAACCGGCCAGTCTGGTCCGTGGTCGTGTAAGCCACGTCGTTGATCTGGGGGTTCGCGTCAGCCTTCACACTCAGCTGGTAGGCCCAGAAACTGTGGATTACGTCGAGGGACGTCACGTTGAAGGCGATCGTCGTGTGCACCGGCAGGACCAGTTGGGATGTTTCAAATCCGCCAAAGGTCGGGTACCGGTAGGTGAACTTCCACTGCTGGGCGATCACCTGGACGGGGAGGACCTGGTTGCTATTGGGCGACCAGGTCCCCGTCCCGGCCAGGGCCGCGGTCTCGGCCTTAATCGCACCCGACGGCGACCATACTGGGTTGGGCCCCTCCCCACCACCCGAGCCATGGTTCACGACGAGTTCGACGGTACCGAAACCGGCCAAGAAGATCACGACGACTGAGGTGATCGTGATCCACGCAACCTGTGCGGTGCGATTCGCTCGCGCGGCTTCCCCGCCCACCGGCTCGGGGCCACCCCGCTTCGCGCTCCAGACGGCGATCGCGTAGGCGAGATAGATCCACACGCCGATCAACACTGGTATGGCGATGACGAACAGGACGTTGAAGTCGAACTGGTTCGACGTCGCCATGTCAGTCATTCGACCCGGGGGCACGTGCGGGCCCACGAGGAACCAGAACAGCAGGTCCGCCGCGACCGAGAGCACGATCCAAATGATCGTCATGCGCCGCAGGTGGTGAGTCTCATTCATGGCTGCATTCTCCGCTGTCATAGTTATCGCACCACTTCCAGGAATCCGCCCATGTAGTTCTGGGTCGACATCGGTCCTCCATTGCCATACAGGTAGCCGAGCCCGCACGGGACGAAGCACTGCCACGAGTAGCTGCCCGGCCCGGGGGTCTTGAAACTGAACGTGATCGTGTTGTGCGGTGAACTGGTGTGGCACGGTCCCGAGCCGCAAACCTGCGCGTTGGCGTTCACACCGATCATCGGCACGCTCAGACCGAGGGCGGGAACGGCGAAGGTGTGCCCGACCCCGTTGCCCGTGTTCGAGTCATAGACGCTGTAGGGGTGACCGTTCAAGCTGGCCGTCCCAGTCAAGGTGCCCACGACCTGTCCCCACTGTTGATTGCGCAACGGACTCCCGGTGTCGTACTGCAGCACGGTCATGTGCACGACGGTGTCAGCCGGCAGCTTCCACGTTGTGTCCTGCACCCACTGGTGCGTGTGGGGGTCCTTCACGAGGTAAGACACCCAAGTGGGATGGGGTCCGAAGCCGATCGCGCCCACACTCTGAACGGTCAGGTCTACTGGTTGACCGGCCGCCTGGGTGTTCGTGAAGTTCATCACCCCGCCCGGCGTGCCTGGCGTGAGGAACGTGGCGACGCTCCACACGATGAGGCCGACGACGACCAGGAATGGCACGACAACGATGGCTAATCTTCCGCGAATCGACATACCGCACTCCTCATGAATCGACCTAGACGTATCGACAATCAGAGAGTAATTCCCGACTTCTATACAGTTGGTGTTAGTGCGACGCGAGACTAAGAATCCTCTTGTAATCCATATGGGTCTCCTACTCGCAGAAGTCATCTGCCTCTCGGCGTTCTACATCGAAATTCGACGGGCGATTGGCGGGAATCACTTGTCTTGGGCCTATGTTTTCGAGTGGCCGATTTTCGCTGGTTACGCCGTCTACGTGTGGAAGAAACTTCTCAGCGACGAGCGTGCACCATCACCTGATCGCGCCCCCGAAGGCCACACAGAGCCACCCGGCGAGCCCGACGAAGCACTCGAGCGATACAACGACTACCTGCGTGGCATTCACGGCGAGCGTGATGACACCGAACAACTACCACCACCGTGAGTCAGTGCACACCCTCATAGGCGAGCAGGCGACGCACTTGCGCGACCGCAGACGCGGTCCCGGCGCCGCTCGACACTGGATTATCAGGGATGATCCAGTGAAGATGACCGTTGGCCGCGATGAGGAATACGACGTTGGTGTGGACACTGGTCTGGTCCGACGGCTTCATCACGACACTGATCCCGTACGCGCGCCATACGGAACGAAGGGCGGCCCGAGAGCCCGTCAGGAAGTAGAAGTCCGCCATCCGTCCAAGGCCCTTCGCGTCGATGTAGCGACGCACGTCGCTCAGTGACTCGTGATAGGGATCGACCGCCACCGCGACGACGTCCAACCCCGCGCTGGCCGTAATTCCCTGACGAACCTGGGCGATCTGACTCGCAAGCGACACGCAACCGATGAGACAGTTTGGATCGAGGAACGTCAGCAGGGTGAGCCGTCCATGGTGCTCGCCCAAGGTGTAGCGATGGGCGAACTGATCGGTCAACGTGAATGGCTTCGCGGGGGCGTTGACGGCCGTGGCTGGACCGTTGTCGGCGAGAAAGAGCGTCGTCTCGGCACCGCTGACCGTGGACGCGCCCATGGCCACGCTCGCCACGAGCACCATTGCCACCGCGAAAGCGGCGACCACCGATCCGGTGCTGCTGAGTACGTCGCGCGGTAGGCCGTGAGGCGTGACGGGCACGTCGCGCTGCGATGGTGACGCGCACCAGAGGACCACCGCGAGCGCCGGCAACGTGTTCAGGTCGGTCGAGAGACCACCGAAGAGAGCCGTGTCCTGAGCGACGACCCAGAGCAGGAGGCTCCCCGCGATCACGCTGTAGACGGGCCACCGCCGTGCGATTGTCCGCGTAAACCACAGGCCAACGGCGCTGGCGACGAGCCAGAGCAGGATCGCGACGTTGAGCCCACCACCCATGGTCGCGGCCAGAGAACCGGCACTGCGCACGATCGCAGCGAGCCATCGCGGTTGGGCAACGGCCGACATGTAGTTTGCCATCTCGCTCAGGGCGTTGGTCGAGCCCCCGTGCCAGAAGCCCGCGGCGGGTAGGGCCTGTTCGACCGCCCCGAGCGCGAGCACCGCGGCGACCGAGCGTCTCGTCACGAGCGGGAACGAGCGCCGGAACTGTTCGGGGTTGAGTGCGAGCCATACGCCCGCGTACCCGTAAACCAGGGCCGAGCCCGGCCACGCGAAGAGGATCGTCGCACCGTGGACGAAGAGCCCGCCGGCGCCCTCCCCCACCAGCCAGACGAGCGCCGCCCACAGAGCCGACGCCGCTCCCGCGACCCGACCGGGGATGCCGTTGGACACAAGCAGCAGCACACCGAGCCCGATCTCCAGCCACGCCACCCCCGAGGCCAGCGTGATCGGGTGACTGTTCCAGAGGTTGACGGCGTGCTCGATCAGTGTGCGCAGGACCGAAGGCGTGCCTCGCGACATGGGCGCCACGACGTTGTTCGAGAGTCCGAGTGGCATCGAGGGCTGGAACTGCAAGAGGCCGTCGACGAGCCATAACAAGCCGAACCCCACACGAAGGTACGTCCTCGACCGCGCTTCGCCCAGACCTGCGCTCGACAGGTTGAAGCGCGAGATCCCGCCGAGCGCCGCGGCTGCGATGAGAATCGCGACGGCCACGATCCCGATCCAGACCGTCAGGACGACCAGACTCGTGTGACGAAAGAGCGCGACGACGAAGGGGTTGGTCAGGTCAATCGAACGCTGACTCATTCCCGGCATGGCGAACCGACCAGTCGATCAACCGAGTTCGTCGACGCACGCCGCGAGCACGCCGTTCACGAAAGACGGCGAGTCCTCCGTCGAGAACGTACGGGCCAGTTCAACGGCCTCGTTAAGCACGACCGCCGTCGGCGGCGGATCGACGAGCAGTAGCTCGGCGATCGCCAGCACCATGACCAATCGATCGACGAGCGCCAGGCGCTCGATCGTCCAGTCGACGAGATTGTTCCCGATGAGCGCGAGGGCGCGCGCCTCGTTGAGTTCCGCGGACTCCACCAGTCGTACGGTGTACGGGTCGGGGGTCAGGGTCAACCGGGGCAGGATCTCGCGGGTCGAACGGCCCTTCATCGACGCCTCGTAGAGGATCTCGAGGGCTCGTTCCCGGGCTCGATGTCGCTGACTACCGAGGTCGTCCACTAGGCGCGGGTGATGTAGTCGCCGGTGCGGGTGTCAACCTTGATGACCTCGCCCGGTCCGACGAAGAGCGGGACCTGCACCACGTAGCCGGTCTCGAGCGTCGCCGGTTTGCGTGCCCCCGACACCCGGTCACCCTGGATCCCCGGTTCGGTCTCGGTGATCGTCAACTCGACCGACGCCGGCAGTTCGATGCCGATGATCTCGTCATCGTGCAACACCAACATGGCCTTACCCGTCTCGACGAGGAAGTTCGCGGCGTCACCCAGGCTCTTGGAGGACACGGGGACCTGGTCATAGGTCGACTGATCCATGAACACGTAGTCGTCCCCGTCGCGGTAGAGGTACTGCATGTCACGCTTGTCGATGATGGCCTGCTCGAGGCGCTCGTCGCCGCGATACGTACGCTCAATCACCGCGCCCGAACGGGCGTTACGCAGCTTTGTCCGCACGAAGGCGCCACCCTTTCCGGGCTTGACGTGCTGGAACTCGACGACGGTGAAGAGTCCGTCTTCGACCTTGAGGGTGATGCCGTTCTTGATGTCGTTGCTAGAGATGGCGGCCATGAGCCTGAACCTTTCGGGGAAGTTGCGCGCCACAGTCTAGGCAACGCTCAGACGTCCCCGGCGCGTCAGGTCCCGAGCAGCTCCGCGACGGCCACGAGCGCGAGGTCGTAACTGAGCCCACCGAAGCCGGCGATGGACCCGTCGACCACGCCGGCCAAGGTGCTGACGTGGCGAAATGGCTCACGGGCGGCCGGATTGGACAGGTGGACCTCCACCTTCACCCCGGGGAAGATCGCCAACGCGTCCGTGAGCGCCCACGACGTATGGGTCAACGCCCCCGCGTTGATCACGATGGCCGCTGAGCGACCACGCGCACCGTGAACGGCCTGGATGAGGTCTCCTTCGAAGTTCGACTGCACGTGACGAACGCTGAGTGCGAACCGCTTGGCCGCGGTGCGCACCCGCTCGATGTGCTCCTCAAGTGTCATCGACCCATACACTGAGACGTCACGCACCCCGAGCTGGTCGAGGTTCGGTCCCGACAACAGCAGCAACTCCCGCGTCGCTGCGCTCTGGTCCTCGACCACCGTCACCGTCCCTCGCGTCTGGGCCCCGCTAGTCCCGACGACAGTCGCGAACTCCCGGTGGTCATCGGCGTCACACTATCGCCGCTTCGCACCGGCATCAAGATTCCAGGCGGAAGCGATCGATGGTCCGAGTGACCACGTCGACCGCCACGCCCGTCACGACCTCGAACCCCGCGGGTCCATCGAGCACGAACGTGAGGTCGTGGTGCGCCTTCTTGTCTCGCTGCATGACCGTGATGAGCCGCTCACTCGTCATCGCGTCCGGTAGCGATCTCGGCAGCTTGAAGGCGTCGAGGACGGCGTCGTGGCCACGGACCGAGTTTTCGTCGATCCGCCCGAGTTCGTGCGCCAACCGAGCGGCGAATGCGAGCCCGATCGCGACCGCCTCGCCGTGGCGCAGCTCATCGGGGTCTCGGGCCAATGCCAGCAGTTCGACCGCGTGCCCGAGCGTGTGACCGTAATTGAGTAGGGCGCGGCGCCCCTGCTCGCGCTCGTCGTCGGACACGATGGTGGACTTCAGCCCCACGCACAACACGACCAGGTCTTCACTCGTGGCGGTGGCGATCGCGTCAGTGTCGCGCCGCTCGAGGAGCCAGCACTTGGCGACTTCCCCACGGCCGCTTCCCCACTCGCGCTCGGGCAAAGTGTCGAGGACCTCGGTGTCACAGAGCACGCCGAGTGGCTGGTGGAAGGCTCCGACCAGGTTCTTGCCAACCGTCAGGTTGACGCCGGTCTTACCACCGATCGCCGCGTCCACCTGTCCGACCAGCGACGTCGGTACCTGGACCACACCCACGCCGCGCAGGTACACCGCCGCGGCGAAGCCGGCGAGATCGGTCACCGCACCGCCGCCGACGCCCACCACGACGTCGTCGCGCGACAGACCCAGCGAGACGAACCGTTCGCACAAATACTCCACCGCCGCCATGGTCTTGGCCGTCTCCCCGTCGGGGACCACGACCACGTGCTGGTCAATGCCGGTATCTAGGTCAAACCAGGACTGGTCCACGAGGCCCGCCGAGGTCACGATCGCCGCGGTTCGTGCCCGCGAAGCTCGCCGAGCGATCACCTCGGCGAGCTCATGTCTCGCGCCGGCACCGGTACGGACCTCATAGCCGCGTTCGCCCAAGACGACGTCGAATTTCATGAGGCCATCATCGCACGCAGCACGTCCTCCACCACCGTCTCGATTGGCCCCGCTGCGTCGATTCGTGCTCGAGCGACGTCCCGATACCAGGCGCCGCGCCGCGCCCGCAAGGCCGCTATCGCCGAACGCGTGTCACCGGCGAGCAGTGGTCGGTCGCCGCCGCCCACCCGCTCCACGAGAACGTCATCAGGCGCGTCGAGCCAGAGGGTGAGCTGGGCGGCAAGGATCCGGCGGGCGGCCTCGCTCTCGACGACGCCGCCGCCGGTGGACACGACATCCTCGTGCGCGACGCTCGCGGTCAGCGCTGCGACCTCGTCGGCGCGAAAACGCGCCTCGCCCACCGCGCGTAGGTAATCAGGAGCCGGCGACGACACCATGGTCGCGAGCACCTCATCGGTGTCTAAGACCTGACAGCCCAGTCGCTCACCCACGGCGTGCGCCACAGTTGTCTTACCCGCCCCCGGCAGACCGACTAAGACCAGCCGCGCCACGACTACTCGCGCGCCGAGGGCGCCGCGCCGAGCTGTTTGACGTAGGAGCGGCAGTTGCGCGAGAACTCCGCCACCGAATCACCACCGAATTTGCGCTGGGTCTCACTCGCGAGCACGAGCGCGGTCATCGCCTCGGCGACCACGCCCAGCGCCGGAACGGCGGTGACGTCAGTGCGCTCTTTGAACGAGACCGTCGACTCGCCAGTCGATAGGTCGACCGTCTCCAGCACCGGTCGATTCAACGTCGCGAGCGGTTTCATCGCGACCTTGGCGATGATCGGAGCGCCCGACGAGATCCCGCCCTCGAGACCGCCTGCATGGTCAGAGCGACGGGCGAATCCCCCACCGCTCGACGCCAAATCGTCACGGACGATCGCGTCGTGGGCCACGCTGCCGCGCTGGGACGCCTGAACCATCCCGTCGCCGATCTCCACCGCCTTGACCGCCTGGATGCTCATGAGTGCCCCGGCGAGAAGCCCGTCGAGCTTGCGGTCCCAGTGAACGTGACTGCCGATCCCGACCGGCACGCCGTAGGCGATGACTTCGGCGATACCACCGAGGGAGTCCCCCTGTTTGGCGGCCGCCTTGATCTCGGTGATCATCAACTGGGCCGTTACGTCGTCGAAGCACCGGACCTCGCTCTGGTCAACCGTCGCGAGGTCGCCAACCGAAGGGCGCCGGTCCGCGGGCGCGGCCACCGACCCAATGCGCACGACGTGGCTGATCACCGAGACACCGATGGTCGCCAACAGCGACTTCGCCAGAGATCCTGCCACGACACGGGCGGCGGTCTCACGCGCGCTCGCGCGCTCGAGCACATCACGTGCGTCGTCGAAGCCGTATTTCTGCATCCCGGCGAGGTCGGCGTGGCCCGGTCGAGGCGCCGTGAGTTTCTTGCTGGGTGCGCCCGGGGCCGCGGACATCTCGAGCTCCCACTTGGGCCACTCGGAGTTGAGGATCTCGATGGCGACCGGTGAGCCGAGGGTGCGCCCGTGACGAATCCCACCGGTGAGGCGCAACACGTCGCGTTCGAAGCGCATCCGCGGGCCCCGACCGAAACCGAGTCGACGCCTCGCCAACTCGTCGGCGATCTGCTCCTCACGGATCTCCAGACCGGACGGCAGGCCCTCGACGATGACCGTCAAGGACGGTCCATGACTCTCACCCGCGGTCAGGAATCGCAACATCGCACGATTCTAGGACAGGCGACTCCCGACGCTAGTGGTCGTCTGAGTAGAAGGGGTTTACACCCGAGGCGTGGTCCGTGACGTCGACGACACTCGTCAGTTCGGGAATGGCTTCGACGAGCGCGGTCTCGATGCCCTGAGAAAGCGTCATCCGACTGAGCGAGCATCCCTGACATCCACCACCCATCATGATGTAGGCAACCCGCTTCTCCTCGTCCAAGGCGACTAGGTCGGCGTTGCCGCCGTGGGCCGCGATGGAGGGGTTGATCGTTGACTCGAGGACCTCAATGGCGCGCTTGGCGAGTGGTCCGTCGACTCCGAAGGCGATGATGTCTGCCGGTACGCCGGGGTGCAGTTCCTCGGCGGTGGGCGCGTTGGGATTGACAAGAATTAGGCCACCCCCGCCGTCGGGCGCGAACTCCAGTCGGCTTCCCCGCAGCCTCGCCACGCTCGCCGCCGGAACGACGATGGTCACGTCACCGTCGCGCCCGATGGCCGCATCGGCGGGCGCGTCCACGCGGTCTGAGAAATAGAGGTCGTAGGTGTACCCACCAGAACGGGTACCCGTCACTTCGATGAACAGGGCCAGATCCTCGCTGCGCTGCTCGTTGGCGAGCGCGTCGATCACCACGTTGCGCGCTTCGTCGGTCAGAGTGAGGACGTCAAATGTCTCGACGGTAGTCATGACCAAAGTCTAGGGGCGACGTGCTCGACCTGACCTCGGAGTAGTTTCGTGCCGTGACTTCGATACCTCCCGACGCCCACGAGTGGGTGAGTTTCGATGACGCGACCGTCCAGCGCACCTGGATGTTCGACGTCACGTTCCTCGAAAGCAATTGGACCTGCATCTTCGGACACGGCTGCCAGGGTGTGCTCACGGGGCCAACGCCCGAACTCGTGCAAGGGTGTTGCAGTTACGGCGCCCACTTCACCGATGAGTCGGACCGCCAACGCGTCGAGCTGGCCGCCACCCGGCTGACCGATGACCAGTGGCAGTTCAAGAAGAAGGGTGCCCAGGGGACCACGCGCGTCAAGCGCAACGGTGAAATCGTCACCCGCCTGGTACAAGATGCGTGCATTTTCCTCAACCGGCCCGACTTCCACCGCGGTCCAGGCTGCGCCCTGCACGTGCTCGCCATGGATAACGACGAGAGTTACATCCCGCTCAAGCCCGACGTCTGTTGGCAGCTACCGCTCCATCGTGACGATGAGGTAACCGAGAGTGGTCACGTCGTAACGCGAATCGGGCAATGGGAACGGCGCGACTGGGGTGACGGCGGATTCGACTTCCACTGGTGGTGTACCGAGTCACCCGACGCCTTCGTCGGCGCGACGCGCGTCATCGACTCAATGCGCGACGAACTGATTGCCATGGCTGGCGAGGACGTGTACGCCCGACTGCTCGCGTATGTGACGCAGCGCTCAAAACTCCCAACTCGGACCAGACTCGCCCATCCCGTGCTGCGTCGTCGGGATTAGCCCTCGGCCGCGAGCGGGTCGTCCTCGGCGAACGCCGTACGAGGTAACTTGCCGAGGATCTCGTCGTAGCGGTCTTCTTCGGCGAGGCACCACTCCGCGTGGACATCCTCGGGCGCGGCACCGCACTCGACGCAGGTCGTCGCCCGTGGCC
>JAJYPU010000040.1 GCA_021795095.1 Actinomycetes bacterium | reverse complement strand
GGTCAGCTTCACCGCCGTGGGCACCTGCCTCATCGACTTCAACGACGCGGGCAACGCCAACTACGCCGCCGCCACCCAGGTTCAGCAGAGCCTCAGCGTCGTGGCCGCATCAAGTGGGGGCGGCGGGGGCTCGACAACCGGGCCCCCCAACGCTCCACCTCCGTCGAGCGCGTCCACAGACGGGACGGTCTCGTACGGGATTCCCGTGTCAAAGAGTGTGTCGACCGGTGCCGCAACGTCGATCTTACAGACCTCAAACGGAGCGACCGTGACCGTGACGGTGCCGGTGGGTGCGCTGCCCAGCGGCACGACCGTGAGCATGTACCCGGTGACAGACACCGTTGCTCTCACTGCGCAAGTCCCCGCGGGTCAGTCCTACGTGGTCGCCTTCGCTGTTGCCTGGGAGGCGCCAGGCGGCACGTCGCCATCGGCAACGACGCCGGTCACCATGACGATCACTGATCCGAGCATTGTGGCCGGCGACACAATCTACGAGTTGACCTCAACTGGTCTCGTGGCGCTGGGCACTGCATCGGCGAATGGAACCGTCACGGTCACGTTCTCGAGTGACCCGACGTTCACGGTGACCCACCACGTGACGTTACTCGCCCAGGCACCAATCACCCTGAACAGTACGAAGGGCACGGTCGGCAAGGCTCTCACCCTCACCTCAAGTGGTGGTTCGGGCGCGAGTGCGGTGACCTACGCGGTCACGAGTGCCGGTTCGGCGAACTGTTCGATCACTGGCGGGGTATTGAACGCGACCCGTGCGGGTACCTGCACGGTCACTGCTACCAAGGCCGCCGATGCCACCTACCAGTCGGTGAGCTCGGCGTCAACGACGATGACGTTCACCGCCAGGGTTGCCCCCGTGAGGCTCCACGCCGCTTGGGTCCATGGCTACGCCGTAACTGGCCGAACCGTAGTGATCACGATTGGGGGTCGTGGCTTCTGGGGCCGTCCCACGATCGCCAGTCACGGGGGAACGACTGCTCGAGTGCAGAAGGACAACGGCAGGATCTTGAAGGTCAAAGTGTCAGTCGAGGCGGGTTCGCATGATGGGACGTTCACCTTTACGATCACTCTGGCCAATGGCCATTCGTGCCGCGTGCGCTATGTCCAGAGGGGATAAGCGTCTCTTCTCGTGGCGTCTCCGGGTATTCAGTGGGTTTGGGGTGGGCGCAGTCGGGGAGTCAGCGAAATGCTTGGTGAGTCACTCTTGTAGAGACAGTTTCCAGGGGAAATCGACTGGCCGTTGGCCCGACCAGAAACCAACGCGAGATCGCCTTCCGGCTGCGATCAAGGAGCGTGAACCCGAAGGCCATTGCCAGGACGGTGGGCTACGCCAATCGAACAATCTTGCGGGCGCTCCACGGCTCCATGCATGAGGCCCATTCACTTCCCTGGACATCGGCTCCAGGTTGACTCCGGTTGCCCAGTTTGACGGACACTATTGGCTGAGTGACTATCCATCTCGCGAGGTCGCTCCGGCACCGTCGCCGGTTGATTCTCGCCGACCTGATCAAGAGCCGCCGACCTTCGGCGGGAACGTTGCGTAGTTGCCTCGCGCGGTCGACGTCGGCTTTCGACGGAGCCAACTCAGTGTGAAGAGTTGCGCGACGGCCCGACAACGCGCGTAGCACATGTCCGGTTTCTGTAGAACAATGGGTGCATGCGTACCGTCTGGGGCGTCCTGGCTGTACTGAGCGTCGCGACCCTAGCGGCGGTCGCCATCGGCGTGGGTGTGCCCTCATCGGCGAACAAGCTTCCTGGGCCGGTAACGGTGCGTGCCGCCGCCTCAGGAAGCCGACCAAGCAGCGCGACACCGACGAGAGCTAGTTCGCGCGCCTCGCTCGAGGCCGAGAACCAGCCAGTGAGAGTCGTGACGCCGAATCGTCCGGTCTCGAGCCTGCCGGCCCCCATCGGTAGCGACTCCTGGGAAGCCGAGCAGACCAAGTCGCGAGCCCGGTTTCCGACGACCATCCCATCCACGTCGACCGTCCCCGACCGGTGATCGGCAAAGGACGCACGCCTCGGCTGGCGCCTCCCGTTGCGCTGTGGACGCGTGAGACGTCGGCGAAGCCCGAGCGGCCCGGCACCGACACCCCGAAGCGACTCGTCGGTCGCCCGGCGTCCGTGGAACGCGGAGGGTGGCGCCGGGTGTGGCCGCTTCGCAGCGGTGCGAGGGTGCTGGTCGTCCACGGCCTGGTCCTCGTGGTGGTGCTGGGCGCGATGACTGTCGAGGTGGTCCACGGGTTCAGCTCGCACTACACCCACACGACCGTCTCAGACCTCTCAGAGGAGGGGCCCGAATACGCTCGCGCCGCGGCGCAACGTCCCGCGGGTCAGGCCATGGCCACCTTCTCCCGTGCTTACCTACAGACCCACGTGCTCGCCGCAGGGCACCTGCTGCTGATCGGGCTCAGGGGCCAGCCGACCCTCTCCAGCCCGGGGGGCGACGCGCTGGCTTCGAACCCGACCGTGTTCGCTTGGCTGTCTGCTCCTCCCACTCACTCCCAACTGCAGGAAGTCAACGCTGGCGCGTCGAGCTTTCTCGTGCTGGCCAGCCCCATCCAGACGACCGGCGGGTCGACCATCGGCGTCCTCGTCGCCGCGGCAAGTCTCCAGGGTTTGCAAACCCAGCGAGACCAAGTACTTCTCCTGGCAGGTGCCGAAGCGGCCGTCGCGCTGGCGGCGGCCCTGCTCAGTTCGTTCCTGGTCATGCGCCGCCTGCTGCGGACTGTCAGCATGGTCACCCAGGCGGCGGTCGATGCCAGCGTGGACGACCTCGGCACGCGCCTCGGCACCGACGACCACGCCAACGACGAGGTGAGTCGACTTCGGGCCGCCTTCGACGGCATGCTGGAGCGCATCGCGGCTGGTCTCGATGCGCAACGCCAGCTGCTCTCGGACGTCTCACACCAGCTGCGGACCCCGATCACCGTCGTCCGCGGACATCTGGAGGTCCTCGAACGCAATCCGGACCCAGAGCGTGCCGAGGTGTCCCAGACAATGGTCACGGTGATCAGTGAGCTCGACGGGATGGCCACACTGGTCGACCGGCTACTGCTGCTCGGCCGATCATTCGCGCCGGACTTCGTGGAGGCCGAACCGGTCGCACTCCGGGACTTCATGGGGGAACTGTTCGCTACTGCACGGGTCCTCGCGGAACGACACTGGAAACTGTGCGAGGTGCCCGACGTGGTGGTGATGGTCGACGGCACCAAACTGCGCGGGGCGCTGCTCAACCTCGTCGACAACGCCGTCAAGGCCACGGAGGTGGGAGATACCATCGAGCTCGGGGCCAACTGCGATCCCGAAGTAGTGCTCTGGATCGCTGACACCGGATCGGGCATCGCTGCCGAGGCTCAGCACGAGGTGTTCGACCGCTTCCGCCGGGCCGGCCCCGCCAGAGGGAGGGGAGCCGGACTCGGCTTGGCAATCGTTAAGGCAATCGCCGAGGCACACGGCGGCCGGGTGCAGCTCCGTAGCGCCGAGGGTGAGGGAACCACGGTCGAGGTAGTCCTGCCGGTGAACTGCGTGCGTCCACTCCCCGCCGACGAAGGCAGCGACGGCTGATGATCCTCATCGTCGAGGACGACGAGGGCATCGCCGCGTTCCTGGCGAAGGGGCTCAAGGCCGAGGGGTACGCTACTGCGGTCGCCAAAGACGGGGACGAAGCACTTACCATGGCAGCCGTGAGCGGTGACGACCTGGAGTTGGTGCTGCTCGACTTGACCCTCCCCGGAACCGACGGACTGTCGGTGCTACGCACGTGGCGCTCCCAGCGGCTCGGGATACCGGTCATCGTGCTCACCGCTCGCGGTGAGACGGCTGACAAGGTCCGCGGTCTCGACACGGGCGCCGACGACTACGTGACCAAACCGTTCGCCTTCGACGAACTGCTCGCCCGCGTCCGGGCCGCGTTACGAAGTGTCGAACAGCGCAGCTCCACGGAACTAGTCGTGGACGACCTGCGCCTCGACTTGTTGACCAAGGTGGCGTGGCGAGGAGGACGTCGCGTCGATCTGGCCCCGAAGGAGTGGGCGCTGCTTGAGTTGTTCATGCGCCACCCCGACCAGTTGCTCTCGCGCTCCCAGATCCTCGCGCGGGTATGGGACTACGACTTCGACCCGGGGACCAACGTGGTCGAGGTCTACGTCAGCTACCTGCGACGCAAACTCAACCAGTCCGGGCTGCGGCCCCTCATTCGCACCGTCCGAGGCGCTGGCTACCGCCTGCGTTCCCCGTCCGATTAGGAAACTCTAATCACGAGAACGTTGGTCGCTTAAGGTTCGCCGGTCATCGTGGAGGCATGACCGAGAACCTGCCAACCACACTCCGGCGGCGCGTCCTCTTCGCCTTCCCGGCCGCCATCGGCGCCGGTGGCGCGTCCAGCGCCGCCCTTGCTTCCACCGGCCGCCAAACCCACATCCACCTCTCCGCGCCCGTGCGCCTGGCAGCGTACCGACCGCCGGTGGCGCCGACCAGGCGGCGCTGCGTTACGTCGACGGCCACTACCGCAAGCCCGGCGCGGCACACGTAGTGAAGAGCGAACCGGACGTCGACCGTGTCGTGCCCGCCTGCGACGTGCGGGTCGTGGCGCCCAGTGGCACGACCCACGTCGTTCACGTCCGGCAGTTCAGCGACGCGGTGCATCGCCAACCTGGCCGGGCGTCAGGTGGCGCCACGGCCCGCGACGGCGACAATCGCGACAATCGCGACAACGACGACGACATCCGGGAGCCAGCACGTCCGACCACGCGCCGGACCGGTCGGTCGCTTCAACCAAGTTGTCCTCACCGGATCGCATCAGGGCGACACGATGCGGTAATGACACATGAAAGGAGACACCAATGACGCCCACACATAATGGGCACACCGAACGATACGACCAAGACCAAGCAGATCACCAGAAAGAGGAGAACCTCCAAATGACCGACATTTCCATAACCCCAACCCCACCACCTCGCGGACACCACGAGCCAACATCGGCGACCGGTGCGAGCCACGAGCATCGTCGCCGTCGGGCACTGCGCAACTCGGCCCTAGGGCTCAGCGCTCTCGCCATGGTCGGAGGAGGCGTCCTCGCCGCCGCCCCGAGCGCCTTTGGCGCGAGCAGCGCACCGACGCACGGCCTGACCACGTGCGCCATCGCCGGCGACGAGTGCGCCAACGCCATCAGCTACGCCAACGCCCACGACGGCGGAGGCGCCACCGTGCTCGCTGTGGAAGCCGACACCGAGGCCCACGGCGGTACGGTGTCGCACCGGGTGTTCGACATCCGTGTGCAGACCAACACGGGCATCTACAACCTCCACGTCTTTCGCAACGACGGCCCACCCTACAGCGACGGCGTGTGGTGGCAGAACCTCGCCGAGAACCAGAACCCTGGCGGCGGCTCCGGTTCCGGCGGCGGCTCCGGCAGCGGCAGCTCGACTAGTTCGACTAGTTCTGCCGCCCCGCAGATCTCAGCCAGTCAGGCGGCCACCGGTGCCGTCGACTTCGTCTCAGGCCAGGGACGCCAGGTCCTCTGGGTAAAGCACAACCAACTCAAGTCCGAAGGACAGAAGGACTACTACCAGGTCAAGTTGCAGCTCGGAGCGAACGGCGGCAAGGCAGGCACGACCAACGTGTGGGTCGACGCCACGTCATCCTCGGGAATCGTGACCGCCGCCTCGGGTAGCGGACTCAGCTACCGCGATACCAACCTGGTGCCAGCCTCGACGGCCCAGGCAAACGCCGTGAAGGCAACCGGTGGCGGCCTCGTCTACAAGACAAGCCTCAACGGTGGTAAGTGGCGCTGGTACTGGGTGTTCGTGCGCAACGGCAGCACCAAGTACAAGGTCGGCGTCGACGCTGTGACCGGTGTGGTCACCCAGGTGCACCAGAACTGACCGATCCCAAGCGCTCCACGAGAACAGCGCCGGGGACGGGGGATCTCACCCCACTCCCCGGCGCTGTCCGTCCGACGTGGTCCAGCACGGCGGAGACGAGTTCGGCGCACAATGTGCGGCCGACCCGACGCGACGGCGGGCGTCCTGGACAAGTTCACGTGGCTCACTCCACGAGGGCACGTTGAACCGGCTGAACTAAGATTGGCCCCGGTGGGAAACCCATGAACGGCGGAATCGCTGACCGTTGCGCGTGGCGCTTGCGGATTGCGGTTACCCGTAGGCGGCGCGGCGAAGTTGCCGCGCTCGGCGCCGCTCGACATCTGGTCCGTGCAGTCCGCTACCTGTTTCCCCGTCCGTGGGCCGCGATCTTGCGAATTGGTCAAGCGCGCGGCAAGGTCGTCGAACACTTCGAAGTGCAGGACGCGATCGCCAATCCCGCCTCATTCCTCGTGTTACGCCACATCACTCGCGGGGAGTCAGCGGCGGCGGGCGCGTCGTTCGTCGCCCGCTGGGCGATGCGCGGATCGCGAGCCAATCCAGGAGGCGAAGTCAAATGAGTCGGTTCGTGTTGAACGGGGTTCCCGTGCACACGATCACCTCGAGCGCCGTCACCGAGGCGGTTGCCGTGGCGGACGGAAGAATCCTGGCCGTCGGAGATCGCCCGGCCGTGCTCGCTGCAGCCGGACCCGAGACGACCGAACTGCGGCTCGTCCGCGGCGCGCTCCTTCCCGGCTTCGTCGACGCCCACCACCACGCCTACCTGGTCGTCACCGACCCGTCCACCGACGCCCTCTACTGAAAGGCGAGTGACGTCCCCAGCCTGCTCGACTTGGTGGGGAGCCGCCGCCACTTACCCGGCACCTGGCTACGGCTTCATGGCTACGAGCCACTTGAGCTCAACGAACTGCGAAGTCCCACCTCGGCCGAGATCGACACCGTGGTTGCTGACCGCCCAGTCCACCTGATCAGTCGAACCTTCCACGAGTCCGCCGTGAATACGATCGGGCTCGAACAACTCGGCTTCGATCGGCCCGAGCGACGCCCGCCGGGGGTGCTGGTCGGCCGCCGGGGACGACGAACGGGAGTGCTCGTTGAACGAGCCAGCTTCGCGGCTGAGGCTGCGTCCCGTCCTGTGGCCCAACCCGAACTTGACCTCGGTCGGCTCGCCTGGCACGCGGAACGCCTCTTCGCCGCCGGGGTCACCACGATCTGCGACGCGACGGTGCCCATCGCCGCTGCCGACGCATACGTGGAGGCGGCGGCCACGCTGGGTCTTCGGGTGGCACCCTTGCTCGTCGGGAACCGGATCGATGCCCCGGGCTTCCGGGCTGGTTGCACCGCCAAAGTTCTCGCCGACGGTGGCGAGTACTGCCACCTCTGCCTGACCGGGCACCAGGTCGCCTCGCTAGGCGCCTCGTCGCTTCGGGCCACGCTCGCGCGAGACGGTCGCCTCGCTCGCGCCGTGGGACGCCGCGCAGGCTTCCCGACTCATGTCGGACACGGCCGGTTCCGAACGGGAATCACCCTCACGGGAGTCGAAGAACTGCGAATGCAGATCGAAGAGGCTGCCAACATTGACTCGCGCCTCGCCCTTCACGCCATCGGCAACGGTGTCCTGCACTCGGTGCTGTGCGCCCGCCAGAGCGCGGTCGCCGGCAATGAGGTGGGGCTCCGCATCGAACACGCTATGGTCCTCAACAACCGCGACGCAGACAGTTTGGCGGATGCCGGGATTCCCGTCGTCGCCCAAGCCCGGATTCCTCAGCGCCTTCGGCCACCAGCTCAACGCGGCCCCACTGCCGACGCCCTTGCGGTTCATGCCCTTCGCCACACTGCTTCGAGTCGGGACAACCCTCGCGTTCAGCAGTGATCACCCCGCCGCCGACCTGAACCCGTGGACCGGGATCGCCTCGGCCGTTGCGAGGGCCGATCGCTTCGGCCGAGCCATCCTCGGCGACGAGGCCATCAGCGTGCACGCCGCGATCAAGGCGTACACGGCGAACGCGGCGAACCGCTTGGGGATCGACGCTGGACACATCGAGCCGGGCGCACCCGCCGATCTTGTGTGGGTGCACCCCGACCCCTTCACGTGCCCATCAGACCAATTGGTCGCTACGGCAACCCTGCTCACCTGGAGCGGCGGGACGGTACGCTACGCCAGCACCGACTCTGGTTTCAAAGGGCCGTCCAAGTGAACGGGCAGCGGCCCTCGAACATCCCCTTGCGGTGGCGCCTACCCTCGCAACCCTGGCGTTGATCACAAAGAGCCGCGGTAAGACCAGTTCGGCCCACCCCCTTCACCGCATGGTCGTCACCACTATCGTCGTCAACTCCGAAGAAGCTGAGCAAATCGATCCGGCTGGCCTTCGCCGACACCGCCAGCACCCCCCTTCCGCTGGGCAGCCCGGCGGGGGCCAGCTCCACGTGCGATAGAACTTCACTACACCCGCGTCGATGGTGACAACACCCCCCCCTCGCGGGCGTTCCCATTGACGCCACCCCCCAACCTCCCGTTCGCTGGCCATTGAGGCGCCACACGTCCGCAGCGCTCGGATGTGTGAGACTGATTGCGTGGGGAACTGGCACCCGAACCGTGCGCAGCGCGTCGTTCTCGTCGTCGCGCTCGGGGCGGCCTTGGCGGTCGTCGGATGGTGGGTCACGTCAACGTCGTCGTTCACCGGGTGGACCGGCTACGCCCCCTTGACCAGCGGGCCACTCCCCACCACGCAACTGCACCTCTGGGTACGCGCGGTCATCTGGCTGTCGCTGATTGGGGCGTGGACGATACTCTCACTGGTCGTGCTGCGCCCGCGCCAGGCGCGCGACGACCGTGATCCGCCGCCACATCCCGCGTGACGCGCTGCGGTGCGAGGCGCCTCACGGTCGTTGCCCTCCTGGTCGCCGGCGCACTAGTCACTGGCGTCGGTTCGCTGACCCCGGGGTCGGCGGCGCTACGCTCCACTCGGCCTCGCGCCTCGATGTTCCCCCTCGAACCACTCGGGCGCGTCCCCCGGGCCGGCGACGGGTTGATCCCCAACCCGGCGACGCCGGCGGGCCGCCCTCTCGCCTCGCGTCCGCGCTGCACCATGTTCTTCACCACCACGACCGGCGCCACGGCCACCACGGTCAATCAGTGGATCGCGGCGCACCAAGACCACCTTCGCGCTCCCGCCACGCTTTGTCTCGCGGGGACGTTCGACTCCCCCTTACGCATTGTCGACAAGACCTCGACGGTGCTGCTGACGATCACCCGCGCCCCGGGTCACTCGGCCATCGTCGAGCTCGGACAGGTCACGGGCGCCGACGTAGTCGCCAACCAGTACTGGTCGGTCGCGGGGGCCATCAGCGTGGTCGACTCGCGCGACGTGGCGATCGTGGGACTGGACGTTCGCAACGTGCTCTCCGACGGACCCGGCCAGACGCCCGCAGGCATCGACGTCATGGTGCGCGCCGACGTGACGACGGCCAACCCCGCTGTCACGCCCCACCGCTCCGCGTGCTTCGTCCACGGCGGCGTCTGCGACAACATCTTCCTGCTCGATAACGTCGTGACCGACGTGGCCAACCTCGCCGATGCCCACCCCACGCGCGCCACCTGCGGTAACCCCAACGTCGGTGCCTACGGCATCATCGTACTCGCGGCCGGTCGAGCCGGGTCCCCGGCGCTCCAACACGTCGTCATCGAGGGCAACACCCTCACCGACCTACGAACCGGCCAGAGCGAGTCGCTCAGCGCCGACGGCGCCGTGAGCAACTATCTCGTCGCACGCAACGAGTTGGTCAGACTTGACAACATCGGCATCGACGCCGTCGGCTGGGAGACCGGACCGGTTCAGCCGCGTGAGGGCCTCATCGTCAACAACCGAGTGGCCAACGTCGACACCCTGGTGAATGGCGCGTACGCGCGTTGGGACCCGACGAACGGGCGCTGCGTCGCGCTCGGCGAGAACGCCGGGGGCATCTACGACGACGGAGCGACGCGCCTGTGGATCCGCAACAACGTCGTGTGGAACACCAACCAGGGCATCAGCCTCGACGTCGAGACCCCCGGTCGCTCGACGTCCCAGCTACTGGTGACCGGCAACGACGTCTACGACTCAGCCGGCACCAGCCTCGACGACCCGAGCGAGGGTCCGAACCCACCCGGCGTGCCCGGCCACTCCACGGTGGCCGGGCACGCCTACGACGCGTTCTACCTCGACACCTACGGGCGTAACTCGTCGGTGCGCGACGTGGTCGTGACCAACAACGTGTTCGTCAACCAGAGCCAGGACCTCCTCGGTCACGCGACTGCGCCCGTGGTGGACCTCGCGGGCAACTGGCACGACGTCGTGATCGAGCACAACGTCATCGGCGGGGGCGGCGCGGGCGACCGGCTCAATCCGCTGATCGTGTTGGAGTCCCCCTACCGCGGCCGCGCACTGGTGCTGGACTGCAATCGCTACCAGGGCCTGTCCGCCGTCGCCGGGACCGCCTTCGAGAACTTCGCCTCGCCGAGCGTAACCGCGCTCACCCTCGAGGCGTGGCGCACCGCCACCCACGGTCACCTCGACACCCACAGCACGGATGCTCCGTCGATAGCGGTGATGCGACCAAACGCGGTGGTGGCGCGCATGCAGTTCCGCCTGCTTCGGCTGTTTGATCGCTGCCGAAGCTACAAGAGCTACCTGCGCGCCATTTGACGTGGGTTCAGCGTTTCGTGCCGTGACCATCACCCAAGCGTGGACCGGCCTCACGAAGACGCGACGTCCCGATCAGAGCATCAAGTTACCCACGGAACCCGAGGAGCCCCAATGATGACACCCCCACTTGGACCGACAACACCCGCTGTTCCCGCCATGAGATAGAGCCCGACAGAACGTCCTACGAGCGCGAGTCCGGCGACGCGCCCAAGCGACGAAATCGCGACGGAGGAAACTCAGCGATGAGTTCGGTAGCAAGGTGATGCTCCTTGTTGGCTAAATGCTGAGCGGTAGGTAGGTCTGCCGCGGACCCGGACGCCGTCACGAGAGTGGCGCCCAGCACCACGAACCCAGATCATGACCGCATTACTGGCGCAGCGGCATCCGCCTCGGGTCAGTCCGGCGCGCTTGACCGGGCACGACGTCTGAGCGCCGTAGCTTTCTGTCAACGTTGGTGTCACGCTGCTCGCGAACTCATCGCCACTACTCAGCCTGAATCGCCGCGTCCGTAAACACGTTCACGGTGGCGTTTACGGTAGCGGACAAGAGAAATCGCTGCGGAAATGAATAAAGGCACCGTCAGTATCCAAATGATGATCCCGAGCTGGAACATCCAGTACCACCCGATTGACTGTCCAAGAAGGAGAAGCACTGGTCCTCCCCACAGCGTCGACCGGTACGCCACATGGAACCTCTTGAACGCGATTCCCACGGTCTTCGGGTCACGTTCTTCCTTCGACGCAAACCCGATTGAACGAAAGCCAGTGAATACCAAGAGTACGGCCATTGCAATCACGCCGACAATCACAGTCATCAGTCAACCACGGTGTGGCCTTGCTATGCGATGTCGGGGATGTGAGTTCGCCAGCAAGGTGACGAAACTTGTTGACACAATCCCGGACGGTGGTGAGATGGGCTGACGGGCCGCAGACGCCGTAACGCGAGGGGCGCAGCGCCCCGCAGACCATGTCACGACTACGGTGCCGACGCGGCGGCGACCCCCTCGAGTCAGTCCGGCACGCTTGACCGGGCACTACACCGACGAGCCGCCACTTTCTATCAACATGTATGTCACCTCGCTGCCGAACTCACTCAGCGATTACCACTCGCCAGCGGCTCCCAGCGAAAGCTCCGTAGTGAGACCACGAGGCCTGCGACCCCCCAGAGGACCATGACCCCGAGGTCGATCGCTGTGACCCCGGTTGACCCCGGCACGAGGAAGGCCGTCTGGAGTCCTCGGGCCATGTGCTCGAGGGGGAAGACCTTGCCGAGGTTGAGCATCCACGAGGGCATGATCGCGACGGGGATGAACACGCCCGACAGGAACGCGAGGATCGTCGCCGCGAGCGGGCCGACGGCTGAGGCGGCGTCGGCCGTCGCGGTGATCCGGGTGAGCGCGAGCGAGAGCGCGCTGAAGCAAAAGACCCCCGCCACCGTGTAAGTCACGAGACCAATGATGAGGTGCGCGGCGAGGTGTACGTGGTAGAAGAGGGCACCGACCGCGACGAGGACGGCGACTGTCGCCACGACCACGATGAAGGTGCGGGCGATCTCGGAGAAGAGGTAGACCCAACTCGGCATCGGGGTGCCGCGGAAGCGCTTGAGGAGGCCCCGCTCCCTATTGGTCGTGACGCGCACCAGCAGCGAGGCGAAGCTCACCAGCATGATCTCGTAGGCGATGATCGAGGCCGTGTAGTAGGACGGTGCGGGCACGTGGCCACCGTTGAAGTTGGTCGAACCCTTGAAGATCGCGTTGAAGAGCAGCAGCAACAGAATCGGGAAGAACGCGGTGAAGCCGAGGGCGGTCGGGTCGCGCAGGAAACCCCGAACCGCGTAGCGGGTCTGGGCGAAGGCGAGAGACAGGTCGCTCACGGCTCCACCTCGCGTTGATCGGCCACCGACTCACCGGCGAGCTGCACGAAGACGTCGTCCAGACTCGGCTGGACCGCCTGGAGGCTGCTGAGTGTTACGTGGCGCTCGCGCGCCCATCCGAGCAGCGTCTCGAGGTCGCGCTGGACGTCACCCGTCTCGAAGTGGACGACGCCGTCACGGACGACGACTGGGCGCCCGACCAGAACACGCAAGTCATCGAGGTCGAGACCGGCGACGGCGTCAAAGGTCACCGCCGTCTGGTGGCCTAAGGTCGCACTCAGCTCGTCGGCCGTCCCCTGGGCCGCGATCTCACCGTCGCGCAGGATGATGATCCGGTCGGCCAGGTGCTCGGCCTCGTCCATGTAGTGAGTCGTGAGAAAGATCGTCTTGCCCGCGTCGCGCAACCCCTCGATCATCGTCCACATCTCGCGCCGGGCGATCGGGTCGAGCCCCGTCGTCGGTTCGTCGAGGAAGAGGATCTCGGGATCACCCACGAGCCCGACGGCGACGTCGAGACGCCGCTTCTGGCCCCCCGAGAGTTGGCCGACCCGGTCGTTCGCCTTGCTCGAGAGCCCCACGGCGTCGATGGTCGCGTCGACGTCGGTCGCGCGACGGAAATACCGAGAGAAGATGGTGACGGTCTCAGCCACCGTGTAGACAGGGTCGAGCTCGCACTCCTGGAGCACGAGCCCGATCCGGTTGCGCCACGCCCGCGTCGCGTGCGCCGGATCGACGCCGAGCACCGAGACCGAACCACTGTTGTAGGGGCGATAGCCCTCGAGGATCTCGATCGTGGTGGTCTTTCCCGCACCGTTGGTGCCGAGGAACCCGAGGATCTCGCCCGCTCGGACCTCGAAGGAGATGCCGTGGAGCCGCTCGCGCTCCCCGTAGGACTTACGCAGGCCCTCTACCGATACCACGCGGTCCACGACCTTGACGTTACTCGTGGACACGTTGGCAACTCCACGTGGCCCACTGTCACAAGGACTCCGTAGTGTGTACCGATGGTCATACCGCGCTCGACACGCATCGGACCGGCATCTCGGCCAGTCGATTTTCCCGATGACTTGCTCACTGGCAACGTTACGAAGGCTTCCGGCATCGTCCGCTTGCCCAACCACATCTTCTGGTCGGGTGATCCGTTGGACTTCGACCTCTCTAGCCTCCAAGATCGGGTTCGGGTCTATGAACTGGTCCTCACCGAGGGCAATGGTGACGACATCCGGTTTTACGTTGACCCCGAGGAACTCGTGAATCTTTGGCCACGTCTATTCTTGCCAACGTACGTTCGGCGCCCTTGGGAGGCGTGGCTGCGCGACCACGGTGTGGACATCTAACCATGCTCACTCGCCTTCAGCGACAGGTAGCGCTGATTGTTGCGGGGGTGCTGGATGCACAAGACATCGGCTTGGCCGGTTGCACTTCTTGACAAGACTCTGCGCAGCCGTTGCAACCGAGTGAGTTCTAGTGAGTCCACTCATGCTGCACTCCTCACGGAGTTGTTCGCCCCGACGAGCGCCGGAGTTCCCTTTCGCGTGTCATCGCCAGCCGCTGAG
>JAJYPU010000241.1 GCA_021795095.1 Actinomycetes bacterium | reverse complement strand
ACCGAGATCCTGGCCGCTGAGGGCGACACCGTCGAGACCGGATCGCGAGTCGCCGTGATCGATGAGAACGCCGCCCCCGGTTCGGTGGCGCCATCGCCGGCACCTGAGCCGAGCACGACCGTGGCGACCCCGAGTGCGCCGGCGGTGACGCCCGCGCCCGCGAAGGCCGTCGTCGAGAACGCCGCCACCACCGGTGCACCGAGTGTGGCGGGTGTCGTGATGTCACCGGTCGTGCGCCGGATTCTCGCCGACGGCGGCGTTGAGCCGGCGACGGTGCGTGGATCGGGTCCCGGAGGAGCGATCACGCGTCGCGACGCGGAACGTGCGGTCGCGAACGGTCCAACCGACGAGGTCGTCGTACCGCTGTCCAATGGTCTTCGCCGGATGGGCCAGCACATGACCTTGTCCACGCAGAGCACCCCGCACGGCTTCGTCGCGATCGAGGCTGACGCGTCGATCTTCGACCAGCTGGACGCGATCGGGCGGCGCACGCGAGACGGCGTCGAGATAACCGACCAGATGGTCATGGGACTGGCGGCCGTTCGGGCGCTGGGCGAGTTCGAGTTCTTGAACGCGACGTTCGCCGGTGACGAGTTGGTCGTGCACCGGACGGTGAACCTGGGGTTCATGCGCGAGGTCCTGCGCGACGGCATGCTCGTGCCGGTCGTGCACGCTGCGGCTGGACTCACGCTGCGGGCACTCGCGCGACGAGTGCACGAGCTCTTCGAGCGCGTCACGACGCGCCAGCTCACGACCGATGACCTCATGGGTGGGACCTTCACGCTCGTCGGTCCGACGGGCCCGAATTCGCTCTGGACCAATCCGATCATCATCCAACCCGAGGTAGCGGTGCTCTCCATGGGCGCGGTGCGTCGGGTGCCGGTCGTTCTCGAGGACGGCACATCTGTGGGTGTCGGTCGTCGCGTGGTGATCGGTCTGTCTTTCGACCACCGGGTCTGTGAGCCGTTCACGGCGACCGCGTACCTCGAACGGGTGGCCGAGCTGCTCGCTGGATTCGACCTAGACAGCGAGCACTAGATGCTGCGCCGCCGCCACGTCGGACGGGTGACCTTCCGTGAGGCGAACGACCTGCAGCGGGCGTTGATGGAGGCGCCAGATGACTACGTCCTTGTGATGGAACACCCTCCGACGTACACGTTGGGGATCCGCGCCGTTCCCGAGCACTTCCTCGTCCCGCCGTCGAGCCTCGACGCGGATGTCGTCGAAGCTGATCGAGGTGGCGACGTGACGTACCACGGACCCGGCCAAGTGGTGGCGTGGGCCATTGTCACCGTGGACGACGCCCCGGGGGCGGGCCGCGAGCATGTCGGCCGCTTGGAGGACGCTGTGATCGCCACCGTCGTGCACTTCGACCCCGAGGGCAAACTCGGCCGGGTCGGACGACTCGAGGGCTATCCAGGGGTCTGGGCCAGATTGGACGAGCGACCGATCAAGATCGCGGCCGTAGGCGTGCGTACGGAACGGAATCGCACGGGTCACCGTCGGACCCTTCACGGTGTCGCTCTCAACGTCGACGTCGACCTGAAGGCGTTCGACGCGATCGTGCCGTGCGGCATCCCCGACAAGCCCGTCGGCTCGATGCGCTCGCTCGGGCTCGACGCGTCATTCGCTGACGTCGAGGAGTTCCTGGGCGCGACGCTCGATTCGGCGCTCGGAGGTCCGGGCTCGGTCGCCGCGGTCGACCGCAGCGGCGCGACCTCGACGTCCGAACGACCCTTGCTTCGTCGGCTCCGCAAGGCCGGTGTGGACCCCGACGCCGGTGTCGAACTGCGCTCGCGCAAACCCTCGTGGCTGCGTATTGAGGCACATATGGGCACCGAGTACCAGTCGCTTCGCAAGTTGACCGATGACCTACGCCTCGTGACGGTCTGTGAAGAGGCGGGTTGTCCGAACATCTACGAGTGTTGGGCGTCGGGTACCGCAACGTTCATGGTGAACGGGGAGCGATGCACCAGGGCGTGCGGCTTCTGCCTCATTGACACCCGTAAGCCGCTGCCGCTGGACCCGACCGAACCCGATCGGGTCGCCGAGGCCGTGGTGCGACTCGGGCTGCACCACGCGGTGATCACGTGCGTCGCCCGAGACGACCTGGCCGACGGTGGCGCGGGCGCTATCGCCGCTACCGTCACCGCGATCCGTGAACGTTCGCCCGAGACGGCGGTCGAGGTGTTGATCAGCGACCTGAAGGGTGACATAGCGAGCCTGGAACTGATCCTCGACGTGCGCCCCGACGTGGTCAACCACAACATCGAGACGGTGGCACGACTCCAACGGGCCGTGCGCCCGAGTGCGGGGTACTTGCGATCGCTAACGGTGCTCGCCCGCGCCGGCGCCCAGGGTCTGACCACCAAGTCGGGCATGATGGTCGGCCTCGGCGAGACCGTCGACGAAGTCGAAGAGACGCTCGCGGACCTGGCGGCGGTCGGGGTCTCGATCGCGACGATCGGTCAGTACGTTCGTCCCACGGCGGACCACGTGCCGGTGGCGCGGTGGTGGGAACCGGCCGAGTTCGATGACTTGGCCCAACGTGGTCGTCGTTTGGGCCTTAACCACGTGCAGTCCTCACCGCTCACCCGATCGAGCTACCACGCCGGTGAGGCGTTGCGCGAGGCGACGCCCCTGCCGCTACCCGCACGCCGGTAGCACTCAATCGCGGTTAATACTGATTCGTGTTGGCGACCGACGGCGTCGTCGTGCCCGCGGGGGCGGCGCCGAATCGGGCGAGGAGGTTGATCGTCGCGCGACGGATCACGTTGGTGACCCCGGGTATAGCCGCCGGCACCCAGAAATTGCCCAGTCGCGGCGCGTCGGACAGGTCGAACACCCAGTGCCCGGTTCCGCTCGCGAAGACGCCGCCCTGTCCGGGTTCGGCGACGTAGGTGACGTCACTGATGCCACCACCGACGTTGGAGTGTCCAAGGATCTGCACGTTGGCTGGATTCGTCACGGCAGGGTTGTAGTGGTTGAACTCGCCCCCGAGCGCGCCGGCGAGCACCGAGCCGTTGCGCACACCCGTGCCGCGCCAGAACCAGGTACTGGCGTCCACGACCGATAGTGACCCGGTACCGTCGACACCACCGTAGATCGAGCCGGTGAACGTGCTCTCGGGGGTGTCTGAGGGATACTGGCTCCAGTTCACGGTCGCCAGTGAGGGGTTGGTGGCGGTGATCGGGTCGGCGGTGGAACGGTAGTTGATCATCAACCGGTCGGCGCCGTTCACGCTCGGC
>JAJYPU010000240.1 GCA_021795095.1 Actinomycetes bacterium | reverse complement strand
CTCAGCGTCCGCTGCCTGCTCGTGACCGATGGCGTACGCGGCGACGGCGGCGTGCTGCGCAACTCCGAGGGCGAGCGCTTCATGTTCAACTACGTCGCCGACATGTTCCGCGCCGAGACCGCCGAATCCGAGGAGGAGGGCGACCGCTGGTACGAAGACCACAACGCCGGTCGTCGTCCCCCCGAGCTGCTGCCGCGTGACGAGGTGGCCCGCGCGATCAACACCGAGGTGAAGGCCGGTCGCGGCAGTCCCCACGGCGGCGTCTACCTCGACATCGGCACGCGACGCAGCGCTGAGTACATCCGTCGGCGCCTGCCCTCGATGTACCACCAGTTCATGGAGCTCGCCGGCGTGGACATCACGCGCGAGGCCATGGAGATCGGGCCGACCTGCCACTACATCATGGGTGGCGTCAAGGTCGACGCGGACACCGCGGCCACCAAGGTCGCGGGCCTCTACGCGGCCGGCGAGGTCGCCGGTGGCATGCACGGGGCGAACCGGCTCGGTGGCAACTCACTGTCGGACCTCGTCGTCTTCGGCCGTCGCGCGGGGATGGCAGCCTCGGACTACGTCGAGGGCGGCTCGGGTCCGAGCGGCTTCGACTGGGGTGAGGTCGAGTCCGCCGTTTCACGCGCGCTCGCGCCCTTCGAGAACGAGAACGGCGAGAACCCCTACGACATCCAGCGTGACCTCCAGGAGATGATGCAGGCCAACGTCGGCATCATCCGCACCGGTGACGAGATCGAGTTCGCCATCAACGAGCTCGAGACCTTCACCGAGCGGGTGAAGAACATCTCGGTCAAGGGCGGACGGGCCTACAACCCGGGTTGGAACCTCGCCACCGACCTGCCGAGCATGCTCACCGTCTCCAAGTGCACGTCGCGCGGCGCGCGCGAGCGCAAGGAGTCGCGCGGTGGACACACCCGCGAGGACTTCCCCAAGGCCAGCGCCGAGTACGGCACCTTCAACCTGGCGCACACCATCGCGGGCGGTGCCTGGGATGGTGAGATCACAACCGAGCGATCACCGCTCCTGACCATGCCCGATGAATTGAAAGCGCTGCTCGAGGAGGGGAAGTAATGGCTGAGGTAACGATGCGGGTCTGGCGCGGAGACGCCAGCGGTGGAGACTTCGAGAACTACACGGTCACCCAGAACGAGGGTGAGGTGGTCCTCGACGTGATCCACCGCATCCAGGCGACCGAAGCCCCCGACCTGGCGTGCCGGTGGAACTGCAAGGCCGGCAAGTGCGGCAGCTGCGCCGCCGAGATCAACGGCAAGCCCCGCCTGATGTGCATGACGCGCATGGACGACCTGCCCGAGGGAACGGTGACGGTCACGCCGATGAAGACGTTCCCGATCATCCGTGACCTCGTGACCGACGTCTCGTTCAACTTCGCGATGGCCGAGCGGGTCCCCGCCCTGCTGCCGCCCCCGATGCCCGAGGACGGCTACCGCATGTTCCAAGAGGACGTCGAGCGCGGCCAGGAGTTCCGTAAGTGCATTGAGTGCTTCATGTGCCAGGACGTCTGCCACGTGATTCGCGACCACGAGGAGAACAAGCAGTACTACGCCGGACCGCGGTTCTTCATCCGCTACGCCGAGCTCGAGATGCACCCGCTCGATCAGAATGACCGGCGCGAGTACGTGCGCGAGGAGATGGGGCTCGGCTACTGCAACATCACCAAGTGCTGCACCGAGGTCTGCCCCGAGCACATCAAGATCACCGATAACGCGATCATCCCGCTGAAGGAGCGCGTCGTGGACGCGCACTACGACCCGGTCGCGTGGCTGGGACGGAAGATTGGTCGGCGCACGAAGCGCACGGCGGCTGAGGCGGGCGTCCAGCCCGCTCCGTAATCGTGAACGAGTTCGCCGGCGACGAGTGGTTCGCGACCCTGAACGAGTCGCTCGCCGCCGCCGGACCGGTCCCGGTGTTCGAGACAGCGCAGCGAATCGTCATCCACCTGATCGACGCGCCCAACCGGGTCCCCCACGCCTTCACGCTCACCCTCGATCCCTCGGGGGCGAGCGTCGCCGTCGGTGATCATCTGGCCGCGGATGCCGTCGTGCACATCGACTTTGCCGACGCCGCACGGCTCTATCGCGGCGACCTCGACAGCGCCACGGCGCTGCGCGACGGGCGCATCAAGGTCCGCGGCGACGTCAGCGTCATCGTCACCCTGCTCGACTGGCTGCTCAACGCCCGGGGCCCGGCCGCGTGAGTGACCTGCCGCTGTTCGAGGACGACCTCAACGAACCGGGTGTGCTCGAGGCGTCGATGCTGTATCGACGTCCGCGGGTCCACGCCGCGGTCGTGCTCTGCTTCTTCAACGACCTGCTCTCCCGACTCGCCGAGGAAGGCGTCCTCACCTCGCTCTACTCCTTGCGCAGCGAGATCGGCACCAACCCCGTCTACGAGCTCAACACCCCGAGCGGCCCGGTCGCGGTGGTGCACCCCGGGATGGGTGGACCACTCGCCGCAGCCATCGTCGAGGAGCTCGCGGCACTCGGCATGACCTCGGTGGTCGCCTGCGGTGGCGCCGGCGCCCTCGTGGCGGACCTCGAGCGCGGCGCGATCATGGTTGTCGACTCGGCCCTACGCGACGAGGGAACGAGCTTCCACTACGCGCCCCCCTCGCGGGTGATCGACGCTGACCCCGACGGCGTCGCGACACTCGTGGGCGTGCTCAGTAGTCACGAGGTCGCGCACCGCGTGGGTCGCACCTGGACGACCGACGCGATCTTTCGCGAAGCGCGCAGCCGTGTCGAGCGTCGTGTCGCCGAGGGCTGTTTCATGGTCGATATGGAGTCCGCCGCGTTCATCGCGGTCGCGCGCTACCGCCAGATTCGATTCGCGCAACTGCTGTACGCCGGGGACTCACTCGTGGGCGACTGGGACCATCGGTCGTGGCTGCGGGCGAGCGAGGTCCGCGAACAGCTCTTCTACCTCGCCGCCGAGGGAGCTCGCCGCCTCCTCGCGAACTGAACTAGCACGTCAAAGCTCATTGGATGTGGGACCGACGTTGCTGCATGTCAACCCTCTCGTTCACGGCGGTTGCGACCCCAACCCGGTTGGCCGCCGCCCGTGAGCGCTCATCGCGAATCGCTAACGAGTCATTGGTTCACGGCAATAGCTCGCCCAATCGGGCGAGTCGCACACATTGCGCGGCGACGTCGGCGTCGTACAACGAGCCCGCGCCCGACTCTATCTCCGCGATCGCCGTCTCGGGCCCGAGACTCGCGCGATAGG
>JAJYPU010000239.1 GCA_021795095.1 Actinomycetes bacterium | reverse complement strand
CGATCAAGGTGAAACTACTGCTCACCCTGGCCATGTTCGTGGTCTTCGCGTTGCCCGGGTACATCCTGGCGGTAACCAAGATTGACCGAATCGGACACCGCAGGTTGCAGTCGATTGGTTTTTCGGTTATGGCCGCGTGCTTCCTACTGCTCGCGGCGGTGCCCCGGTTCACGACGATGGTGGTGCCCTTCGTACTCATCTTCGGGTTCAGCTACCTCTTCACCGAGTTCGGCCCGAACACGACGACCTTCGTCCTGCCCTCGGAGGTCTTCCCCGTGGAGATGCGAACGACCGGACATGGGATCGCGGCCGGCATCGGCAAGTTCGGTGCCTTCGTCGGCGTCTTCATGGTGCCTCGCCTGCAGGCGTCGATCGGTCTGCGTGGACTGCTCGTCGTCGCTGGGATTGCGGCGATCGCCGGACTCGGTACCACCGCGATGCTGCCCGAGCCAGCCAAGACCTCGCTCGAGGATTCCTCCAACCGACCGGTGTAGCGTCGTCGTCGCTCGTCGGCGCTTCCCTACAATGGGCTCATGGATCTGGGGCTCGATGATCGCGTCATACTGATAACCGGAGGCACCGACGGACTCGGGCTCGCACTCGCAAAGACCCTCGTCGGCGAAGGTGCTCGGGTTGCCGTGTGTGGCCGTGATGTCGCCCGGCTGGAGCGCGCGCAGGCCACGCTCGGCGATGAGGCGCTGTGCGTCGAGGTTGACGTGACGCGCGCCAGTGATCGCGAGGCCTTCGTCCTCGCGGCGAGGAACCGGTTCGGTCGGATCGACGGGCTGGTCAATAACGCAGGACGGTCGGCGGCCACACTCGTGGCGACCTCCGATGACGACGAATGGCGCGCGGACTACGAGCTCAAGGTGGTGTCGGCACTGCACCTGGCCCGCCTCGTCCTCGATGACCTCGCGGTCTCGGGTGGCGCGGTACTCAACGTCCTCGCGATCTCAGCGCGCGCCCCCGGTGCTGGTTCCACGCCCACGGCCGCGTCCCGGGCCGCGGGTCTTGCACTCACCAAGGCCCTCGCGAGCGAGGTTGGTCCGCGCGGCGTGCGGGCTCTCGCCATTTTGATCGGACTCGTCGAGTCCGGACAGTGGGAACGTCGGGCCGCTCAGACCGGTGTGCCGGTCACCTCGGTGTACGACGACCTCGTCCGCAACGCCCGTATCCCACTCGGTCGCGTGGGCCGGGCCGAGGAGTTCGCGAACTTGGCCGCCTTTTTACTGTCGCCGCGCGCGAGCTACGTGACCGGTGTCGGCGTGAGTCTCGACGGCGGTCTGTCACCGGTCATCTGACGCTCGTTCTCGAAGTCCGGCGCGTGGCACATCGATTCGCGTACTACCGTGTCCAGGTGCTCACGCCGTCTCGAGTTGATTGCGCCAGGGGTGCCAACGTGGTGACTCGCGGGCGCGGCCGCTCGGTGGGGCGGTAGCAATGACGGTGCTCTGGTCGGTGGTGCTTTTCGTCCACATCACGGTCGCGGCGTTCTGGGTCGGGGGACAGCTGATGCTGTCGTTCGTCGTGATGCCGGCGCTTCGACGTGACGCGACGCCTCAGCAGTTACGCGCGATTGCCCAGTCTGCTGGTCGGCGGTTTACCGTCGTCACGAACCGCGTGCTGTTCCCGGCGTTGTTCGTCACTGGTCCGTTACTCGCGTGGCACGACGGCGTTCGATGGTCCAACCTCACGACGTCAGCGTTTGGACATCTGTTAGTCGCCAAGGTGTCACTCGTGGTGGCGGTCGTCGTCATGGCGTCGCTTCACGGGTTCGTGGCCCGCCGTACCTCGCGGCGGGGCGTTCGCATCTACGCGATTGTGACCGTCATCGCGTCCGTGGGGGTTCTCGCCTTCGCCGCGTTCCTCTCGATGGCGCCGACGCCGTAGTCAGGAACATCGTGCGCACGCTCACTGCGCCGGGAATTAAGTCATTGGCCGTCACGGCCGAACCACCATCGCGTGCCGTTCGCGTGCCGGGTACGGGTGCGACGTCAGCCCGTCAGTGTTGTGCGGACACGCGTTCGGCGTCAACGGCCTCGTACGAGGGGAAGAAGTCGGGGTCCTTCTCGTAGAGGAAACCGTAGAAGCCGCGCGCTACCTTGCGGAGGACGCCCGACACGGTCCGATGCGTTTCCGTCCTGTGTTCCATCGATAGTCTCCCTGTTCTCGATAGACGCCAACAATGACGCTGACCCACTACCACGAATCAGCCCAATCGTACGGATGGGCGACGACGGTACCGGCTCGTTGCGCCGGGACCAAAGTCCCGAAATTCCGCCGCTGCACTACAGAACGCGTCGCCGCCCAGTCGGGCTGACCCGTCGGCAACCCCGCGATCGTCGTGAATCTCGACGTAGGCTCAAAATCAATCGTGGCCGGCGCCAGTTGGATGAGGGCGCGGGAGGCTGGGAGGTGGGACGTGGCCGACTCACGGGTGCTTCACCGACTACAACGACAGGTCGAAGAGGTCGCGCAGCTCGAGGACCATGCAGCGACGACGTTGGCGGCGCATCGACGGGTGGTGCACGCGAATCCCGAGGTGCTCGCGGCGTTCGACGGATTCATCACCATCGCTAAACGACACCGGGACGCGCTGGACGCGTACCGCGGCCGTGACGCCCGCGATGAGTCCGGTGCACCACCGATTCTGGTCGTCCGTGAACGACGCGGCGAGCCGCCGATATCCGACGCGCTGCGCGATGTCCACGCGACCTTCAGCGTTGCGGTGATGAGCTACGCCGTCCTCGTGGAGTTCGCCCTTCGTCTCTACGATCGTGACTTGCGCGAACTCGCCCCGCGGCACCTCAGCGAGTACGCGGCTGCCGCGCAACTCACGAGTGAGCTCATCTTCAGCGCCGTGGTCGACGAACTGGTCGAGGACGGCGCTGATTGTGAGTGTGTCTGTCCGATGTGCAGCATCGGCGTCTGTGGCTGTGTATCGGCGACTGGGGTCACGTTCACCGAGGCGTGGCGCGACGCGACCTCGACGAGCGATGCTGCCCCGGGCTTCCTCATTCAACGACCCCGCGTGGATAGCGCACTGCACGTCGCTGGCGTCGAGCGCGGCGACCGTCTCCTCGAAGTTGACGGTCACGCGGTGGCGTCGATCTTCGACATTCAGGCCGCGATTCGTGCGCATCCGATTGGTGACGACGTTCGACTCCTTCTCGAAAGCGGGCCCGCAGTGGTCCGCCACGTGAGCGACTACCTCCCGCAGTAGCCGCGGTACGTCCGCGAACTTCGAGGGCGGTTC
>JAJYPU010000238.1 GCA_021795095.1 Actinomycetes bacterium | reverse complement strand
GATCGAGAACGCGATGCGCATGGCGCGCCTGCACACGGGCCGTCACAAGATCCTCGCCACCTACCGTAGCTACCACGGCGCCACCGCCGGCGCCATCACGGCGACCGGTGACCCGCGACGCTGGCCGTCGGAGCCGAGCCTGCCCGGCGTCGTGCACTTCTGGGGGCCCTACCTCTACCGCTCGGCCTTCCACGCCGAGACCGAGGCGCAAGAGACCGAGCGTGCGCTCGCGCACCTGCGCGACACCATCGTCTTCGAGGGCGCCCACACCGTGGCCGCGATCCTGCTCGAGACCGTGGTCGGCACCAACGGCATCCTGGTGCCACCCGAGGGCTACCTCGCGGGCGTGCGCGCGCTGTGCGACGAGTTCGGCATCGTGATGATCGCCGACGAGGTCATGGCGGGCTTTGGTCGCTGTGGCGAGTGGTTCGCCGTGGACCACTGGGGGGTGACGCCTGACCTCATCACCTTCGCTAAGGGCGTGAACTCCGGTTACGTCCCCTTGGGTGGGGTCGTCATCTCTGAGGAAATCGCCGCGAGTTTCGCGACGCGCGCCTTCCCCGGCGGGCTGACCTACTCGGGGCACCCGTTGGCCTGCGCGGCGGCGGTCGCGTCGATCAACATCTTTCGTGAAGAAGGGATCGTCGAGCACGCGCGCGCCCTCGGTAGCGACGTCATCGGTCCGACACTCGCGACCATGCGCGACAAGCACCCATCCATCGGCGAGGTGCGAGGCCTCGGCGTCTTCTGGGCGATTGAGTTGGTGCGAGACCGCGCGACGCGCGAGCCCCTCGTCCCCTTCAACGCCGCCGGCGCCGACGCCGCGCCGATGAACGAGTTCGCCGCCGCCTGCAAGGCGAACGGCCTCTGGCCCTTTGTGCACTTCAACCGCACCCACGTGACGCCACCGTGCACGACGTCCGAAGCAGAGGTCCGCGAGGGACTCGCCATCCTCGACGAGGCCCTCACCGTGTGCGACCGCTACTACACCGGCGCCTAGACCACAACGCTGAACCCGGCTCGCCACGACGGGCGAGCCGGGTTCAGCGAGGGTCACGCAACGCTTCGCGATGCGGCGTCGCGCCCGGTTAGGGGACCGACAGCACCGTGAGAAAGATCTGGGCCAGCTCGAAGAGCTGGCGCGCGCACTCGTCGTAGACGGCTTGGTCGCCGCCGGCCGGGTCCGCGACGTCAAAGGCCGAGTCGGGGTCGTTCGCCGAGACGACCGCCACCTGGGTCGACCACGGCTCGTCGAGCGGGGCCTCGCGCACGAACTGGCCGAGCGAACAGCACGAGAGCGCGAGGGCCGGGAACTCGCGACGCGTGAACTGGACCTGGTCGGCCTCGGCGGCGAGCACGACGTCGGCCCACTCGAGGTCGGCGAGCTCGAGCTGATGGCTGCGGTGTGCGTTCGGCGACGGGAGCGCCAGCTCGTCGATGGCGAGCAGCGCGTCGCGCGTGCGCGCGCTGATCGAGGCGCCCTCGACGGCGTGCGTGCCGGCGCTTCGCACCTCGAGCGGGTGGCCCGACTCCGGTCCGAGCGCCTCGAGCATCGAGGCGAGCATCACCGAGCGCGCCACGTTGCCCGAGCAGAGGGTCACGATTCTCAGGCTTCGGTCCACGCCCACGAACCCTACTGGCGCCGCGCGTTCCTGCGGCACCGACGCTCGGCTCCTCAGGCCTTTGGCGTCGAGGCGTAGTAGTAGTGCGCCTCGAGGTCTTCGAGCAGGTGTCGCTCGGTGGGCCGCCAGCCGAGCAGCTCGCGCGTCGCGGCACTCGAGGCCGGCTGGTCGATCGCCAAGATTCCGCCGAGGAAGCCGAAGTGCTCGGGCGCGACTGACGCCGTCGGCAGCTCGAGGTGTTTTGCGATCGTCTCGGCGATGTCGCGCGTCGCGACGCCCTCGTCGTTGACCGCGTGCAGCACCGAGCCCGCGGGGGCGCTCTCCACGGCGAGTCGGAACAGCCGGGCCGCGTCGAGCACGTGCACCGCGGGCCAGCGACTCGACCCGTCGCCGACGTACCCCGAGACGCCCGTGACGCGAGCGATCTCAACGAGTCGCGCGACGAAGCCGTGGTCGCCACGACCGTGCACCGTGCGCGGCAGTCGAACGACCGAGGAGCGAACGCGCCGCTCAGCCAGCGCGACGGTCGCTCGCGCGACCGCACCCCGGGCACCGGCCAGCCCGCCGCTGAGGTCATCGCGCTCGGTGGCGACCCGTCCGAGGACGGCCGGCGTGCCCGAAGCGATGACGAGGGGCCTGTTTGACCCCGCGAGGGCAGCACCGAGCGCGTCGACGGCCCGGGCGTCGGCCTTGACCGAGTCGTCGAAGTGTTCGAAGTCGTGGATGAAGGCGAGGTGGATGACCGCGTCACAGGTCGCCGCGGCCCCCGCCAGTCCCTCGGGGTCGGCGAGGTCGCCACGGTGCACGAGGGCACCGGTCGCCCGTAGTCGAGTCGCTGACGCTTCGGATCGCGCGAGACCCAGGACCTCGTGGCCCGTGCGTTGTAACTCGGCCACAACCGCGGTGCCGATCCAGCCCGATGCGCCCGTCACGAAGATCTTCATGATTCCCCTTTTGATGTCAGTTTCAGACATGACACTATCGCCAATGTCAGTGACTGTCAACACCTAGACTTACCCCGTGGGACGCTGGCAACCCGACAGTCGTGGTCGGCTCTACGAGGCCGCGTTGGACCTCTTCGAGCGCCAGGGCTTCGACCAGACGACCGCCGCCCAGATCGCGGCCCAGGCGGGGGTCACCGAGCGCACGTTCTTTCGCCAGTTCAGCGACAAGCGTGAGGTTCTCTTCGGCGGCTCGGCGGTGCTCGGCGCTCGCCTCGTCGCCGCGGTGCTCGACGCGCCACCCGATGATCCGCCGCTGGCGGCGGTCGCTCGAGGACTCGCGGCGGCCGTCGCGATGATCGGTGCGTCACGTAAGGACTTCGTGCGGCGCCGACAGGCCGTCATCGAGGCCAACCCCGAGTTGCGCGAGCGCGACCGATCGAAGATGGCCGACTACGCCGCGGCGATCGGCGCCGCCCTCGAGACCCGCGGGGTTACCCGACTCCCGGCCGACCTCGCCGCCCAGATGGGCGTGGCGGTGTTTCGCGTCGCCTTCGCGCTTTGGACGGCCGAGGACGACCGTGACCTCGCGACCATCGTGCGCGACGCGTTCGCCGAACTTCGCGTGGTCACGGACGCCGACCTCGAGGACCTGTTCCTCGCGCCACCGTCGCCCGACTGAGGCACGGGACCCG
>JAJYPU010000237.1 GCA_021795095.1 Actinomycetes bacterium | reverse complement strand
GGTCGCCACGGTCGTGCTCGGCTCAGGTGCCGGCGATGGCGCCACCGAACCGGGGGCGGCGTTCTCATCGATCACGGCGACTCGCGATCCGGTCTCGACGGTGTCGCCCTCAGCGGCCAGGATCTCAGTCAAGACCCCCGCCGCCGGCGACGGCATCTCCGAGTCGACCTTGTCGGTCGAAACCTCGAAGAGTGGCTCATCGCGCGCGACCGAGTCGCCGACCTTCTTGAACCACCGAGTGATAATTCCTTCGGTCACCGACTCGCCCAGTGACGGCAGCGTGACATCAGCCAACGTGGAGCCCCCTCCCCGATAGCGCCAACAGCGTTTCGCCGAACGTCTCCGACAGTGACGGGTGCGGCTGGATGAGCGCGGCGGCCTCCTCGGCCGTGGCCTCCCAGTTCACGGCGTAGTAGCCGGCGCCCAACTGCTCGGTCACCCAGGGTCCCGCCATGTGCACACCGAGAATCTGGCCCGCCGTTCCGTCAGCGCGCTTCTCCGCGATGATCTTGACGACCCCTTCGGTCTCGCCGATGATCTGGGCGCGACTGTTGCCACCGAACGGGTCCTTCTTCACCACTACGTCATAGCCCCGCTCCTTCGCGGCGGCCTCGGTGAGCCCGACGAAGGCGACTTCGGGATTGGAGTAGATCGCCCACGGCACGCGGTCGTAGTCGACCGGCACCACAGGCTCACCCAGAATGGTCTTGATCGCCACGATCGCTTCGGCAAAACCGACGTGCGCGAGTTGCGGGGTGTTGGCGACGATGTCGCCGATGGCGTAGACGTTGGGGTTCGCGGTGCGCATCGAGGAGTTCGCGACGATGAAACCGCGCTCGTTCACCTCGACGCCGGTTCCGTCGCCGAGCAGGCCCTCACTGCGCGGGCGTCGCCCGACGGCGAGCACCACGACGTCCACGACGACGTCCTCGCCACCCTCGACGTGGACGGCGGTCGAACCCTTCTTTGGCGTGTGGCCAGTCACGTTCACTCCGGCGCGCACGTCGATCCCGCGCTTCTTGAAAGAACGCTGCACCACGCTCACGACTTCGCTGTCGCAGCCCGCGAGGATCGTGGGCAGTCCCTCGAGGATCGTGACCGACGCACCCATGTCGGACAGCATCGACGCGAACTCACAGCCGATCGCCCCACCGCCGATCACGGCGGCGCTCGACGGCAGCGTGTCGAGATCGAGGAATTCATCAGAGGTCAACACGATCGTGCCGTCGACGTCGAAACCGGGCAGGGTTCGCGGCACCGAACCGGCGGCGAGGATCACGTTGGTCCCCTTCGCCTCTACGCCCGCGTCGGCCCCGTCCACGATACGTACGACCTGATCGGCGTCGAGGCGCGCCGTTCCCTCGAAGATGGTGACCTTGCGGCCCTTGAGCAGGCCCGAGAGCCCCTTGTGCAACTTGTCGACGACGTCGTTCTTGCGCGCCTGGCTGACTGAGAAGTCCACCGACACCTCGCCGGTACCAATGCCGAAGGCACTCGCGTGCTCGATGGTGCGACGGACGTGGGCCGTCTCGAGGAACTCCTTGGCCGGCACGCAGCCGCGGTGCAGGCAGGTGCCGCCCACTTTGTCGCGTTCGATCAGTGCGACGTTGAGCCCCGCCGCAGCTCCGTACAGCGCGGCGGCGTAGCCGCCGGGGCCACCCCCGATGATCACAACGTCAAACTGCTGGACCTCGTTTGCCACGGCGGATTCCCTTCGTCAATTTCGTCACTGAGACCTACGAAATCCTAATGTTTTTGGCGCCGTGGCCGACACCCCCGCGCGCTAGTGCTGTTGTCCCTGCTGAAGATCGGCCGCTGCCGTGGCAAGTTCGTCGACGAACTCGTTCATCGGATCTCCCGCGTGGCCCTTCACCCAGGTGAAGATGACGGTGCGCCCGCCACGCAAGACGAGGTCGAACAGGGGTTCCCAGAGGTCCCGGTTAGCGACGGGCTGGCCCTGGGAGTTCTTCCAACCCCGTCGTAACCACCCGACGTACCAATGGTCGTTGAAACACTTCACCACGTAGGTGGAGTCGCTCACGATCTCCACGTCGCCGTCGGGATTAGCCCGCAGGGCTTCGAGGACCGCACGCAACTCCATCCGCTGGTTCGTCGTTCGCGCCTCCGCGCCGCTCGCGTACCCGTCGGCGCCCCGGGCCCAGGCCCAGCCCCCCGGGCCGGGATTCCCGCGGCAGGCACCGTCGGTGTGGATCCGCGTCACAGTTGGCGCGTGATCCACGCGTCCGGGTCCGAGGTGAAACGCGTCACCGAGACGGGCAGGTCACCGCGCAGCACCTGACCCAGCGTGACGTGCTCGAGCACCTCGCGCAGCGCGGCTCGCACCGCTACCCAGACGTCACGCAAATGCGTGGCGTCGCCACCGTAGTTAAGGGTCTCGGGACGCATCCCGCGCACGCCCGCCATCGGTCCACTGACCACGCGCAGGATGTCCGCGATCATGATCGTGTCGGGGTCGTGGGCGAGCTTGAACCCGCCCTCGGGGCCACGCTGGCTCGTAACCAAACCGCCACGGCGTAGATCGGAGAGAATCGCGCCAAGGAACTTCGCGGGGAGCTGCTGTTCGGCGGCCAAGTGTTCGGCGCTCACCGACGTGTTGCTGGCCGCCAGGGTGAGTAGCGCCCGAATGGCGTACTCGGCCTTCGCGGGAATCTGCATAGGTCCATTCTGCCCGTTTCGACGGTCCCGACCGAGTGATGGACGCCCGCGCGGCCCTTGGTCTCGCGGTGAGCGGACGGACCGCTGACTTAAAGTGTGCGAATGTACGAACTCGACGAGCGCCGTCTGTACCTGTGCGTCGGCCACCGCGACGACCTCGCGGACTTCTTGCCGGCGGTTTTGCGCGGCGGCGTGGACGTCGTCCAACTTCGCGAGAAGGTCCTCGACGACGAGCAACGACGGGTCTCGGGCACGTTGATGGCCGCCATCTGTCGGGACTTCGGCGTCCCCTTTATCATGAACGACTCGCCGTACCTCGCCGCCGACGTGGCCGCCGACGGCGTCCACGTGGGTCAAGACGACGTGAGCGTGGCCCTCTGTCGCGACGTGTTGGGCCCCGACGCCATCGTCGGGCTCTCGACGCACGACCCCGAGGAGTTCGCCCATTCACTGGAAGAGCCCACGACCTACCGAAGCGCCGGACCGATTGTGGCGACACCGACCAAACCCGGCCGAACGGGTACGGGGGTCGCGTACGCCGTCCACTGCACAGAACGAAGCGACCAACCGGTGTTCGTCACCGGTGCG
>JAJYPU010000236.1 GCA_021795095.1 Actinomycetes bacterium | reverse complement strand
CCGTCGACCAGTCCGGGTGATCGGGGCGTAGCGTTACCCCGGAGTAACGGTCTTCGGTCACATGGGACCGCGCATCGGGCGACCTAGCATGGATCCCGGTGCCATCGGGCGCATTCGGCGGCACCGAACGAGTCCATCCTGCGAGAAAGCCGTGAACCCCCCTATGAGCATGCCAAGTGCCTCCTACTCGATCACCATGCGCGTCATCTTGGACGCGGCGTCGACCATCCCCGACATCGCCACTGCCGTCGCCGACGCCGGTGGACTCGTGACCGCCCTCGACGTCGTCGAGCCGATCGACGGTCACATGGTGGTCGACGTGACCTGCAACGCGAGCAATGAGGAGCACGCCTCGGTCCTCGGTCAGGTCGTCGAGGCGGTCGTGGGCGCCTCGGTGCACGCCATCAGCGACCGTACGTTCCTCATGCACCTCGGCGGCACCATTGAGGTCAAGCCCAAGATTTCGCTCAAGACCCGCGACGACCTGTCGATGGCCTACACCCCCGGCGTCGCTCGCATCTCGAACGCCATCGCCAAAGACAAGAGCCTCGCGCGCAATCTCACGATCAAGCGCAACACGGTGGCCGTAGTGACCGACGGCTCGGCCGTGCTCGGACTGGGCAACATCGGACCCGAAGCCGCCCTGCCCGTCATGGAGGGCAAGGCCCTACTCTTCAAGCGTTTCGCCGACATCGACGCGTGGCCGGTCTGCCTCGACACCCAGGACGTTGACGAGATCGTACGCATCGTTCAGTGCATCGCCCCGGTCTACGGCGGCATCAACCTCGAGGACATCGCGGCGCCGCGGTGCTTTGAGATCGAACGGCGACTGCGCGACCTGCTCGACATCCCCGTCTTCCACGACGACCAGCACGGTACCGCGGTGGTCGTCTACGCCGCGCTGCGTAACGCCCTGCGCGTCGTCGGCAAGGAAATGAAGGACATCCGGGTCGTCATGCTCGGCGTCGGTGCCGCCGGCGTGGCGATCTCGAAGCTCTTGATGGCCGAGGGTGTCGGTGACATCATCGGGGTGAACCGCCACGGGATCTTGGACGAGAACGACCCGAACCTCGATGAGGATCGTCGTTGGCTCGCCACGCACACCAACGTCGAGAAGCGCCGCGGCGACCTGACCGAGGCGATGCGGGGCGCCGACGTCTTCGTCGGCGTGTCCGGGCCAAACCTGGTCACCGAAGCGCAGCTGACCGTGATGGCACCGAAGTCAATCGTCTTCGCGCTGGCTAACCCCGACCCCGAAATCGATCCCCAGATCGCTCGTCGCCACGCCGCCATCGTGGCGACGGGTCGAAGCGACGAGCCCAACCAGATCAACAACGTGCTCGCCTTCCCCGGGATCTTCCGCGGCCTGCTCGACGCGGGCGCCACCAAGATCACCGAAGAGGTCGAGATTGCGGCCGGGCGTGCGATTGCGGACGCTGTGAGCTCCGATGACCTCTCGGCCAACTACATCGTGCCAACCGTGTTCAACGCCAGTGTCGCCAAGGCCGTCGCCGACGCGGTCGGCAAGGTGGCGCGCGCTCACGCCGACGAGTAATCCGTCACGTCCACCCAACCGGACCGCGAGCGGCGCACGCTCGCAGAAATCGTCGTTCTCGACTGGTCAGGTGGACGGGCTGAAGTCGACGTCGCTCGACTGGGCGATCCCGGCGGTCCGACCGGGGGCGGACTGCAGTCGCCAATACAGATTCGTGTGTGCGATGACCGCTTCGGGCGGCGGCGCGCCCCACTGCGTGATGTCAGACGTGGTGTGCGCATCGCTCACGAGCAACGCGTCATAGCCTCGCGTGAACGCACCGTGCAGCGTGCATCGAATGCACGCGTCAGTCTGGGCGCCGACGACGACGAGTCGTCCGACACCGAGCCCCGAGAGGACTTCCTCGAGTGTGGTGTCCTCGAACGCGTCACCGTAGTTCTTGTCCACGAGCACCTCGGCGTCGTCGCGATGCAATTCGGGGACCAACTGCCACGCCTCACTCCCTCGTACGAGGTCTTCATCGTTGTGCTGCACCCAGACGACCGGGACCTGTTCAGAACGGGCTTTCTCCACGACGCGGCCGATGTTGCCAACGACGGCGTCGCGTTCATAGGCGTCCTGGACGACATCGTTCTGCACGTCGATGACGAGCAGCGCGGTGTTCGGGCGATTCGCGAGTGTAGACATGACGGCCTCCGATCCTCTGACGCACACGTGACCGTAGCGGGCACGTCGCGAGAAGGTCTCGCTTAGCCTGATTGTTTGGCCACCAAGCCCTCGGACCCATCGGTGTCGCCGACGTTGTGCACGATCGCGGCGCTCATCTACCGGATATACCCCTTTTGATGAGGTATCTTGCCCGTTAGCACTCTCGTACTGTGAGTGCTAAAATAGATGCGTCGAAGTGATTCGACATGGCAAGAGCAGAGCGATCAAACAGGAGGTTTTCTTATGGCTCTTGTTCGAACTGACGCATTCAGGGACATTGACCGGTTCCTCCAGCAATTCTGGGCGAGCCCCGACGTCGCTCGGACTCATTCGGTTCCGATGGACGCGTACCGCAACGGTGACTCGTTCTTGATCTTCGTCGACATGCCGGGTGTTGACCCGAAGGAGATCTCACTCACCGTCGAGAACAACGTCCTCACCGTCAAGGCCGAGCGCACCGCACCGAAGTCGGCCGAGGGCGTGGAGCGCCTGATGTCCGAGCGTCCCTACGGCACCTTCACCCGCCAGATCTTCCTCGGGACGAGTTTGGACTCCGAGAAGATCGACGCCGACTACGAGTCCGGCGTGCTCACGATCGCGATTCCGATCGCTGAACACGCGAAGCCACGCCGGGTCGAGGTCTCGTCTAAGGGCGACCGCAAGGTGATTTCGGCCTAAGTCTCCGGGCCCGGCGTCAAAACAACGCCGGGCCCGCTTTCAACCAGGTTCAGACTCGAACGCTCGGCCTTCGGCCGAGCGTTCGTCTCTCTGGCAATCAGTCACGGCGAGGAGCCCGACAGTCGACCTTCCCACCGCGATGGCGAGCCAGTACGCGACCAGCCAATGGAACAGCACCGCCGCCACCGTCGGCACGGTGGGCACGCCGTAGGCGACGAGCGGGTCCGCTACGTGCACGACCTCCTCGGCAAGCAACGCCACGTCGTTGCCTCCGCCGAACCGTTGCAACCGAGTGAGTTCTAGTGAGTCCACTCATGCTGCACTCCTCACGGAGTTGTTCGCCCCGACGAGCGCCGGAGTTCCCTTTCGCGTGTCATCGCCAGCCGCTGAGTGAGACTCAGTCTG
>JAJYPU010000039.1 GCA_021795095.1 Actinomycetes bacterium | reverse complement strand
CATACCGGACGACGTGGCCCGACCCACGCCCAAGGTTCGCGGTGGGGATTCCGGCGGTTAGGGCGAACGTCCAAGACCGGAAGAATCCGCGGCCTCAATACCGGCCTCGCGACCGATCCTTGGTGGGCGAGGGGGGACTTGAACCCCCACATCCTTTCGGATACAGGCACCTGAAGCCTGCGCGTCTGCCTATTTCGCCACTCGCCCTGGGACCTGGTTACATTAGTCCAACTTTGCGCCCCCTGATTCTGATGACGCTTTTGACGCGCTGGCCAGTACGATTGGGAAGTTATGGTCCTCAAGTCCATGGAAAACCGCCTCGAGCGGCTCTTCGAGCGGACTTTCGCGCGTCCCTTCAAGGGTGGACTACAGCCGATCGAGATCGGTGCACGGATCATCCGAGAAGTGGACTTGACGCGCCAGCTCACGAACCAAGGTCCGATTTCGCCCAACGAGATCCACGTGTGGTTGAGCCCGGCGGACGCCGATCGTTTCGACGGGTTCCAAAAGGCGTTGATCAGCGAGCTCGAAGAGACGGTTCGTCAGCACGCAATCAATGAGGGGTACAACTTCGTCGGACCCGTCGCCGTCGACATCTTCGTCGACGACGATCTGCGCACAGGAGACCTCGCGGTCAAGGCTGACTTCCTCGGGGGTGAGGCACATCCTCGACTCATCGCCGATGATGGTCGGACCTTCACCGTTGGTGATCAACCGATCGTCATCGGTAGGAACCCTGACGTGGACGTCGTGATTAACGACTCGAACGTCTCGCGCCGTCACGCGGAGGTGTGGCGAACGGCTGAGGGCGTCGCCATCAGGGATTTACAGTCGACCAATGGGACCTTCGTGAACGGACACCGCATCACCGCGGTCTCGCTGTCGCCCCGCGACGACGTCACGATCGGGGCGCTCCACCTACGGATTGAGTTAGCTTGAGTCTTCTCGCCGCGTCGTCGAGTTACGCCGCGGTGATCCGGCCGCTGCAGGTACTGGTCATGGTTGTGGCCCTCCTCTTCTTCGCCCGGGTGCTCCGTGTCGCGGTGGTCGAAACCCGTCCGGCCGATCACGAGTCGGGGCGCTCGCGACGAAGACGCTCGGCGCCGCTCGCACTGGAGTTCCTTGAGCCCGACGAGATGGCAGGTCAACGCATAGACGTGGACCTGGCGGTCGTCATAGGCCGTGGCGCGGACTGTGACATATCGCTTGCGGATACCTACCTCTCGACTCGCCACGCGCGTATCGCGAATGACGCAGGCGACTTGTCAATCGAGGATCTCGGTTCCACCAACGGGACCTACGTCAACCAGGAACTGCTACGTGGGCGAGTGCTGCTCGAGCGGGGCGACATGATCCAAGTCGGAGGCGTCCTCTTGGAGGTGGTTCGTTGACGCGTTGGCGCTTCGCGGCCGCGACGGATACCGGCCTCGTGCGCGACGCGAACGAGGACGCACTGTCCGTGGACGAGACCTTGGCCATCGTCGCCGATGGCATGGGTGGCCACGCCGCCGGAGAAGTCGCCTCGGCGCTCGCGGTCGAGGTCATCACTCGTGAGTTTCACCAGAACAAGACAGTCGAGGGCCTTTACGCTGCGGTCGAGGCGGCCAACCACGCAGTGCTCGCGGACGCCGTCGCCCACCCGGAACGGTTCGGGATGGGCACGACGATCATCGCCATCGCGCTGACCGAAGACGTGGCGGGCATCGTCTCACCGACCCTCGTCAACGTGGGGGACTCACGGGTTTACCAGCTCCGAGACGGCGCGCTGCGCCAGCTGAGCGACGACCACAGTGTGGCCGAAGAGTGGGTCCGCATGGGCCGGCTCACGCCAGAAGAGGCTGCCGTCCACCCCCGGCGTCACCAGTTGACCAGGGTGCTCGGCATGGATGAGACCGTCGAAATCGACGTGGTCTCGGTGGTCGCCCAGCCGGGTGACCGGCTCCTGCTGTGCAGCGACGGGCTCTCGAACGAACTCACGCCGGATCAGCTCGTGCAGTTGGCGAGCCCACCAATGCCCCTCGAGGATGCGGTCGACAAGCTCGTCGCCGCCGCGAGAGAGGCGGGTGGACGCGACAACATCACGGTCATCCTCGTCGAGTTCGACGACGTGGTCTCGACGATGACCCCAGTGAGGAAGACGATCTCGACCGCGCCGCCGGCGATCGCACCGCCGCGGACGTCGCGCCGGCGTACGTCGCGTTTCACGTGGCGCGTCGCCATCGCGATCGTGGTGCTCATGGGCGTGGCGGCCGGTTTTGTCGGCATCATGCACTGGTACGCGTACTCGACCTACTACCTGGCTGACGATTCCGGGTTCATCGCGGTCTACCAAGGTCAGCCCAACGGGGTCCTTTGGTACTCACCACGAAAGGTCCTAGATACGACATTTCCGTCGGCCCACCTCCTTCCGGCGGACCAACGCCGCCTCGCCGCGACCATCAGCGAGCCCTCGCTGGCGTCGGCACTGACCTATGCGAAGTCCCTGAATCGGTCGTGGCACCTCTCGAAGAGCATTGCGACCACGACGACCACCACAACGACCTCGACCACGCCGGTCACCACCACGACCAAGGCGAAGGGGTAAGTCATGTCGCGCCGGCTGAGCGTCTTTGCGATCGCCATCGTCCTGCTCTTCGCTGCGATCGCGGCCCAAGCGGTCAATATCCAGTTCTTCAGGGCACCGGGGCTCAACGCATCGATCCAGAACCCGAGGAACTCACAATCGAACACCCAATACCCTCGTGGCGAGATCGTCGCCGCCGACGGAACGGTACTCGCCAAGTCGGTCCCGGCCACGAAGGGGTACTACCCCTACACCCGCGTCTATCCACTCGGCGCGTTGACGTCGGGCCTGGTGGGATTCGCGTCGCCGTTCTACGGAACCTGGGCGCTCGAGGCCCAGTACAACCAGTACCTGATCGCTCACGCCCAGCCACCCCAGAGCCTCGCCCAGGTACTCGCGCCGACTTCAGCGGCCGACTCGATCTCGATCACGCTCCAGCCTTCGTTGCAGCGCGTTGCGGCCAAGGCCCTGGCCGGGCGCAACGGGGCGGCCGTCGTGCTCGACCCGCGCACCGGCGCGGTGCTCGCGATGTACGCGAACCCGACGTATAACCCGGCCCCCTTCGAGTCGTCGAGCTACACCGTGGCGGCCAAGGCGTGGAAACTCGACACCACCAACAACGCCTACGGGTTCCCACCGCTCGGCGACCTCGCGATCCAACAGACCTTCCCGCCCGGCTCCACCTTCAAGATCGTGACCACGAGCGCCGTCGTCGCGAAGAAGCCGAGCCTCTTCACGAAGTACTACCCCGTTGCCGCGACGATTCATCTACCCGACTCGAACAAAACACTGTCCAACTACGCGTTCGTGCCCTGCGGCGGTGACATCGCTGAGATGTTGCCGCCGTCCTGTGACCAGGGCTACGCGCTCATAGGATTGGACCTCGGCGGGAACATCCTCGCCGAGACCGCGAACTCCTACGGGTTCAACTCGATTCCTCCAATCGATTTGCCGGGCGCCCAGCCGAGTTACTTCCCCTCAGCGGCCTCGTTCGTCTATAACAAGCCGGGGCTCGCCTATTCGGCGATCGGCCAGCAGAACGTGCGTGCGACCGCGCTTCAGATGGCCCTCGTCGCCGCTGCCGTCGCGAACGGAGGCACGATTATGACGCCGCACCTGCTTAATTACGTGGTGGGTCCCGACGGGTCGATCGTGAAACGCTACCAGGACACTCCCTGGAAGTCGCCGCTTACGAAGGCGCAGGCCGACCAGATTGTGCCGTTGATGCAAGCGGTTGCCCACGCCGCGAACGGCACCGCGGCTGGCGTGTTCCCCGCCTGGGCGGACGCAGGGGCCAAGACGGGGACCGCGCAGGTTGGCAACGCAGCGCAAAACGTCGACGACTGGATGATCGCGTTCGCGCCGGCGACCAACCCGACAGTGGCCGTCGCAGTGGTCGTGCCCTATCAGATAACGTCGACGACTGGTAATTCGGTCGCGGGACCGATCATGCGTTGTATGGTCGAGGGTGCGCTCTCGCTCCAGGCCGGTCAACCGGTATCGGGAACGGCGACAACGTGTCCGTGACAACGCGGGTACCGGGGGTGGGCCAGGACGTAGGCTGGGGCGGGTATGGAGCCCGTTAGCGATCCGCGTATCTACTCGAACCGCTATCAGGTCACGCACCTGATTGCCCGCGGTGGCATGGCCATGGTCTATCGCGCCCAGGACCTCCTACTCAATCGCGCGGTGGCGCTCAAGATCCTCTACCCCGAGCTCTCGGATGACCCCAACTTCGTCGAGCGGTTCCGACGAGAGGCCCAGGCTGCCGCCAACCTCTCACACCCCAATATCGTGCCGGTCTTCGACTGGGGCCAAGATGGAGGGACCTACTTCATCGTCATGGAGTTGGTAGACGGCACGTCACTGGCCGAGATCGTGCGCGGTTCGCGCACGCTCACGCCGTCGCGAGCCGCCCAGATCACCGCCCAGGTGGCCGCCGCGCTCGGCTACGCGCATCGCACCGGTGTCGTGCACCGTGACGTGAAGCCCGGCAACATCCTCATCACCACCGACGGACAGGTGAAGGTGACCGACTTCGGCATCGCCCAAGCCGTAGCCAGCGAGGACCATCTCGCCGAGGCGGGATCGGTCATGGGAACGGCAACCTACTTCTCGCCCGAGCAGGCCGAGGGGGCGGCCGTCGACGGTCGCAGCGACGTCTACTCACTCGGCGTGGTGCTCTACGAACTCCTGGTCGGTCGCCCGCCCTTCATCGGTGACTCACCCGTCGCCGTGTCGAGCCAGCACGTGCACGGGACCGTGCCCTCGCCGTCAGACTTCTCGGACTCGGTGCCCGCGGACCTCGAGGCAATCGTTATGCTCGCCCTCGCCAAGTCGCCTGACCAGCGCTACCAGACCGCCGACGAGCTTCGCGCCGACCTTGTGCGCTTCACCGACGGACAGCCGGTGCACGCCGCGACCCGCGACGGCGCCTACTACGGCGCCGACGTGACCCGCGCGGTGGCGACGGTCACCCCGGGCGAACGGACCCAGGCTGTGCCGATTATGTCCGGTCCGCGCACCGACGTTCGACGTCGGCGTCGCGGGTGGAAGGGCGCCGTCATCACGATCGTAATCATCCTGTTACTCGCCGCCGGTGGCTACGCCTACGCCAAGATCGCGAAGTCGAACTCGACGGTCACCATGCCCGACGTCGTTGGCCAGACCGTCTCGGCGGCGTCGTCGACGCTGCTGTCGGACAACCTCGTGATCGGGACCACCACGCTCGTCTACTCCTCGAAGGCGTCGGGCACCGTCGTCAAGACCGACCCCGCGTCGGGCAAGAAGGTGAAGAAGGGCGACTCGGTCTCCCTGCAGGTGAGCCAAGGCCCGGCGCCCGCGAAGGTGACCGTTCCCGACGAGACGGGTAAACCCCTCTCGACCGCGCTGAGCGCCTTGCAGCAGCTCCATCTCGTTGTCACCGTCAACCAGACGTCGGTCGCCCCGGTCGGGGGTGCCCCGAACACGGTCCTCTCGCAGACACCACCGGGTGGCACGCAGACCCACGCGGGGGCGAAGGTCGTGCTGACCGTGCTCTCCCAGGGTGCGACCTTCCCGTTGCCCGACGTTCGCGGACAGTCATCGCTCCAGGCGGCGGCCACGCTCGGCCAGAACGGGTTGTCCGTGAGTTCGACGACGACGGGCTGCTCGAACACCGTGGCCCAGGGTCTGGTCCTGCGCACGATACCGGCCGCCGGTCAACCGGTGGCGTCAGGTTCGTCAGTCGAACTGGTCACCTCGTCGGGTGTCTGCCAGGTCTACGTGGCCAACGTCATCGGCCAGACGCCCGCCGAGGCGTCATCGACGCTCTCGGCCCAGGGGCTCAACCTCGGCCAGGTCACCGACGCGCTGCCGACGGACTGTCTGACGCCGGGGACTTCCGGCCAGATCATCAGCCAGAACCCCGGACCGGGCATCTCGGTGCCCTACGACTCAAGCGTCGACGTCACCGTCTGTCCGTAGTCCCCCGGTCACCGGGTGATTGGGTACCATGGACGCCTATGGCATCGAGTGGACCCAAGCGGCGAACCAGCAAAGAGATGGGGCGCTACGTCTCCGCTGAGCAGCGCGGCCGCTACACGCCGCCGCGGCCACCGAGCGCGGATCACAGTCCGCACTGGTACGGCTGGATGCTGCTCGACCTGCTGCTCTTCGGACTGATCGTGATCGTGCTCAACTACCTGCAGGTCCTGCCGGGTTCGACCTCGGCGTGGTACCTCGGCATCGGGCTCGTCGCGATGTTCTCGGCCTTCTACATGGCCACTCGGTATCGCTAGGCGAGATCGCTAGGCGAGTCGCTCGATCACGGTCGCGTTGGCCATTCCGCCGCCCTCGCACATGGTGAGGAGCCCGTAGCGGCCGTTCGTGCGCTCGAGCTCGTTGAGCAGAGTCGCCGCCAGCTTGGCGCCCGAGGCACCGAGCGGGTGGCCCAGCGCGATAGCCCCGCCATTCACGTTCACCTTGGCGAGGTCGGCGTGGTGTTCGCGTTGCCAGGCGAGCACCACCGAGGCGAAGGCCTCGTTGATCTCCACGAGGTCGATGTCCTCGAGCGTGAGCCCGGCCTTGGCGAGGACCTTGGCCGTGGCGGGGATGGGGCCGGTGAGCATAGTCACAGGGTCGACGCCAGCGAGCGCGAAGGCGTGGAATCGCGCCCGAGGCGTGTAGCCGAGTGAACGAGCGCGCTCCTCGGACATGATGAGCACGGCTGAGGCGCCGTCGGTGATCTGTGAGGAGTTCCCTGCGGTGATCGACCCGTCTTCTTGGAATGCGGGCTTGAGGTTGGCGAGGATCTCCAGTGACGTGTCCGGACGGATTCCCTCGTCGGTGCGTAGCCACTCGTCGGTGTCGTGACCCTCGTCGTCGCGCACGGGGACCGGCACGATCTCACCCTCGAAGCGGCCCTCGGCGGTGGCGCGCGCGGCGCGACGATGGCTCTCGAGGCTGAAGGCGTCGAGCTCCTCACGACTGATGCCCCACTGGTCGGCGATCATCTGGGCGCCGATCCCCTGGTTGCGTAGCCCGCCGACCGGCTCGTAGCGCTCGGTCACGCGCGGTCCGAAGGGGAACCCTGAGTCCTTGCCGATCGACGAGCCCATGGGCACGCGCGTCATGACCTCGACGCCCGCCGCCACGACGACGTCGTAGGCGCCGGCGATCACGCCCTGGGCGGCGAAATGCATCGCCTGTTGGCTTGAGCCGCACTGGCGGTCGATCGTGGTGGCCGGCACCGACTCGGGCCACCCGGCCGCGAGGACGGCGTTTCGCCCGACGTTGAACGCCTGCTCACCGGTCTGGGAGACACAACCCATGATGACGTCTTCGATCAGTGACGGGTCGAGGTCGTTGCGACTGGCGATGGCTCGAAGGGCCTCGGACGCGAGGTCCACTGCGTGCCAGTTGCGCAACTTGCCGTTACGACGCCCACCGGGGGTGCGCAGTGCGTCAACAATTACCGCTGTCGTCATGACCGATCCTCTCATTACCGGGCAGTAACCCGTCGTGCGAATCCTACTGGCACGCGAATCCGTCCCGGTAGTCTCGGTCCGTGATCGCGCGCGTGGACCAGTGGCTGGCCGACCGCACGCCCCCGGTGGTGGCGGCGCTCGGGGCTTCGTTCACACGCTGTGGCGTCGACGGGGAGGACCTTGGGTGGGTGGACGGGACCTTCACCCCGGCTGCGCTCGCTGGTGGGCCCGGCGGGATCGTGCCCGGTGGGGTCCTCGCCGTGGTGCTTGGAGCCGCGATGACCGTAGCGGTCGACGTGGTGGCGATGGCGGATGGGTCATCGGCCACGGTCACCGCGATGACCGTGACGGTCGCACGAAGCCCACGGTGCGACGAAGCACTCACCCTGCGTGGGGAGGTCGCATCGCTGCAGCGATCCGGTGGTTCGGCGGAGGCGCTCCTCGCCGACGCGAACGGCGTGCTCGTCGCACGTGCGACGGCGACGCTATCGCGTCGTCGGTGATCAGATGTGCTCGGCGGGTACCTGACCGAGGCGACCTGCGTGGTAGTCGTCGAAGGCCTGCTGGAGCTCGTCGCGCGTGTTCATGACAAAGGGGCCGTAGGCCGCGACCGGCTCGCGGATGGGCTGGCCCCCGAGTACGAGTACTTCGAGCGCGCTCGTGCGCGAGTCTTGCTGCTCGTCGGCGTCGAGCAGCAAGAAGTCACCGTCGCGGTGCACCGCCAACTGCCCGTCGTGGATGGGACGTCGGTCGAGGCCGACCGTGCCCGTTCCAGCGAGGACGTAGGTGAGCGCGTTGTAGGCGGTGTTCCAGGGAAGCGCGAGGCGAGCGCCGGGCAGCAGTGTCACGTGCACCAGACTGATGGGGGTGTGGGTGTCACCCGGGCCCGCGTAGTCACCGAGTTGACCCGCGATTACGCGGATAATCGCGTCGCCAGTCTCATTGGTGAGCAGTGACACGGCGAGCGCCTCGATGTCCTGGTAGCGCGGCGTGACCATCTTGAGCGCTGCGGGCAGGTTGACCCACAACTGGATCCCGTGGAACAGCCCACCCGTGTCGATCAGCTCGTCCGGCGGGCGCTCGATGTGTAGGATGCCGCCGCCGGCGGTCATCCACTGGGTCGCGCCGTTCTGGATCACGCCGCCGCCGCCGATCGAGTCCTGGTGGACGAACGTGCCTTCGATCATGTACGTGACGGTCTCGAAGCCCCGATGGGGGTGCCACGGCGTGCCCTTGGGCTCACCGGGTCCGTAGTCGACCTCGCCCATCTGGTCCATGTGGACGAACGGGTCGAGGTCGGCGAGGTCGACACCGGCGAAGGCCCGGTGGACGGGGAATCCCTCGCCTTCGAGACCGCGTGGCGCGGTGGTGATCGAGGTCACTCGTCGCGGACGGTCGCTCACCAGTGGCGCAACGAGACGCGGGAGTTCTAAGGGGTTATCGACTGAAATGGCGGGCACAGCCGGATTCTACGGGTGCCCCTGGGCTCGTTGAGCGCGCGGCGCTGGCGACACCGAGCGCAATCAGCCCGGTCAGCACGAGGGCCAGGGTTCCTGGTCCGGCGTTGAGGCCACCGCGGGCGTGACTAACGCCGACCCAGTCGGCGAACGAGGCGCCGAGAGGACGCGTGAGCACGTAGGCGGTCCAAAATGAGGCGACGGGGTGGCGCCGCGCGAGGCCGAAGTAGAGCCCCGGGGCGATGAGCAGCACGAGGAACAACGTCCCCGAGTCCCGGTAGCCGAGTCCGACGACGTAGGCGGCGTAGTCGCCGGCCGCCGTGCCGAGCGCGAAGGTTGTGGTGATCGCCGCCCAGTAGAAGAGTTCACGTCGGGTCGTGTCGATGGTGTGGATGGAGAGGGTCCCCTCGACCCGGTACCAGAGGTTGAAGACGGCCGCGAGGGTCAGCGTGAACGTGACCGTGGAGACGATGTAGGGCACGCCGATGGCGACGTGCACGACGTCGGCGCACATCGTGCCAAAGACGCTCACCATCACCACGGCGCTCCAGTAGGTCGCTACCAGGTAGCGCGGGCTGCGTAACTGCAGCCACAACACCCCGGCGAAGACGGCGGCACCGGCGAGTACCGCGAGCTCAGGGTTGAAGCGGTGGACGAGGAAGTCCGACGTCGACTCGCCCATGGCCGTCGTCAGGAGCTTCACGTACCAGAACCGGAGGTCGACCTCGGGCACCTTGACGGCGCGGAAGTGTTGACGAAGCCGCAGGCCCACTCAGTGCGACTCGGGTTGATCGAGGAAGTTCGTCGCGTCCACGGTGATGAAGAGCGCCTCGGCGTCAGCGACGCGGACGTCGCCCGCGCAGACCGTGGCGCCGATGGTGAGCTTTCGACCGTCGCGGCGCTCGAGCCACGCCCGCGCTTCGACCGCCTCGCCGATGGGTGCGGCCGCGCGGTAGGTGACGACGAGCCGGGCCGTCAACGCGAACAGGCCGTGCAGGCCGAGCACGAATCCCATCGTCTCGTCGATCAGGGTGGCGATGATGCCGCCGTGGCTCCGTCCCGGGGCGCCCTCGAAAGCCTTGCCGATGACCGCCTCCATAACGGCGACGTCACCGTCGCGCCAGTGCCGTGCTCCCAGGCCCATCGGGTTCGCACCGCCGGCGACGACCGAGTCGCTCACGAGGTACTCGTGCAAGTAGGTCACGGTGTCGAGACGCTGGGCCGTGAAGGCCTCGACGAGGTCGGGGTCGATCGAGACGGTGCGCGGACCGCCCGACTCGACCCGGGCGAGCAACGCGTCAACGTCAGCGACGAGTCGGTCCAACTCATCGTCGCTCAACTCACGATCGACGAAGGCGTGGCCGAGGGCGCGCAGGCGCGTCGCGACCGCGACGCGCCGTTCGTCGTTGGTCACGACCCGGTGTAGTAGCGGTCCGCCGTCGCGAGCGCTCGGTCCAGGCGGGCGAGGCCGTCACGCAGTTCCGACTCGCCGATGATGCACGGCGGCACGACGTGGAGCCGGTTGAAGTTCGCGAAGATGAGCAACCCTTCGTTGCGACAGGCCGCGATGACTTCGTTCATCGCGGGCGAGCTCGATCCGTAGGGCGCCAGTGGCTCGCGCGTTGCTCGGTCGCTCACCAACTCGACCGCGTGCATGACGCCGATGCCGCGCACTTCGCCGACGCTCGGGTGGCGTTGGGCGATGGCGGCCAGTTCGGGGGCGATGACCTCTTGACCAACGCGCGCCGCGTGCTCGATTACGCCGTCGCGCTCCATCACTTCCATCGTCGCCACGGCCGCGGCGCAAGCCAGTGGGTGGCCCGAGTACGTGAGCCCGCCCGGGTATACGCGGTCGTCGAAGGAGTGGCTGATGGCCTCGTTGACGACGACGCCGCCGAGGGGGACGTACCCCGAGTTCACGCCCTTGGCGAAGGTGACCAGGTCCGGTCGCACGTTGTAGTTCTGGTAGGCGAACCAGGCGCCGGTTCGACCAAACCCGGCCATGACCTCGTCGGCGATGAACACGATGCCGTAACGGTCACAGATCTCTCGCACGCCGGCGAGGTAGCCGGGCGGTGGCAGCAAGACACCGGCCGTGCCGGGGACCGTTTCGAGGATCACCGCAGCGATGGTGGACGGGCCCTCGAAGCGGATCGTCTCATCGAGACTCGCGAGCGCGCGTTCGGCCTCTTGTTCGGGGGTCGTCGAGTGGTACGACGACCGGTAGAGATACGGGCCGAAGAAGTGCACGACACCCGACGACCCTTGCTCGTTGGGCCACCGACGTGGATCGCCGGTCAGCGTGATCGACGTCGAGGTTGCACCGTGGTAGCTGCGATACGCCGCGACGACCTTGAAGCGACCCGTGTGCAGGCGCGCCATGCGCACAGCGTGCTCGACGGACTCGGTGCCGCCGTTGGTGAAGAAGACCTTGGCCGCGCCGTCAAAGGAGTGGTCGAGGATCATCTCGGCGGCTCGGTACCGTGATTCGTACCCGTGCTGGGGGGCGATCGTGCACAGCGTCGCGGCTTGGGCCTGGATGGCGGCGACCACGTCGGGGTGCTGGTGGCCCAGGTTGGTGTTGACGAGCTGGGACGAGAAGTCGAGGTACGTGGTGCCGTCCTCGGTGGTCACGGTGACCCCCGACGCGCTGCGAACCATCATCGGATTGATGGACGCCTGCGCCGACCACGAATGGAAGACCGACGCTCGTTCGCGCTCGACGCTGCTCAATGTGGATCGGTCCTCGGCCATGATTATCGTCCTCGTCGCTCTCGCTACGACGCTAACGCACGGACCGCTCGTCGCGCGAGGTGGCGTCGGTCCTGGGGCGTGCCGCGACGTCGCGACGGGGGCAAACGACGCGCCGTTCACGGTGGCTCGGGCGCGAACTCTTATCGGTGATTTAGCGCTCGTTGGGGGATCGCTCACCTGGGCCCGGCACGCTGGGTGCGGATCGAGTCCGCCGACGACGAGGAGTCACCGTGTACCGTTCGACCGCCAAACGATTGAAGCGAGTGAGCCTCTGGACGCTGACCGCGCTGGCGGCGCTCGGCGGTGGTGTGGCGACGGCCACGCTCTCCTCGTCCCCCTCAGCCACGGTCGCGTCGGTGGCGGGCACACAGTCGACGGCGGCCGTCACGACGTTGGGTGGGGACACGACGACCTCGACCGGGTCCGCCCGCGCCACTGAGGCGTCAGTGGTGACCGCGACGTCGGTGACACAGGGCTCGGTGGTCGCGCTCTCCTCGACGTCGCTCACGGTTCGCTACCGATCCGGGGCCGCTGTGACCTACGCGTTGACTCCGACGACGGTCGTGCTGCGGGGGCACAGCCACGTCAGTGTGTCGAGACTCAAGGTCGGCGACGCGGTCTTCGTCGTGCCACTGGCGTCACGACCGATGACGGCCGCGACGATCGGCGTACTACCCGCCTCACGTGGGGGAGAACTCGACGCGACGTCCAAGGACTGAAAAGGGGCGGTGACGTGACGTGACGTGACGTTCAAGAACAGCTTCCAGTCCACGGCGCGACCTCGTGCGACCCTTCAGGCGATGAGTTGGAGGAGGGCGCAGGTGACGATGGCGACGATGAAGACGGTCACGAGCGAGGCCTTGAAGCGCATGGCGACAGCCCCGGTGCCGACGCCAGCGAGCACTGGCCAGTCCACGCCGTAGTGACCATTGGCGTCAAAGAGGCCGGTCATGATCAGGGCGGTGAGCATCGCCGGTGGAAGCAGATACGCGGTTCGCTGGACCCGAGGGTGGTTGAGGACGGATCGGGGCAGGGAGACCCCAGCGAGCTTGAGGCCGTAACTACCGAGCGAGGTCAGCACCACCATGACCCAGAGTGACATCACGACTCGTTACCAGTTGCGTGCGCCTTCGCCGGTGTCGCACCGACGACTACCGCGACGACTGCCGCGGCGAGAATCGGCACCCCCGGAGGGGTCAGTGGAATGAGCACGAGGGTCACCAGCGCCGCCACGATCGCCACGGTGGCAGCCCCGTCACGTGAGAGCTGGGGCCAGAGGAGGGCGAGGAAGATCGCCGGAGCGGCGGCGGAGAGACCGAAGGCGGCGGTGTTGATGCCGCTGCCGATGAGCGCCCCGGCCAAGGTCCCCACGGTCCAGAGCGAGTACAGGCTCACGCCCGTCGCCCAGAAGGCGTAGCGACCCGCGCGCGAATCGCGTTGGGCGACGGCCATCGCGGTCGTCTCGTCAATGACGAAGTGGGCGGTCCAGAGTCGCTGCAACCCCCGAGGTTGCACGACCTGGGTCACGGGTACGCCGTAGAACATGTTTCGCGTACCCAGTAGGAGGGCCGCGGACAAGCCCGCGAGGGGCGAGCCGCCGGCGGCGACGACACCCACGAAGGCGAACTGTGACGCGCCGGTGTAGGCGACGACGCTCATGAGCAGGGCCTGGAGGAGGGTGAGGCCTGACGCGATGGCGATGGCCCCAAACGTGACGCCGAAGGCGCCCGCGTAGACGCCGATTCCCACGGCGGCGCGCGTGATCGCGGCCCGTTCGGGGAAGTCGGTGTCCGTCACTCGTGCGTCACGATCGCGAGGTGGAAAGCGCGTGGTCTCACTCATATGCACAATATTAAGTTGTTATTAGCGCATAGAAATAGCGAATATAACGGTCTATTCAGTAGTACGTGCAATAATAGAGCGTATGGATGAGATTGACAGAAAGATAATTGCGGAATTACAACGTGATGGGCGCCTGTCGAACGTCGAACTCGCCGAGCGCATCGGTCTCACCCCGGCGCCGTGTCTCCGGCGAGTCAAGCGCTTGGAGGGCGATGGCGTCATACTTGGCTACAGCGCGCGAATCAGCCCCACGGCGATCGGACTCGGATTCGAGGTCCTTGTGTTCGTGGACCTCACGCACAAGGACCGCGCCACGTTCGAGGCCTTCGAGGCGGGGGTCGCGAGCTTCGATGAGGTCATCGATGTGCGTCGTATGTTCGGGCTACCCGACTACATCTTGCGCGTCGCCACCGACAGCATCGAGAGCTACGAGGCGTTCATCTCCTCACGCCTCGGCGACGTGCCCGGTGTGGACAAGCTCGACTCGCACATGACGATGAAACTCGTTAAGTCGTCCGCCGATGGTCGCTGACCGTGCGCCGCACGTTGCGACGCTGGCGCATGACGCGACACGGCGCGAGTTCGGCCTCCGACGGGTTGACACCTCCCCTCGTCGGCGAATGTCTGGTTCCCGCTCGACGAAGCGTCATAACGTAACCCCACTCGTACCTCGACGTCGCAGGTTAAGCGCGTTGTGTTACGGCCGCGGGGTGCGG
>JAJYPU010000235.1 GCA_021795095.1 Actinomycetes bacterium | reverse complement strand
GGCGGTCGTCGTTGACACGGTCCGACGCTAGCGGTCGGCCCCGGTCGCCGCGGCTAGAGCAGCCCGCTCTCGACGAGGATGAGTGCCCCGAGTGCGACATAGATCCACGGAATGAGCCGCCGCGCCGTGGTTTCACCGAAGGCGCTCACGCGCGGGTGTCGAGTCAGGGCCCGCGCACTGAGTAGGAACACCACCTCGAAGAACGCGAACACGACGACGGTGACGATCGCGTCGGCGACGCCATCAGTGCGCAGCAGGGGGATCCACACGCCGAGGTTGTCACCGCCCAGTGCGATCGTCACCGCGGCGGTGGTGATCGCGCCACGTCGATACGACGTGGAGGCGCGCTCGCCTCGGTGGCGCCACCGGAACCACGCCATCGACCACGGTGCGAGACAGAACAGACCGGTCCACTCGACTGGCACCGCGGTCAGAACCGAGCCGACCGCCGCAGCCACGATGACCAGGGCCGTGACCCCGACGGCCTGGGCGATTGATACCCGGCGGTAACGCGTGGGCTCGGTGACGAGGAGCTGTGCGACGAAGGCGAAGTAGTTGTCGAACATGGTGCCGACGTAGGCGACTGATGACAGGACGACGACGTCGAGTACCGAGTGCACGGGCTGACCTTACCCGTGGGGAACTGAACTGGGCGAGGCCCCCCAACTAAGGTGAACGCGGAGGTTCCCCCATGATTCGACACGTCGCGGCGCCGACACCCGATCAGCTGGAGACCGCTCGCGCGGTCATTGCTCGCTACCTCGACCCCACTCCGGCCGTGACGTTGAACATGCGTGACCGCTTGGTCACCGCGAAGCTGGAGGGGCTACAGGTCACCGGTTCGTTCAAGGTGCGCGGGGCGCTCAGCGCGATCGATTCGGCGCACCGCGAGGACCCGTCGGGTGCGGTCATCACGTCCTCGGCCGGCAATCACGGCCTCGGCATCGCCCACGCGTCGATGCTTCTCGGCGTGCCCGCCACGGTCGTCGTGCCCGCCAACGCCTCGATCGCGAAGGTTCAGAAACTGCGTCGCTACGACATCGAGCTGATCCAGGTGGGTTCGAGCTACGACGAAGCCCAGGCCCACGCACTCGAACTGGCCGATCATCGGGGCATCCGGTACATTTCGCCGTTCAATGACACGAGTGTCATCGCGGGACAGGCGACGGTCTTTGACGAGCTCATTGAACAGGTCCCCGACCTGGAGCACCTCGTCGTACCGGTCGGCGGTGGTGGTCTGATCTCGGGCATCCTCTTGTCGCGCGAAGCCCACGGCCGCGGCGACGTGCGCATCACTGGCGTCCAGCCCGAGGAGAGTGCCGCGATGTACCACGTCCTGCGAGGTACACCGATGGAGGAGGTCGTGCACCACGAGACGATCGCGGACGGACTGGCCGGCGGTGGCGACGATGGCGCCGTGACCAATGAGCTCATCGCCCGCTACGGCGTGCCCCTAATACTGGTCCCCGAGGTCGCGATCCGCCACGGGGTCCGTGAGGTCGCCGAGAACTCGGGACTCGTGATGGAGGGCTCAGCCACAACGGCCTACGCCGCGATCACGTCGGACGTTGTCGGTGATGCGACCTCGCGCATCGGCTTCATCGCGAGCGGGCGTAATATCGCCCACGAGCTCTTCATTGAGCTGCTCGGCACGGCGTGAGCGCTGGCGTCGTTCGCGTAGCTCACTAGGGTGGACGCATGGCACTATCGAAGCGCTCGGGCGCTATCGCGCTGGTCGTGGTTGCATTTGCGCTGACGGTGACGGGTATCGTTGTCGCCGCCACCGACACGAATCCGGGCTCGACTAACACCGACGCACTCGCACTCAACGGGTACCCACCCAAATCGGCCGACCTCGCCGTGGCGATCACGACCGGGCAGGCCTATTCGGTGAACGCCAACGTGAACGTCAATTTCGTGACCAACAGCGTCGACGCCACGGTACAGGTGCCCTTCGCCTTCTCCTCGATCAACGCTGACCTGCGACTCGTGGATCATCACCTTTACGCGGGCCTCTCGAACCTCCAGTCGATCATCGGACGCTCGTGGGTGTCCACGCCGATGAAGACGCCGTCACTCTACGGGTACTCCCTGGAGATGACCAAACCCGACATCGCCTTGATCTCGGGGTACACCCGTAAGACCGTCACCACGTCGGGCTCGGTGACGACGTACAACTTCTACCGCGATCACACGACGATCCGCGCGCCGGCGGGGTTGCCGGTGACACTACCCACGCTCGCGACCGTCGACTTCAGTATCTCGGTGGGCAGTCAGGGTGAGTTGACGGGCCTCGGACTCACGGTCTCCTCGAAGCGCTCCACTGCGTCAATCACCGTGACGGTGCTCTCCTACAACCGGCCGGCCGTGATCGTCGCACCCCCGGCCAAGGACGTGCTGCCGGTCACGAAGTCGATTTTGAAGAAGATGTTCGGCTCGTCGTCGTCGATACCGTCACTGCTCGCACCGAAGAACGTCGCGGCACTGGGTCAGATCCGGCTCAGTTAGTCTTCGGGCGTGAGCGACGTCCACCCCGAACCACGTTGGCCGGCGTCCCTGGCGCTCGTCGTGTGCGTCGTCCTCTACGTGATTCTGCCGAGTCGGTTAGTCATCGGTCCTCGGTGGCTCGTCCCGACACTCATTGTCTTGCCGCTTGTCCCGCTCTCGCTGCGACGCCACCGGCACCCCAACGAGTCCCCGGTCGTGCGCCACCTAACGATCGTCCTCATCGCGCTCATCAGCGTGGCCAACGTGGTGTCGATGGCCCTGCTCGTGCACCATCTACTCACGAGTGCCGTCACCCAAGGTCGCGAACTGGTGTATTCGGCTGTCGCCATCTGGATCACCAACGTGGTCATCTACGGCCTGTGGTTCTGGGAGATCGATCGTGGTGGCCCGCACCGTCGGGCGGGCAACACGACCGCGTGGCCTGATATCCAGTTCCCCCAGATGGAGAACCCCCACCTCGCGCCCCCCGACTGGTACCCGCGCTTTACGGACTATCTCTACACGTCCTTCGCCAACGGCACCAGCTTCGCCCCCGCGGACGCGATGCCCCTCAGCGCGCGCGCCAAGGCGCTCTTCGCGTCTGAATCGATCGTGTCACTGGTCACCATCGCGGTGGTCGCCGCTCGCGCGGTGAACATCCTGCACTGACTCAGCCCATCAAGCGCTCGACCCACCGGCTCGCGCGGCTGGGCGTGTCGTGTCGGCGCTCGTGGTGGTCGGCCCAGGTCGCGGCGCCGAGCCCCGCGTTGATGCCCACCCAGCGCAGCGGCTCGTACTCCCAGGGTCGGGACCGGTGCTGGACGAA
>JAJYPU010000038.1 GCA_021795095.1 Actinomycetes bacterium | reverse complement strand
CAAACATCGCGAACAGACCTGGATCCTTCATCATCTCAACCCCATCAGTAGCTCTCGGACGGTATCGAAACTACGTCAGGCGATCTCAGGGGTTGACGGACTTACCCACACGAAACAGCGAGGAGCCCTGAATACTGATACCAGTCGGAAGCGAATCCGGTCTTGCCGGACAAAACGACGACGGGTGGCCTCGGTCTTGGCGGAAGACCGCTCCAGTCCCAACCACCGAGCATTCCGCTGAGCACGTGAGCGGCTCTTATCGTCGTCCCGTTCTTTTGACCACGAACGACAACGACCGGATAGCCGGTTAGCGAACACGCGCGCGATGTGATGTTCCGGAACAAAAGAACACCACCGTCGGTGCCGCCAGCACCCACCTGGCTCTTCGAGGTGACGGCGAGCTGGCGAAGTGAGCACGCTGGAACTACTGATGCACTCACTTGGGCCAGCGGCGTCGAGAGCCCCAAGAACGACAACGAGAAAAAGCCCACGACCGCGCTGAATACGGTGAGGGCCTCGTTGCGCCAACGCATCGCAGTCCTCATACCCGTCACCTCAATTACGGTCGATAGACACTCAGCATCGTAGCGCTCCACCTCGTGGTAATTTCATCAGGGCAATACTTCATCAAACCACTAATACGTCACTTTTAGCGTCCACTATGCATCGAAGTCAGAGAAATTTATATCCCCGACTTCGAGGGGTCATGCTACAATCCATCTAGGACGTCAAGACCCCGCTTCCTTGACATCTGACAGACGGTCAGGTGCCTTGTAAGAAAGTTGGCGTCACATGAATTCTTCTCACACCCATAATGGTGCCTTCCGAAAACTCCGCGAGCAATTTGGCGTGCTGGTCCTACTTGGTGCAACATCAAGTCTCTTCGTAACTGGACTGACGCTGTCGTCAGGTGGAGCCGCCAGTGCAGCAGCGCCCGCGTCACCGTGCAATGAAGTCGTTTCGACGGCTCCCGGCACTGTCGTGGCAACGCCCTCTGGCAGCCTCGTTGTCGGTGTCAAAGCCGGTACCAGCGTTCTGACCATCGACTGCAACGTATCGTCGACGGCCGCCTACGCACTGCAGGCGTCCCTCCTGGGTGGCGTCAGTTCCACGGGCGTCACGCCGTCGAACGAGGCGGACGTCGCGACCTTGGCGACGTTTACGAGGAGTACTACGGACACCGGATGCCCCGCCGCTACTGCGGGACTGTGCACAGTGACGAAACTCGCCGTCCCGAGCACGTTCACCGCCACCGACGTGAAAGCAGCGTGTCCGCCCACACAGGCCCAGATCAACGCTGGCCTGTTTGGTTGTGCAGTTGCGGTCGTGAATGCTTCGCTCGCCCCGCTACCCGGTGGTGAGTTTCTCATGACCTACGCCGGCCAGCCACTACCGAACAGTCCCACGATCGCTGCAACGCCCCTCAAAGGTGGTGCCGGCACGACGATCACTCTCGCCGACACGAATGCCGCGAATAAGTATTGGTGGGGTAACGCCATCGAGGCCGTGCAAGCCGCAGCGCTTTCGACGACTCCGGTGACCGCGCCCACATCGTGTACGACGGGAAGCGGATACGGGAATGTACCGACTGCGTTCCTCACGGTGAAGTGGTTCTCCTCACCGACAGTCACACCCATTAACGGCAGCGCAGTCGGTGTAACGATCTCGAACGATTGCTACGACGGGACAACCTTGTACGCGCCGAAGCTCAGTGGATCCACCACGGTTCCCGCTGGACTAGCCGCTGGCACCACTTACACCGTCTACGTCTGTGAGTTGAACGCCACGCCCTATCCCAGTAACGACTCGAGCGCGGCGACCCATTGCGGCACCGCCCCCGCCGGAGCAACGTGGATCGATGCTTCTTTCCCGTTCACAACGTCGGCCGGTACGATCACGCAAAGCGCTCCCACGAGCGGGTCCGTGACCGTCGCTGGTTCAGCGACCTTTACCGCGCAGCTGACGACCACGGGTGCCACGGGCGCCGTGACCTACGCCGTGCACGCCAAAGGGCCGAGCTTGAATGTCAGTCCGCTTGGTGTCGTGACGACGAGTCACACGCTCAGTGCGGGTACCTACACGGTGTCAGGAACGACGAGTGACACCAACGGCGACGTCGGTGTCTTTACCTATACCCTGACGGTCGGACTCATCACACAGATTGCCCCCTTGTCAGGCACCGTCGTCAATACGTCGTCGGCCAGTTTCAAGGCGCAACTCCTCGTGAGCGGAGCCAATGGTGCGGTTACCTTCACCAAAACTGGTGGCTCAAGCAACCTCACCGTTTCCACGACCGGTGTGGTGCAGTCGGTTGGAGCGCAGAGCCCCGGCACCTACACTGCTACGGGAACGATGAGCGATGCCACTGGCGATCTCGGAACCTTTACGTACGCATTGGCGATTACCAAGGCGCCCGCGCCGATCCTTCGCGCCTATCGCGTCGTTGGTCGCGCCGTTGAGGGTCGTACGGTGACGCTGTTCATCCAGGGCCAGGGCTTCTACGGTCGCCCGAGGGTCACCAGCCACGTTGGAACAGTGAGCATGGTGGTCCGTGACAATGGCCGGCAGTTGACGGTACGGACCTCGGTACGTGCAGGATCGCGAAATGGTGTCTTCACCTTCCTCATCGTCCTCGCTAACGGAAAGTCGTGTCGAGTTCGTTATAGCCAGATCGCATAACAAGCACATGCGTCGATGACGGTCTGAGCCGGTCGAGGTAGAACGATGGTCACGTGACCTCGTGACCTCGCCCGGTTCAGCCAGTCGTCTGCTCGAGGTGACGTGCGTACCATGCACGTCACCTCGAGCTTTATTTGCTTCGATCACGGTGCCCGGTCCGAGACACCTGACGCTCCCCCAGCGCCAAGACACGGTGACCTCGGTGAGCGAGGCGTCCCTAACTGCCGAGCACGACGAGACCGCGATCACTCCGTTGGCCCGATCGATTTGCCGCCCACCGCCTCCCAAATGCCAAGATGGGACGTGCTGCGCAACGTCCGACTCGGTAACACGTGCACGGACGCACCAGTGCTCGCACCAATCGGGTCACCCCGGGCGATGCACGCGGTCGATTCCGCGGGCGAGACCGTCGCCGACGTGCTCAGCGTGACACGTAACAACATGTTCCGCCGCATCGAGCCACGTAATCGTTACGGCTGGGAATCGGCGACAACGGACACGCAGCTCGAGCGCGGGCGCAGCGGGCGAGACCACAGGTATTCGTGACGAGCGCCCCGCACCCACGACGGATCGGGTGGCAGGTGTGGTTCGTACTGCTCGGGGCGATCTGGGGCTGTTCGTTCTGGTGGATCAAGCTGGGCCTTCGAGTGATGTCGCCCGTCGACGTCGCCACGACGCGGCTCGCCGCGGGTGCGGTCACACTCCTCGCGTTGACGGCCGCGACGCGCACACCCCTCGCGCGTTCAATCAAGACGTGGGGGCACTTGTTCGTGCTCGCCGCGCTCTTGAATAGCGTCCCGTTCACGCTGTTCTCTTACGGCGAGACCCACATCTCGGCGGTCCTCGCTGGACTCATCAACGCCTGCACGCCGCTCTCGACGCTCATCGTCGCGCTCTTCATCCTGCGACAGGAGCCGGTACGCCCGGCAATCATCGGTGGGCTGGTCGTTGGCCTCGTCGGTGTGCTGATCGTGATCGGCGTGTGGCAGGGCTTCGGCGCGGGTCAAAGCCTGGGTGTCGTCGCGTGTCTGGGTGCAGTTGTCTGTTACGGCTTCGGCTTCACCTACGCCCGTCGACACCTGGGGAGTCTGCCCGATAAGCCCATCGCGCTGGCGACGGGCCAGATCCTGTGTGGGACACTCCAGATGGTGCCGTTCAGCCTCGCCTTCGGACACTTCCGGACTGGCCACCCCCTTTCGTCGTTGCTCGCCCTGGGGGCGCTTGGCGTGCTCGGCACTGGGTTCGCCTACGTCCTCAACTTCGACGTCGTTCGCAACGCGCCGGCGACGGTGGCGAGCAGCGTCACGTACCTGACACCGGTCTTCGCAGTCCTCGTGGGCATCGCGTTCCTCGGTGAGTCGCTCAGTTGGAACGAGCCCGTGGGTGCCTTGCTGATCCTCCTGGGCGTCGCCATCGCCCAAGAGCGGTTCCGGACTCGTTCGCCGCGGTCAGCCGAGGACCGTTGGGCCGACGAACCCCTGTCGTGAGGCGATCAAGCGCGTCTCACGAGTGAGAGTTCCGCCTGGTCGAACACCAATCACCGTTTGATCAGTGGAACACCTCGCGCAAACGAACTCGCGAACCGGTTCGAAGAATCGCCCGCCGATAGACCGTCGCCGCCAGTCGGGCGACGCCAATCGTGCACAGGACGCTGATGGCAGCCGACACGAGAAATGCCCACCATGTCACCACGCCGAAGCCGACGAGGACGGGCATCGCGAACGGGGCCGTCGGCGGCAGGAACGCGAGCACTCTCAACATCATGCTGGGGCTGCCCGAGCTCGCCCCCGTGAGGGCCATGATGTACCCGAAGATCATCGGGAGGCTCAAGGGCAGCACCAGGCTCTGCATCTGGTCCTGGCGCTCGATCATGGACCCAGCGGCGGCGTAGACCCAGCAGTAGAAGGCGTAGCCGAGCACGAGCCAGACCAACGTGCTCACGACCACGAGTGGTGCGGAGCCGTGCAGGAGACTTGAACCCACGGCTTTTGACAGGGCGAGGGCGAAGGCCACGATGAGTGACGCCTGGGCGAGCGCCACGATGCCGATGCCCAGGACCTTGCCGGTCAGGAGTTGGATCGGACGAACCGCGGACAGCAGCACCTCGATGACCCGACTGGACTTCTCCTCCATGACCCCCATGAGGATCCACGTGTTGTACTGCGAAAGCATGACGAAGATGAGCACGGTCCCGATTACCGAGGTGGCCTGCGTGGGACTTTGTCCGCCAGACTTACCCGCACCCGGCTCGACGCTCTTGATCGGTAGCGCCGTCGCGTGCGTGATCGTCTCGTACTGGGCCGCAGTGAGGCTGGCCGCTTGAAACGCCTTCGCGATACCGAGGTTCTCGGCGAGCGTGCGCACGAACTGGGCGCCGGAGGAGACGTCGGTCGGCGACAATGAGGACTCGATGAGAACGGCGCGGGTATTCACGATTGCCGCGTAGATTCGACCCGCACCAAGATCGGCCTTGGCCGCGTAGACACTCGATTCGGGCACCAGGCGCACGGTGAGGCCAACGGTTGCCGCGGAACTCTTGACCGTGGCCTGAAGGGAAGACGTAGAGGCGCCGACGATCCCGATCGTCTGGACCTTCGTCTTGCCACCGCGCAGTACGGGGATGATGATCGCGGCGGCGACCACAATCAAGACGAACAACGTCGTGACCTTGAACACTCGCCCGCGAAACCGCTCCCGAACCTCTCGAGTGATGACCAGTTCGACATCGCCGCTCAGCCGGTCGGACTTCGAGCGGCGTGTGCGCACCGGTCCTCGCCGATGACGCCACAGACGCACCACCAGCACGATCAGTACGAGTGCGAGGACGATGAGCTTCACGCGACTGCCTCTCGGAACAGTTCGGACAGTCGGCGACGCTCGAAGACGAACTTGGTCACACGACCGCTACTTCGGGCGAGTTCCAAAATGGCGTTGCTATCGACAGTCGAATCCAACACGAGACGCACGTCGCCCCCCCGCACTTCGGAAATCTTGACGCCCGCGACCCCCTCGAGCCAGCTAGCGGAACGCACGCCTTCAAGTCGCACGACGAGACGACGCGGCCCACTCGTGGCCAAATCGTCAACCTGTCCGGCCACGACGAGATGCCCGTGGTCGATGATCACGACCGATTCGCAGAGGTCTTCGACCTGGTCGAGCTGGTGACTGGAAAAGAGCACGCAACACCCAGCGCGCGCCTGCTCAGCGAGCACCTCACCGATGACGTCGATTCCCGCCGGGTCCAAGCCCGCGAGAGGCTCGTCCAAGATCAGCAGTTCGGGTCCGTGGAGCAACGCGGCCGCGAGTTGGACTCGTTGTTGGTTCCCGTGGGAGAGCGACTCCACCTTGGAATTGACGCGATCGGCGAGTCCGAGGCGTTCGAGCCAGGTAGTCGTCGCACTTGAGGCGTCACGTGGGCTCAGTCCGTGCAACTTGCCGAGATACTGCAGTTGCTCGCCCACGAGCATGCTCGGATAGAGTCCGCGCTCCTCGGGCATGTAGCCGAATCGACGTCGCTGTGTCTGACCAACGACGATGCCGCTCCACGTGATCGTCCCACAGTCGAGATCGGTCAGGTCAAAGATCGCCCGCATCGTGGTGGTCTTTCCAGCACCATTGGGCCCGAGGAATCCGACGACCTGACCGGCGGAAACCTCAAATGTGAGGTGGTCGAGTGCGACACGCTCCCCGAACCGGCGACAGAGGTCATCGATCCGCAGAACTGGCGCCACGAGCCCGAGGATACTGGGGCTTCGAATCCGGGTGATGCGATGGTCTTCGGTACCAGACCGGCGGCCCCCCCCACGGGCCCGACACGACCGACTGCGGCAACGAGTTGTCACCCATGCTTCGCGCACGGTTTACGACGCAGCCACGGGTCCCGCCCCATCGAACACGATGTCCACGATTCGTCGCGCGGCGTCGGGTGACACGGGTCCGTCTGAGATCAGTCGGCGGAACAAGAGGGTGCCGATGAGCACGTCGATCGCGTCATCCAGGTCGAGGTCAGACCGTAACTCGCCGTCGGACACCGCGCCGCCGAGGAGGTGTCTCATCTGGGCTCGGCGACTCGACAGGAACATCCGATGCACGGCCTGATTCAGTTCGGGGTGACGTTGTGCCTCACCGAGTAGTTCGGCGAACACTTTGGGCACGATGGCCTGCTCCGGACTCGCCGCTAGATTCCACCACTCCTCCATAAACGTCGTCACGCGCTGGCGCGAATCGCCACCCTCCGGCAACGTGGCCGAATCGCCGAACCGCTCGATCGCCGCGATGACGAGATCCTTTTTCGATGGCCATCGGCGATAGAGCGTCGGCTTGCTGACCCCAGCGCGTTCCGCCACAGCGTCGAGCGAGGTCCGCCCGTACCCGAACTCAGCGAGCAGCTCAAGGGTCGCCGCGAGGATGGCGTCTCCCACCGCCGGGTCACGCGGACGACCCGGCGACCGGCGCACGGACGTCGCCGAACCGAGGTCCTCGGCGATCACGCGCTCACCCCACGAGCGCAGGACGCACGAAACAACGCCGCCGTCGGTCCTGCCGAGCAATCAAACCACGCCTTCCGTGCCACTGCGATACCCATTCCTTCCAACCTGTTTTCCAATCACGTCACCGAGACCAAACTCGCGATGTCGAATTCGCTTGCGCCTACGACTTCGACGCGAACCGAGTCACGCCGACACGCGACGAAGGGGCGGGATAACCCCGCCCCTCCGTCGCTGCCAAGGGCGCCACAGGCACCTACGCCGCGTGGGGTAGGTGCGTCCCGTGCGACGAGGTCGATGTCGCGTCGCGCGAATTCAGCTCGGTGAGACGGGCCGCCGAGAACGCCGCCACGATCACGCCGATGATCCACGCGTTCCACGACGCCGCGGTGACGTGGGAGAATCCGAGGACCCACGGCGCGATGAACACCCAGACACCGGCGAGCAACTTCAGCCATTCAATCGTCATCACCTTCGGAAAGGCCAGAGCCAGTAGCGCGAGCACCACGATCACGGGTCCCATCGTGTACGCATTCGCCGACGCCGCCGTCACCGTGGCGCCGATCATCGCGGCGAATGACAGGTAGACGCCGGCGGCCAGGCTGATCCAGTCCTCGCCCCGGACCCATGCCTTTACATCTTTCATGGCATATCTCCTCTCTTCGGACGTTGCCCCGAACTTCAAACCCGGTTCCCCGGGTCATACCGTCCCAGGTATCTGTGGGGACGACCCACATATCATTACTATACCGTTTCGGTTTGTATATGTGACGTTCTAGTCAGTGTCCGGCATCGACCAGGTAGTTCGAGTGAGCACCCGAACGCGCCGGGAACCGCTACCCGTCGACGACCCACCACGTCGACACTGCCCGCTCGCCGCTGATTTCATTGAGAGTGTCTCCTGGTCGGTGCCGTGGTTGGTGGAACTACCACCGTCACCGGTCAGGGGGCACTGCGGTTGGATACTCAATGAAGGGCGGGGACTTCTCCTGGCCACCAGTGGGGACTTTTCGTGGCCACCAGCGGGGACCTCAGTTGGCCACCAGTGGATACTTTCTCATGGCCACGGACACACTGCGGGCCCTACATTGCGCGAAGTTTGTCGTCGCACTTGGGCTCATGCGTATCGCACGGGCGCAACAACTTTGCGCCAACCGATGCGTTGATCGCTCCTCTTGCGTGAGGACCGACATAACAATGTGACTAGTTCCGTATCAGTTCTCAAAAACTCCCCCTTTACGCCGACGCGCGGAACTCCTAGCATCAGGGCCGAAGCACATTGTCAGCGCAACGAACTCAGCGCAACGAACATTGTGGGGGTGTCCTATGAAAAGGCGAATCGGTAGCGTGATGGCGGCGGCGGCGGCGCTCGCCCTGTTGAATGTGACGAGTGTGACTGCGGCTAACGCCACCGCCCCCGATTCTCCGCCCGGTGCGGTCGGTTTGGTCGCCCAAGCGACCCAAACGGGTGTGGCCAACCTAGTCAACACCACCACACTCGGCACGGGGACCTACGCCTACGGCGGGGCCCAAGCACTTCCGTCGTCGATTCCGCCCGGCGCTGGCCCACGGACCTTCAGTGCCGGCGATAACGCGTCATCTCGGGCCAAAGTCCCGGCGTCCATCTCGAACTCCCAGGGCAAGGGCCGTCCTTCCAGTACGCCCTATCCGACCGTTACGGGTTCGCCCATCACCGGCGCAACGAATGGACTTACCTCGACCTCGGGGTTGAACGGGTATCTCCAAGGCATCACCCACCCGCAGAAGGGTGGACTACCTGGCGTCGACGTAGAGCCGTCGGACCAAGGACTGTGCGCAAGCACCACGACCACGATGGAAGTCAACAACGAGGTGGTCGAGGTGTTCTCGGGATCGAAGTTATCCCCGATCACCGTCGCACCGCTTGAAAGTCTGTTCGGTACGCCGGAAATCTTCGGCGCCGGTGGTGACGGTAGTTACTCCGTCCAGGGTGACCCACGCTGTTATTTCGACAACACGACGGGACACTGGTACGCGAGCCAGATCTGGCTGGACCTCAACGACGCGACTCCCCAGGGCTGGGCTGGAACGTGGCTCGCGGTGAGCAAAACGCCCAACCCGACGGGCTCATGGAACGTCTACTTCATCCCCGACCTGTCCAATCAGACGGGAACCGCCACGTGCAACAATCTGTCAACCAGCAAGTCCGGCGCGAACCCTTGCTTCGGAGATCAACCCCTGCTCGGCGTCGGGAACAACACTGTTCAGATCTCAACGAACGAGTACTCGATCTTCGGTAGCGCGCCTGCCGGACAGTGCAACTACTACTTCTTGAGCAAGACCGCACTTGACAGTGGCGCGACGAGCATCCCGGTTTGGTGGAACGCAATCGGCGCCACCGTGCCGGCACCGGGCGCGGGCCCGTGGTACTCACTCGTTCCCGCCCAGTCCCCCGCCGGTTCCTACACGAGCGCGTACCGCGGCACGAGTTACGCCTTGAGCGCTCTCGACTTCTCGAACGCTGGCGATCAGCGAATCGCCGAGTGGGCCTTCACGAACACGTCAGCGGTGAACAGCCCGGGTTCGAATTCAGCGCCTATTGGCATCTACGAAGCAACGCTGAGTTCCGGCCAGTACGCGATGCCCCCGCTCGCCACTCAGAAGGCAGGATCCACGCCACTCGGCGATGCTTGGAATTCATTGAACGGGAGTAAGAAGGCGAAGGCTCCACCGGAAGGTCCCATCCAGACCAACGACGACCGGATGGCCACCGCGGCGTTCGACCCCTCGACCGGTGCGCTCGTTGGCGCTCTCAACACCGGTGTGCTCCAGGTATCGGGCACGTCGCAGACGCTGTACTCAGGAATCGCCTACTTCGCCGTCAAACCGAACCTCGATTCGTCGGGGCTCGAATCGTCCACAGTGTCGACGGGTTACGTGTCGCCAAGTGGTGCCAACGCGTTCTTCCCAGCAGTGGCGATAACGCAGAAGGGTGCCGGTGTGATGGCCTACGGCATCTCCGGGAGTAGCTACTACCCGAGCACGGCCTACTCCATGGTCGGTTCCGGCGATTCCGTTGACTCGACGGTCCATGTCGCCGCCCTCGGTGTGGGTCCCCAGGACGGATTTTCGGAGTACCAGGGTTTGGGCACCTCAAGCTATGACCCTCGTTGGGGCGACTACTCCGCGGCCCAGGTGGTCGGGAACCGAGTGGTCTTCGCCTCTGAGATGATCAACCAGTCCTGCACCGACGCTCAGTTCGCCAAGGACTTCACCTGTGGTGACACAAGGGACCTGTTCATCAACTGGGGAACGTCGGTCAACCTACTCACGCCGTAGATACCACGTCGCAGCGGTTCCGACGACAACCGTTCGCTGCCCGGTGGCCCGTTCAATCGGGCCGCCGGGCAGCAGTGAGTTCCGTGACCGGATTGCAAGGGCGCGGTACCGCGAGTACGGTTCGACTGGACATGAACACCGATGAGATTCGCCGCGATCCGCTGACGGGTGTCGTCTCCGTACACCCAGACCAGCGGAACAAGCCCTTCCCGGTCGTGCGCCGAACCCTGCCCGGCCCCGGTGAACACTGCGTCTTCTGTGGCCTCGCCGCGGCCCCGGTGTCCGACGCGAACGACATTCAAAACGGTGATGACGTCAGTCACCTTCAACGAGACAGTCCCCACTCCTTTGTCATCGCGAATCGATGGAGCCCGTTCGGCCCAACGGGTGGCGCTGACCTTGTCATTACCCGTCGTCACGTCACCGATTTCGAGAGTCTCGGGCCAGACGAGTCCGAGGATGTGATGGCCGCCCTTCTTGAAGTGCGCGCGCGACACCGCACCGAGTTCCGACGAACCCTCGCCTTCGTCAATGTGGGCCTCGAGGTGAACGGGACCCAGCCCCATCTGCACGGCCAAGTCGTGAGCACCAACGTCGACGTCGCCGCCCCCGTCGCGATGACCGTGACCGCCGCCTCAATCGACGAGGACGTAGCGCTCGCGCATCACCACGGACTCGTTCTCAACGACTCGTCCGAGTTGGTGACCTACGTCGCGTGGGCACCAACCACCACCGGCGAGATCCGAGTCGTCGCACAGGATCCCAAGAACCTCGCCGAAGCCCTTCGCACCGCGATCGCCGACCTTGTGCACGTCTACGGCACACTCGCGTACAACATCGTCCTTTTGGATGGACCGCGACTCGTGGCGCAACTGCTCCCGAGGTTCACTGCCGTCGGCGTCCTCCCGCCGTATTTTGGGATGGCTGTGGTCATGATCCCGCCTTCCGACGTGGCCGACGCGCTCACGCATCGGTAGTTGGACTGTCGACTCGATCCGACATGCGCCGTTGAGACCCGAACCGATCCCAGTGACGTGAGGCCTCTCACGCTACGTGATGCTCGCACGGCCCCTAGCGGCGTACATCGATCGTTCGACTCCAGCGCCACCCGCGCCGTTGGGGCGCTACTTATCGCGAATGTAGCCGTCCGCGTCATCGTCAAGGACCGACGTGCGTCGCCCGAGTGACGTGAATCGTCTCGCCTCGCGAGGCGCCTTGTCGCCGTACCGGCCCTTGCTCGACACCCAACCCACAAACGTTACGAACAACAACGCAACCAGCATCCACACGTAGATCACGGCAACTCCCTTATCACTGAGGCAACTGACGGCTCGCAGTCAAGGCTCAATGGGCGTCAACGCAAGTCATTCCAAGTGACACCAATGGTCTCATGAGACAGGCGGGCCAAGCAATGGTGTCCCCACAACCGCTGAGGGATCCATTGACAACTGGCATCGAGGGGGTTACCCTTTGAGTGAAGACGCCAAGACCTCGCACCTCTTCTCAGTGGAAATTTCCTTCTCAACAGGGGAGATAGGCGCGGTGGCGATAACGGAGTCCGAATCAATTAGCACGCTGATACCGGCGCGTGTAGACCGACTTCCCTGGTCTCCATTCCACACCCGCATGGTGGTCGCCCTGGGTGTTGCCTGGGTGCTCGACGGGCTCGAGATCACAATCGCGAGCGACGTGGCCGACCTCCTGCAGAGAAAGAATACGCTCGGCATGTCCCCGCGAGCGGTGGGTGACATCGCGTCGATCTATCTCATTGGCGAGGTGGTCGGTGCCCTCGTTTTCGGTCGACTCTCAGACAAGCTTGGGCGACGTCGACTCTTTCTCGTCACGTTGGGCGTGTATCTGCTGGGCTCGGGTCTCACCGCGGCCACGTTTGGCCACGGTGGTGGATGGGTGATCTGGCTCTACGCCACCCGATTCATCGCCGGCATGGGCATCGGTGGTGAGTACGCCGCGATCAACTCCGCGATTGACGAGATGATTCCTGCGCGATTTCGAGGACGCGTCGACATCGCCATCAACGGCACCTACTGGGGCGGCGCTCTGATTGGCACTCTCGCCGAGCTCTACATCCTCAATCACTTCTCCGACACCGTGAGTTGGCGAATCGGCTTTCTCCTTGGACCAGTGCTCGCCGTGGCTATCATCTTCGTGCGGCGTAATCTCCCCGAGAGTCCACGATGGCTCATCATGCACGGGCGCGAAGAGGGGGCCGAAAAAGCCATCCAGCGAATGGAGAAGGAGTCAGAGGGTTGCGGAGATCTGCCTCCGCTCGACGAATCGAACGCACTCGTCATCAACCCGATAGCCGACCTCGGATACTTCACGCTGGCACACGTGCTGTTCACACAGATGCCGAAACGAAGTATCCTCGGCGCAACGTTGATGATCACGCAGTCTTTCCTCTATAACGCGATCTTCTTCACCTACGCCCTGGTCCTCGCCACGGTGTACCACGTGTCGAGCGGCGCGATTCCGCTGTATTTCATCGCCTTCGCGGTCGGCAACCTCGCCGGCCCCCTCATCCTCGGTCGATTCTTCGACACGATCGGTCGACGGTTCATGATTAGCTCCACCTACCTGCTGGCTGGATGTCTGTTGTTGGTCAGCGCGTGGGCGTTTGACGCCAACCTGCTGGACGCGCTCACCCAAACCGTTGCGTGGTCGCTCGTCTTCTTCTTCGCCTCAGCGGGAGCCAGCGCGGCGTATCTCACCGTCAGCGAGATCTTCCCGTTGGAGGTTCGCGCCAAGGCGATCGCCGTCTTCTTCGCGCTGGCCCAGGCCTTTGGCGCACTAGGGCCCAATATCTACGGTGGGCTGGTCAACAGCCACCGTGGGCTCTTCTTTGCCTACTTGGTAGGCGCGGGTGTCATGATCATTGGCGGCGTCGCGGAACTGGTGTTCGGCGTGGCGGCAGAACAACAGTCATTGGAAGACATTGCAACGCCGCTCTCGGCCGTCGGTAACAAAAGTGGTGGAGGAATTACCACCAGTGTGCGCCCTGGCTTTGCCCGTGGCGGCCCTCACGGATCCGTCTACCCCGAACATAAGAAGCGATGAATGGACGGCGGTGGCACGAATGATTACTGAGGTCAACGAATTCGCTGCGTACTCGTCGACAGCACGCAAAGTGTCCAAGAGGCCCGCCGCTACCGTGATTCAACATCCTCCCTTCGAATTTTGACCCCAAGGGGTCTTTCCTTCGCGAAGCATTACGGAGGAATCGTGTTTGGTGTTCTTGACCGCCACATTTCGCGGTAACGCCGACGTCGCCAATGTCGCCATTCGCGGCGTCATCACGAACATCGATGTGACGTTTGGGCGAGGCGTTGACACAAAGCCATTGCTGGAGTGACGAAGCGCTGCCATTCGCTCGGTACTTCATAAGATTGGCTCCTCGCTGTTTCGTGTGGGTAAGTCCGTCAACCCCTGAGATCGCCTGACGTAGTTTCGATACTGTCCGAGAGCTACTGATGGGGTTGAGATGATGAAGGATCCAGGTCTGTTCGCGATGTTTGAGGGCGTTGGGATTGGTGCCGCCGTGGCGGGTGACGTCGGTGGAGTTCGACGAGCTCGGCGGAAGACTCGAGATCTGGCTGGACTTTCCGAGAGGTTCCCGGTTCGCCTGTCCGCACGAAGGTTGCAAGGAGATATCGTGCCCGGTGCACGACACCGTGGAGAAGACTTGGCGGCACCTGGACTTCTTCGAGCACCAGGCCTATCTCATCGCCCGGGTCCCCCGAGTGGACTGCCCCGAGCACGGCGTGCACCTGGTGGCGGTGCCCTGGTCCCGCCCGGGCAGCGGCTTCACCCTCTTGATGGAGATGGCGATGCTCACCTTCGCCAAGCAGATGCCGATCGCCCCGCTCGCCGCGATGGCCCGTGAGCAC
>JAJYPU010000234.1 GCA_021795095.1 Actinomycetes bacterium | reverse complement strand
AGGCCCACGACCGCCGCAGTCACGGTGCCGCGCTCGTCGCGCACCGGGTGGGCGTGCAGCTGCATCCAGCGCCAGTCGCCACTCGCGGTGCGGTAGCGAATCTTCTCACCATGGACGTCGTGGCCGGTGTAGACGATCGCCCGCCATCCCAGCAGGGTCTCGCGGTCCTGTTCGGCAATGAGATCCACCGACAGGGTGCCGACAATGTCCTCGACCGGCCAGCCGAGCACATCGGCAACGGACGGCGAGATCCACACGATGACGCCCTCGGGGTTGGTCATCATCACCACGTCACTCGCGTTCTCCGCGAGCAGCTGGAATCGTCGCTCGGACTCCACGAGTCGCTCGTGGGCCGCGACCTCGGCGCTGGTGTCACGCCACGACGACACTCGCACCGCACCGGAGGCTTCGCCGACCTCGCGTACCGAGATCGTCATCCATCGATAGTCCCCCTGGGCACGACGCACGCGGGCGGTCAGCTCGTGACGATCGCCGTCGCCGAGTTGGCGCCGCGCGACGCGCACGCGCGCGAGGTCCTCGGGGTGCACGAACTCGATGAATTCCCGACCGATCACGTCCTCGGGTCGCCAGCCGGTCACCGCGGTGAGTGAGTCCGAAATCCAGGTGATCGGCCCACCGGGTTCGGCCACCGAGACAATGTCCGACGTGTTCTCGGCGAGCAGCCGGTAGCGCAGGTTCTCAGCGACCCGATCGGTCACGTCGCGCCACGTGTAGCTGATGGCGTCGCCCACCTTCACCGCGCGCACGTCAAAGTGGCCCCGCGCACCGAGGATCTCGTTGTCGTAGACCACGTCATCGAGCGCAAGCGGGTCACCCGTCTCGACGACGTGCACGAAACGTTTGAAGAGCCCCGAGCCCCGGTGATTAGGCAACAGGGTGAGCAGTCGCTGCCCGATGAGTTGCTCGCGCGTCGTGTGATTGATCTCGATGGCGGCTTCATTGGCCTCGATGTACTCGAAGTCCACGACTCGACCCTGGTCGTCGCGTACCGCCCGCAGCACGACCAACGGGTCGAACATCGACTGCAGGATCGCCCCGACGGTCGCCCGGTCGACGTTTGGGGCGCCAACGGCACCCGTCCCACGGCCTCGATCAGGTGGTGAACCGGACGTCATGGTCATCGATGACTCCCCCCGAGCGACCACGTCAACCCGTAAGCGCATCGTAGGTTGTTCGCAACGTCGAACGCAATGCGTTTCGAACTATCCACGCGTTGACCAGCGTCAGTGCGATGCCAGGCACCAGATCGGTCGATTCGTACCAACCTCGAGCGCCGAGTCGCTGGGCGCCTCGCCCTACGGACGGGTCGCGCCCTCGAGATTGATCCGCGGTGGCTCGCCACCACTCATCCAGGCCACGCGCTGTTCACTCGTGCGGATCGCCGCGTGCTCGTGGGTGAGGATCCAGAACCGGTTCTCGAGCACGGCCGTCGTCACGGCCTCGGCGACAACGCTCGGGTCGATGCCCGAGCGCACCGCATCACTCGCCATCGCGCCGATAGCGCGCACCGTCGGGTCGTCGTTGTAGGCGCGCAGGTCCTCGGGCATGTTTCGCTCGGACTCGTCGATGCGCGTACGCACGAAACCGGGACAGAGCACCGAGGCACCGACGTGCTTGCCCGAGAGGCGAAGCTCGTGAAAGAGCGTCTCGGCGATCCCGACGACGGCGAACTTGCTCGCGCAGTAGGGGCCCATGCCGGGCACGCCGCCGAGGCCCGCCAGTGAGGCGGTGGAGACGACGTGGCCCTCGTCTTGTTCGAGGAAGAGCGGCACGAAGGCGTTGATGCCGTTGATCACCCCGTCGACGTTCACCCCCATGACCCAGTCCCACACGGCCTTGGGCGTGCCGATGGCCGGACCGGCCCCGACGCCGGCGTTGTTGAAGATGAGATGCGCGGCACCGAAGTTCCCGAGCGCCGCCTCGCGTAGCGCGATGACGTCGGACTCGACCGCGACGTCACAGGCGACGCCGACCACCCGGGCCCCGGCGTTCGCGAGCGTCTCGACCGCCGCCGCGAGCGCGGCCTCCTCGACGTCGCCGAGCACGAGAGACGCACCGGCCGCGGCCATGCGCGACGCCGTCGCCAGTCCGATCCCACTCGCCCCACCGGTGATGACAGCCGTTCGACCAGCGAGTTCCATGATCCCCCTTGGGTGGGTTAAACGAGCTTGAGCTCTTGACGATAGACCCGCGCCGGACCCTGGCGCTGAATCGTGGCCGCGAGTTCGGTGAAGGCGTGGGCCACGTCACTCTCGGGCTCATAGACCACCACCGGGTCCCCGAGGTCCCCGCCACTGCGCAGTCGCGGGTCGAGGGGGATCTGGCCGAGCAGCGGGATCCCGAGGTCGTTCGCCAGCTTGGCGCCGCCGCCGGCCCCGAAGATCTCGTAGCGCTGGCCGTCGTCGCCGACGAACCAGCTCATGTTCTCGATCACCCCGCGCACGCTCAGCTTGAGGGCCCGCGCGGCGTAGGCGCTGCGTTGGGCGACGCGCTGGGCCGCCGGCTGGGGGGTCGTCACCACGTACATCTCGACGCGCGGCAGGATCTCGGACAACGTGAGCGCGACGTCACCGGTGCCCGGGGGCATGTCAATCAACAAGAAGTCGGGCTCGTCCCACCACGCCTCGGTCACGAGCTGCTCGATCGCCTTGTGCAGCATCGGCCCGCGCCAGATCACCGGCTGCTCGTCGGGCACGAAGTAGCCCATCGAGATACAGCGCACCCCGTGGGCGAGGGTCGGGATCACGGTGTCGCCGAGCACGATGGGGTCGTGGTCGGCGCCGAGCATTTTGGGTAGCGAGAAACCGTAGACGTCGGCGTCGAGGATGCCGACCTGGTGACCGGCCTGGGCGAGCGCGATGGCGAGGTTGACCGTCACCGAGGACTTGCCCACGCCGCCCTTGCCCGATGAGATCCCGAGCACGCGGGTCTTGGCGAGCTTGTCGAGGAACTTGGGCGTGGCCGTGTCGTGGTGGTGGCCCGGGCCGGGCTCGGCGGTCATGTTGCCGCGCAGGAAGTTGCGCAGCTCCAGGCGCTCGTCGTCAGTCATGGCGCGCACGCTCACCCGCGCGCCCGGGGCGACGTCGGCGATCTCGTCCTCGAGCCAGGCGCGGTTCGGCCACTCAACGACCGGCAGCACCAGCTCGACATTCAGACCGTCGCGGTCCTCGACGGCGCCGAGGAAGCCCAATTCCTCAAGGGTTCGCACCAGCTGGGGCTCGGTGATCGCGCCAATCGCCCGGCGTAGGTCCTCTGACATGGGTGTCTCCTCGTGATCGCCCCCGTACGAGGTTACCGTCGCGAAAGCGGGG
>JAJYPU010000037.1 GCA_021795095.1 Actinomycetes bacterium | reverse complement strand
CTCGCTCTATCCGCACTGGCTTGGCGCCATCGTCGCCATCTCGCCCCTCTATCAGTCCGCGGCGCTGCTTCGCGGCCTCTCCCTCGGCGTGTTCCAGTGGGTGATGCTCGGGCGCATCGCCTACCTCATCGTGCTCGCCCTCGTCGGATTGCGCGTCGCCGCCAATCGCTTCCGTTGCATCCTCGTACCTTGAAGCGTGGCGGTCACCGTCCGGCCGACGTCGGCGAGAACTGACGTCCGTGCATGGTCGATCGATGCGATGGATCAATCGCTACTGGCAGCCCTGATCCTTGTCGTAGATTGCGCCACCGCCGCCCGTGAGCGTGCCCGTCTGGGCTACCAACAGCGGCGCGGTTGAACCGGAAGGTAACAACGTGAAGCCCGAAGTCGAGGTTGGGCACGCCGTCAATCCCGCCTGCCAGTCACCGGCGACCCCGGAGACGGCGAAATTCGGCCCCGTGATAGACGCCCACATCGACGGCGTGGAGTAAATGCCAAACGGGACAGGAACGTTCGCGTTGGTGAACTCATACGCCATACCCGTAATGGTCGCCTGGTTGAGTGCGGTATCCGTCGACCAGCTGTTGCCGGTCTCGACGTCGGCCCACCACATCACCGGTGTACCCGGTTCGACACTCACCGCCCAGTCGGCCTCGCTGCAGCCGATGGCCCAGGCCGCCTGCAGCGCCGAGAGTGTGTGCCCCGTGGCGCTCGGTTGAAACGTCCTTGAATCGGTCTTGCAGTTGCCGGTGTCGGACTTCGCGTAGGCCAGGGCGTAGCCCGTGTTGAAGTACAACGAACGAGAGCCAGTTGGCGCAGCGTTCCACTGCTTTGACGCGTACTGGTTCGTGGTGAACGGTCGGCCGTGGGTGACGCCGATAATGGCAAAACTCAAGCCCTGAGGAGGCGTCGACGACCCCTGCGGATAGGACGCATCGTAGCCGGTGCCAGAGTAAGAGTACGTCGACGCCCCCGCGGGCGACGCCAACGGCACGAATCCCGTCATCGCGACGAGTGCGACCATCGCACCGGCTCTCGCGACCAGCGACCGTCGTGGACTGCTCGACTTCATGTTGCCCCCCCATGAACACGTCGTCGCCATACGTCGCGGCTCGACCGACTATCGCGTCAGCGTAGTGGAGCCGTCGCACCGTGTCGAGTTCGGTTCACGTGCATCCTCGACCGACCGTGGGGCCCGCAAACGTGCTCGATTACACCTGACCCGACAAGACGTTGCGCCGGCTCGTGTACTCATCGACATCGATGTCGCCGCGCGCGAGGCGCTCGTCAAGGATCCCGAGTGCGCTGCTCGGATTTCTCGAGCCATGATCATCGTTCAGGTCACGACGCGACTCGTCACGACGCCGGGACATCGAGAGCAGCAAGGCGGCGATCGCGACGATCAGCAAGATGGCGAGGAAGACGAGGAAGAGCCCGCCGCGAAGTCCCAGACCGTGATGCATCCCGCCGTTGAAGAAGGGACCGCCGAAACCCGGTCGCGGTGCGTCTGGTGGCATGGTGCGAATCCGCCTTTCTTGGTCCGTCGACCAACGAGAAACACACCCATTGTCGCGGCACATCACCGCGACGCGACCCACTTCTTATTCGATTCTTCGGTTCGAGTCGCCGGGGGTAGGTCTCGTACCAGTGGACGAGTCACGGCCCGTCGACCGTTGAGCGGCACCGCTCGGTCCACGCCGCCGCCACCTAACATGGGATGGGCCGAGACAGAATCGGAGCCATGACGGCTCGGTACGACGGCGGCGGATTTCTGATCACGGGCGTGATGGCATCGGGGAAGTCAACGATCGCCGATCTGCTCGTCGGTCGCTTCGATCGCGGAGTCCACCTGCGTGGAGACGTGTTCCGAAGGATGATCGTGACGGGACGAGACCCCATCGAACCAAGTCTCGGCCACGAAGCTCGGCGCCAGCTCGACCTGCGCAAACGACTCGCGGCGATGGTCGCGAACGAGTACTGGCGTGATGGCTTCACCGTGGTCCTCCAAGACATCTTCGTGGGCGAGGCCCTGCCCGAGGTCATCGACCTCCTCGACGTCTCGCCACTCTTCGTCGTCGTACTCGTGCCTCGGCCTGACGTGGTCGCTCGACGGGAACGCGATCGCTCCAAGGTGGGATACGGCAACGGCTGGGAAGTCGACGCACTCGCGACGATGTTCGAGGAGACCACCCCTCGGCGCGGGCTCTGGCTCGACACGTCGGACCTGTCGCCGGCGGCCACGGTCGAGGCGATCCTCACCCGTTGCGACGAGGCCCGCGTCAAGTAGTGAACGACAGTAAACGTCGAGCACGCGAGTCAATCGTCCACTCCGACGATGGCCGGTAGGCTTGAGCAGCTATGTGTGCGACGAACTGCGACGGACAGGTTGGCGGGTGGACGCTCGCAGGACCGTCAACTGTCGCTGAGTAGGGCGTGGTGGAGGTAGTGGCGCGCACGCCGGCCAACCGCCGAGTTCCAGGCCGGTTCCGACCGCCGACCGTGCTCGGACTCCTGGTCAGCGCCATATTCCTGCTCGCGTCACTCGCTGTCGCCACGCCGAGCGGCGCGACACCGGGTTGGCAGGTGACGTGGACGTCGCCGATGGACCTCGCCCTCGGCGCGACGTACAACTCGACGGTGCGCGACACCGCGACGGTAGCGGTCGCCGGGAGCTCGGTGGAGTTGACCTTCTCCAACCTTTGGAGCGCCACCCCGACCACCTTCGGTGCCGTCACCGTCGGCGTCGACCAGAGCGGGCCCACCGTCGTCGCCGGTTCCTTCGTCCCGGTCACGTTCGCCAACGGGCAGCGGGCCGTGACGATACCCGCACACGGACAGGTCACGAGCAATCCCGTCGCCATGGTGGTACACGCTAACGAGAAGATTGCCGTCTCCATCGCCGTCTCGGGGTGGGCGACGGTGAGCGTGCACTACTGCTGCACCGGGGACGTCAATACGTGGGCGACGAGCAACGGGATTGGTAACCACACGACCGACCCGACTAGTCAGAGCTTCAACCCCCAGTTGACCGGCGCTTACGTACGCTGGCTCTCCGGGGTGGCGGTCGCGAATTCGCCGGCTCAAGGTGCGATCGTCGCCTTCGGCGACTCCATCACCGACGGGTACGGCTACGAGAACAATGGCTTCAGCTGGGTGAACGCCCTGCAGCAACGGATCGACCGATTACCCGCGACCGACCAGATGTCGGTCGTCAACGAGGGGATCGCCGGCAACACCTTGACCGTCTTTCCACCCGGGACCTCCTACGCCACGAACTCCGGCGGCGTACCCGGTGTGACGCGGCTCGCGACCGACGCGCTCGCCTGGCCGGGCGTGAAGGACGTCGTCGTCCTGCTCGGCACCAACGACATCTGGTTCGGGGCCGGCGGCGTGGCGGGCAAGCCCATCCCGCCCTACGGGACCGCCGCCGCGATCGAGACGGGCCTTCGCACGGTGGCGGCCCAGGTTCGCGCCCAGGGCCTCAACGTCTACGCCATCACCCTGCTGCCGCGCGCGACGTCGACGAAGCAGGACCACGACCTGCCCGAGTACTGGGGCCCGTCGGAACAGTCCGTGATGAGTGCGGTGAACGCATGGCTGTTATCGGCTCACACTGGCTTCACCGGCGTGATCAACCTCGCCGCGGTGATGGCCGACGTCTACAACGGTTACTGCAATCCGAACACGCCCTTCGCGCCGTACTTCAACCCCGACCACCTCCACCCGAATGTGGCTGGCGAGACCGCCATGGCCAACGCCATCTCCACCCAGCTCTTCGGTCTGCCCGACGCTCCACTGAACCCACCGGTGTTGACCGCCACGCCGACACCGGGCTGCGCCGCGGCCAAGGTGGCCTCGGCCGTCCTCGCGACAGCGGTGCCAACGACGACCACGACCGTGGCACCCACCACCACGACCGTGGCGACCACGACCACGACCACTCCCTCATCGCTCCTACGCAGCGCCCGTTCCCTGGCGATTTGGTTGCTGGCCGCGCTCGTGGTGATCGCCGGCGTCCTCGCACTCGTCGCTCGCCGTCGAGTGGCGAAGCGGCGCCGCGAGCGGCGCCGCGCCATGCGCGTGGTCTCCTACCCGCGCGTGCCCCCGCCGTCCCAGCCCCGCAACGGACCGAACCCGCGCGCTCGTAACCCGCGACGCTGATTCAACGAAGCGAGTAACGGTAACGCAGGAACGGCTCGCCGCTGCGGCTGGTCATGGACCCGTCGCTGCGCCAGCCGAGCGCTTCGTAGAAATGCCTCGCCGCGAGGTCGGGCGGCGTCACGAGCACCAGTTCGTCATCGCCAGCCTCGCGCGCAAACGCGATCGCCGCGTCGATCAACGTCCGTCCGACGCCACCACCCTGGGCCGCCGGGTCGACCAGCACGTGGGTCACCTCCCCGATCCGTGGCGCGTCGGCGATGGGTGCGCCCTGGGTAGGTCGGAATCGCGCGAGGAGGAGTCGACCGACGCCCCTCGCGTAACGGCCCGCCCGGGTCACCACGAGGTCCTTCGCCAGCCGGGGTCGTGTGGCGGCGGCGATAACGATGGCGCGAGCGAGCGCGACGCCGTGCTCGCGGACCATCGCGCGCACGTGCGTCGCGGGGTCGGTCGCTCCAAGCAGGACACCGACCAGCGCGCCAGCATCGTCGAGCGCCACGAAGGACATCGATCCCGACGTCATCGTCCACGCCCGGTAGTAGGCGCGCATGAACGAGGGCCCGAATCGTGAGAGGAACTCCATGTCGAGCACGACGAGGTGGAGCGTGACGGCGTCGTCGACATCCGCTGCGGTGAGGTGGCGCACGCTCACCACGGGTGCGGCCCGCTAGCGATCGTGGCGAATGTGGTGGATGGTCGCGGTGGAATATCCAACTGTACGTCGAAGCGCACGCGGCGGCGCCGGGACCGACGACGGACCCACTGCTAGATTGACCCCGATGGCACCACCGCGACACGGCCGGCGGGTCAACGTGCGTCGGCGCCGGTTCGTCGCGGTGCTCGCGCTGATCCTCGTGGTCCTGCTCGTCGTCGCGACGACCCGGGGCCAGGGTCCGACCACCACCTCGACGACGTCCTCGACCTCGGCCACAACCGCGTCGTCCTCGACCACGACCACGCGAGCGCCGACGCCACACGCACCCTTCGCGGTGGGGGCCGTCACCTTCACGGTCAGCGAGCCGGCCAGTGGCTCGACTGGTGCGAGGACGTTCCCCGTCACCGTGCGCTACCCCGCAGTCGGCGCCCCTGGCACCGCCCGCCTCGGCCTGGTCCCGCTTCGTGACGCCGGTCCCTTCCCGCTGCTCATCTTCTCCCAGGGGTTCGACATCTCACCCGAGGCGTACGCCGGACTGCTCGACGCATGGAGCGCCGCGGGTTACGTCGTCGCCGATCCCGCGTATCCCTACACGTCGCCGAACGCCGTCGGCGGCGTCATCCGCAGCGACATCGTCCACCACCCAGGCGACCTCAGTTTCCTCATCACGACGTTGATCGCGGACAGCGCGCAGGCCGGAAACGCCATCGGCGGACTGGTGAACGCCCACGAGATCGGCGTCGTCGGCCAGTCCGACGGCGGCGACGTGAGTCTCGCGGCGGTGGCGAACTCGTGCTGTCGCGACGCGCGCATCGGCGCGGCGGTGATCCTCTCGGGGGCCGAACTGTCCTGGTTCCCCGGGACGTACTTCACCACCGGATCAGCACCCCTCCTCGTCGTCCAAGGCACGAACGACCTGACAATGAACCCCGTCACCTGCAGCGTCACGCTCTACAACGAGGCACCGACACCCAAGTACTACCTGGCGATGATCGGCCAGACCCACCTCAGCGCGTACGTGCCCCCCGGGCCAGCGCGCGACGTGGTGGCGGCGACTTCGATCGACTTCTTCAACGCCTACCTGCGACACGCGCCGGGCGCGCTCGCCGCGATGCGAGCGGCGGGCACCCGTCCGGGGCTCGCCACGATCACCAGCGCGTCTCACGTGCCACTGGTCGCGGGGACGTGCCCCGACGCACCGCTCGGCTGATCAGCCGCGTGGCTTGACGCCCTTGACGACGTTGGCCTCGGCCACGACGTTCACGCTCGTGAGGTCCACGAATCCTGCCGCCTCGTAGAGGCGCATCCAGGCGTCGGGCGTGATCGGACGTTCGCGCAGCCGGAAGATGTAGCGACCGGCATTCTTGAGGATCCGCCAGTAGCCGGGGATCCCCTTCTTCGCCATCACCTTGATCTTGCTCGCGATGACCTGTCGGTCCTCGGTCGTGGCGCCGCGCCCGAGCATCATGTCCGAGTTGATTAACACGCCGCCGGGTCGCAACCAGCCGAAGGCCGCGGTGACGACCTTGGCCTTGTCCGAGTCCAGCAGGTGGTGCAGCGCGTAGTTACTGATCACGAGATCGAACGACGACGGATCGATGGTGAGGTGTTCGATCGGCGAGACGATTCCCGAGACGTGCTCGAGTCCCTCGGCCTTGGCCTGGGCGACCATCCGGTCCACCATCGCCGCACTCACGTCGACGCCGATGACCGTGGCGCCGCGACGCGCGAGCTCGAGGGCCAGACGTCCGCCACCACAGCCGAGGTCCATGCAGACCATGCCGGGCTTCACGTCGGCGACCTCGATGGCCTTGGCGGCGACCTTGGTCATCCCGACGTCATTGTGGCGGTCCCACGTGTCGGCCCGACGGGTCCACGTGCGCCGTTGCGTCGCGATCGACAGGCGGGTGGACTGCTTCTTGCCCCACGAGGGGTTCGTTTCTCTAGGCGCGTTGGACATGATCTCTCTTTTTCGGGGGGCCGATCGGTTTCGACGACTGTCGTCTTCCAGGACAACGGGACTTCACGCCCTGGCAACTGGCGTCACCCTGACGCCCGCCGACCAGGAACCGATTCTACCGGTCAGGGTGCGTGGCGACGCCGACGGTGGCTCCGTCACGACGCCCGCGGCCGGATATGCAACGGTTTCAGGTCGCGTCGGCCGACCACGCCGCCATCTCCGCGGCGAACAGGTCCAATCCGAGGGGGCCGAGTTCGAGCGCCTGCTGGTGGAACGCCTTGAGGTCGAAACGTGCACCGAGTCGCTCACGGGCCCCGTCGCGCACCTCGAGCCAGCGTCGCTGGCCGACCTTGTACGAAATCGCCTGGCCTGGCATGCCGAGGTACCGGTCGACCTCGGACACCGCGCTGGCGTGCTCTTCGATCGCCCACTCCTCGAGGAGCGCGACCGCCATCTCGGCGGTCCACGGCCTCGCCGAGCAATCACCGAGCGACCCGAGCACACCGAGGTCGTCGGGCGCGTCGAGCCCCAGGTGCAGCCCGACGTCCACGACGATCCGGTTCGCCCGCAACGCCTGCCCGGCGAGGTACCCGAACTCCTCGGCCGGGCTCGCGTACCCGTCGAGCTCCTCCATCAGCCGCTCGGCGTAGAGCGCCCACCCCTCGCCGTACCCCGACGTCCAGCCGCGCAGACGATGAAACCGCGACTGACGGTCGGCCGCCAACATCGCGATCGCGGCCTGAAGGTGGTGACCGGGTACAGCCTCGTGATACCAGGTCGCAGGGAAGCGCCACCATGCGAACGTGGTGGCGCCCATCGTGGGGTACCACGTGGTGCCCGGACGTGAGAGGTCCTCACTCACGGGGATGTAGTACGCGGCCGACGCCGAACCTTCGGGTGCGAGTCGCACGTCACAGAACCGGACGCGAGGATCGATGTCGAAGTGCACGCCGTCGATCCGCTCGACGGCGGCGTCGACGAACGAGCGCAGTCGAGCGAGCAGGGCCTGCGTGCCGTCCACGAGCTGATCCGGGTCGTGGTCGAGCAGGACGGAGGCCTCGCGCAGGCCGACGACACCGGGATACATCGAGCCAGCCAGTGCGACCATCCGATCGTGAATCCGACGGGACTCCTCCCACCCCCATCCATAGAGCTCCTCGAGGTCGAGTTCCGCGCCGGTGAAGTAACGCGCCCACGGCACGTAGCGCTCGCGACCGCACCCGTCATCCATGGTCGTTCGCGGCGCCACCGTCGATTCCAACCAGTTGGCGAGCTCGCCGCACGCGCGGTCGGCCGCCACGGCCGCCTCTCCCAACCCGGACTCATCGAGGTCCGCGCCGGTGGCGATCGCGACGCGCTGGGCTACGTCGGCGAACGAACCGTCGGCGTACGTTCGCGCCTGGTCAGCGACACCGAGCACGTGACGGCGTGACGGCAGTTGGTCGCTCGTGGCGTTCGCCAGCGCGCCACGCCAACTGTCGAGTGATCCCGCGACCGCACCCAGCCGTGTCGCGATGACCGCGGCGTCGGTCGCTGATCGCGCGTCCATGAGTTCAAAGACCTGTCGAATCTCCGACAACGGCGACGAGATGACCGAGAAGGTCCGTCGCACCTCACCGGAGCGCAGCAACGCGCGATCGCTCGACAGCCGCTCGACGATGACCGCCTTGGCGATCCGGTCGACGTCGTCGGTCGGCTCGATGGCCTCGACGACGCGCAGGGACTCCCCCAGCATCCGCTCGTCGTCATGCTGGTGCTCTATGGAGAAGTCCGGGAGTTGGTCGTCGTAGCCGGCGACGCCGGCCATCGTCGCGAAGAGTGGATCGCGCGCGGCGAGCTCGTCGACCAACCGATCGGCGAAGGCGAACAGGGGTGAGCGTGCAGTGGTCTGGTCGTTCGTGGTCACGAGTTCCAGTCTCCCACGACCGCACCGAATCGCTTCAGATGACGGACGCGACGCGCAGTCCGTCGAGCACAGCCTCTTCGACCGTGCGCGGCGCGAGGCAGTCGCCGATGAGCTCGACGGGGACGCCGGCCGCGACGAGTTCATCGGCCAAGCGACGCGACGGACGGCGGCCCGTCGCGAGGACCACGGCCGACACGCGGTCGACGATGACCGGCTCGTCAGTCAAGACGTGCTGGAGATAGACCGAGTCGTCATCGGCCCCGAAGAGGCGCACGAGGGTGAGGACCGCCACCCCGGCGCGCGAGAGCGCCGCGAGGTGCTCGTCGCGCACGTACTGCTGGAGTGACGCGCCCGCGAAGTAGCCCGGGGTCGCGAGGGTCACCTCGTGGCCAGCGGAGGCGAGGAGCCGCGCGACGCCGATACCCACCCAGTCGTCGCGCCAGTCGACCACCACGACCCTTCCCGGGGGTACCGTATGGCCGAGCAGTACCGAATCGGCGTCGAGGATCGTGGGCGCCCCGAGGACCTCCATCGGCGGCCGGTGGGGTCGAGAGCCCGTCGCGATCACCACGCGGTCGCCCGCCCACGCATCGACGAGATTGCGTTCGACGCGCGAGTTGAGCACGATCGCCACGCCGGCGCGACGCGCCTCGCGCTCGAGGTTCGTCGCGACACCGCCGAACTCGTCGCGACCCGGCAATCGCTGGGCGAGCAGGACCTGGCCCCCCAGATGGGCCGACGCCTCGTGCAAGGTCACGTGGTGTCCTCGCTCGGCGGCTACCGCCGCCGCCTTGAGCCCCGCGGGACCACCGCCGACGACGAGCACGCGTTGGGGCGTCGTGACACGCACCCGACGGCCCAAGGTCAGTTCACGTCCCGTCTCGGGGCGTTGGATGCACGAGATCGGAAAGCCGGCGTGGAAGTGGCCGATGCACGCCTGGTTGCACGCGACACAGGCGCGGATCTCCTCGGCCCGGCCGTCTCGGGTCAGGTTCGCCATCGTCGGGTCACAGATCATCGCGCGGGTCATCACGCAGGCGTCGGCCAGGCCGTCGGCGAGGATCCGCTCGGCCTCCTGGGGCTGGTTGATCCGACCGGCCACGAAGACCGGGACGCCGACCGCCTCGCGCACCCGATTCGCCGCGGGCACGACGTAGCCGTTCGCGACGTTCATCGGTGGCGCGATGTGGTCGGAGCCCGCGAGGGTCGCCGAGGTGCCCGTCGTCACGCTCACGTAGTCGATGAGACCCGTGTTGTCCAGTGACTGCGCCGCACGAAGGACGATGTCGGGGGCGAGGCCTCGGGGGTCGCGCTCGTCCATCGAGGCGCGCAGCCCGACGATCGGTCCGGGGCCGACCCGGTCACGGATGGCGCGGACCACGTCGGTGAGGAACCGCAGTCGTCGAGACTCGTCACCGCCATACTCGTCGTCACGCTCGTTCACGAAGGGGTTCAAGAACTGCGCGGGCAGATACCCGTGACTCGCGACGACCTCGACACCGTCGAGTCCCGCGCGGACCAGTCGCGCCGCGCCCTGGGCGTAGCCGTCGACGATCTCGACGATCTCGTCGCGGCCCAACGCGCGCGGCATCACCCGAAATCGCTCGTTGGCCACAGCCGAGGGGGCGACGGCGACCGGCAGCGATCCGTCTGGGGACTCCATCACCTCACGGCCGGGGTGGAAGAGCTGGCCGACGATCGTGGTGCCGTGGGCGTGGACGGCGTCAGCCAGTCGTCGGTAGCCGTCGATACAGCCGTCGTCGGTCGCCATCAGGACGTGAGCGGTGTAGCGCGCCGTCTCGTGGACGCCGGCGACCTGGACGACGATCAGTCCGACGCCGCCGGCCGCGCGTGCTTCGTGGTAGGCGATCAGTTGATCGGTGATCCGACCGTCTTGGACCATCACTGTGTCGTGCCCCGACGAGATGATGCGATTCTTCACCACGGTGCGACCGACGACGAGGGGTTCGAAGAGACGATCGAAGTTCATCTTCACCCTAGAGGGACACCGCGCGACACGCCCCGAGGCTACTCACTGCGTTCAGACCCGATTACGCGCTCGCCGCGACGATCGGTGACGTACGGGCCACTAACGGACGCGTGGGAAACGGCTCTCGTTCGCAGCAAGTTTGGCGCGCACTACGTCGGCGAGGTCGACGTCAAGGACGTCGGCCAGCCGGAGCAGGAAGATGAGCACGTCGGCCATCTCGAACTCGATGGCTCGACGGTGCTCTGGCGCCAGACGGTCCGGCGCCGACTCCTCGGGCGTCAACCACCGGAACTCGGCGACGAGTTCACCGGCCTCGCCAGCGACCGCCATCGCGAGGTTCTTCGGCGTGTGGAACGGGCTCCAGTCACGCGCCTCGGCAAACGCGCGCGCCTCGAGGCGCAGGTCCTCCAACTCACCCATCACTCTCCCTCCGCCACCGTCACCGACGCCACCGGCACGGTGCTGTTCTGGCGATCACGCGGTCGAACACGGTGACCGTGGCGGTCCCGTAGAGTAGCGCGAGGAGAAAGGAGTCCGATGGCCACGCTCAGTCGTCGTCGTAACATGATCCCGGTCGCGCTGCTCACGGTACTCGTCATCGCCAGTGCAGTGACGGCGTGGCTTTCGAACCAATCGTCGGGCACGAGCTCGCCGGGACCCGAGGGCGTCCCAGTCTTGAACGTGCCGGTCCTGGCACCCGCCGGCGCGGCCAGCGGATCGACCATCGACGGCATCACCTGTCAGACCATCGGTCAAGAGACCGTCCACTACCACGTTCACGTGCTCGTCTCCATGTACGTCGACGGTCAACGCGAACGCCTCCCCGCCGGCATCGGCGTGACCGCGCCGGCGGTCACCACCGGGTCGGGTCCGACGACCTTCGTAGACGTCGGACTGCACGACTGCCTCTACTGGCTCCACACGCACGCCAACGACGGCATCATCCACGTCGAGGCACCCTCCAAGGGCCACTTCACCCTTGGGCAGTTCTTCGACGTCTGGGGCCAGCCGCTCTCGAGCAACCGGGTCGGTCCCGCCGTCGGACACGTGGTCGTCTTCGAGAACGGCACGCGCTACGCGAGCACACCTCGCGCGGTGCCGTTGCTCGCCGGCGGCGTGATCCAAATCGACGTCGGCTCACCAGCCGTCGCTTTCAAACCGGAGTCGTTCCGCGTCACTGGTCTCTGCGGCACCGGCACGAGCAGTTGCGCGAGCAAGCCAAGCTGATCGCGCTTCGTGATTCCCTAGCCCGATGATCCGGCGGCACGCTTCACGATAGCGCGATTCGCTGCGGTGACCAGGGACGATAGCACCACCGCATGGCGTCGGCGATACGGGCGCCGGCGCCCGCGATTCCGTCGACCAGAACCCGGTCCTGCACCTCGACGTCGAACCCGCCGGGCCGGGGCCATCGTGTGATGACAACGTCGTCGAAGAGCGTTTCGAGCCCGACGTCCCACTCGCGCCGGTTCCACGGCGGTAACGTCGGGCGAGGACGAGACCGAGGTGAGACACGCGTACCACCGAGCTGGAACGAGTGGTGCGCGACTACGAGTCCGCGGTCGGCAACTACCTTCGTCGACGCCTCTACCCCTTGAGCGACGCTGACCTCGACGACCTGGTGGCGGAGACCTTCACCATCGTGTGGCGCCGGTTCGACGCGATGCCGAGGGACGCCGAACTCCCCTGGATCATCGGTGTCGCGCGCAACGTGCTCCATAACGCCCAACGCTCCCGACATCGCCGCATCGTCCACGAGGGGGCGCTACGGGTGCGCGGTGACGCGTCGTCCACCGAGGACATCGTCGTCGCCGACGAGCGCGTGCGTCACGCGCTCGAGGCGCTGCGGGCCGACGAGCGCGAGGCGCTGCTCCTGCACGCCTGGGACGGCCTCAGCGTCGCCGACGTCGCACGGGTCCTCGGCGTGAGCGCCGACGCGGCCGCCGTCCGACTGTCGCGTGCGCGACACCGGTTCCGAGCCCTCTTTGACCAATGGGACGAGTCGTGAAACTTCGGGCCTCTACCGGACAGGGAGCACGTGGAGGAGGTCGCCATGCGTGACGCGTTCGAAGCGCTCGGGGACCAGGACCCGGCCATCGCGGCCTACCACCACCCCGACCCCGCGTCGCTGGTCGCTCGGATCGCCGCCGTCGGCCGCCGGCCTGCATTGCCGACGCCCTTCCGCCTCGCGGTCGCCGCGGCGGCCAGCGTGTCAGGTCTGGTGACCGTCGCCCTCGTCGTCGCGCTCAATGCGACCCCCGCACTGCCGCAGCTCGCCTTCGCGCCGAACCCGACGACCTTCGCCGCGGCCAAGACGGCCCAGGGCGCGGGGGTGAGCGCAGCCCCGCCCTCGGCGCGGCCCGTCGCAGGGAAGTTCGGCCCGGGCGATTCACTCGCGAGCGCCTACCAACTCATGGTTCCCGCCTCGGGGCTCACCGCGACGATGGGACTCGGCGCCGCCCTCGGCGCCATCGGCACGATCGGCGGGTACAACGGCACGGTCTTCACCGAGACGGGCGCGACGGGGGCTCGCGTCGTCTACGACACGACAGCCGGACTCGCCCAGTGGCGTTTCCAGGCCGGGACGGCGAGCGGGCCGAGCCCGGCGCAACTCGCTGCGGCGATCGCCCGCCAGCGTTGGGGCTACACCGTCACCATCGGACCGAGAACAGCGGCGAACCCCGTCGTCGTGGACGGCTCGACGACGACGCTGTCCGTTCGCGTGATCGTCCGTGACGGCCACGTGGTCGCCGCCTCCGGACCGGCCTTCGTCGTCACGGCGCTGACCGACTATCGACTCCGCTCGCCCACCGACGCGCTCGCAGCGCTGTCGACCACCGAGCCGACGACCGCGACCTCAGTTCAGCTCTCGTGGTCCGCCTACACGCTCGCCGATCACATGGAATGGCTCCTACCGACATTCGTCTACCGCGGCCACAGCGGTGGTCGTGCGTGGACCGGTCAGTCCCTCGCGATCCAGACCGCCACCCTCAAGGGAACGGGCGGCTGACTCAACGGCGTTCGATGAGGTCGAAGTACTCGTCCCGCCAGAGGTCGAAGTACTCCTCGGGCAGTAGCACCGCGTGGGTCGGTTCGAGCTTCTCCACGAAGGATCGTTCGTGACTTACCGCGACGATCGTGCCGCGCCACTGGCGCAACATGTCGCCGAGCGCGTCGACGCTCGCCGGGTCAAGGTTGTTCGTCGGCTCGTCGAGCAGCAACAGGTTGGCCCGCGACGCGGCCAGGATCGCGATGGCGAGCTTGGCCCGTTCACCACCCGAGAGCGTCCCGGGTAGCTGGTGCGCGGCCGAGCCCTTCAGCCCGAAGGCGCCCAGGAGCGCGCGCCGCTGGACCTCGGTCTCGACCGTGGCGTCGGCCAGATGCGCGAGCACGGTTTTGGTGAAGTCCAACTGTTCGTGCTCCTGGGCGAAGTAGCCGACCTCCACGTTCGCACCGAAGCGCACCTCACCACCCTGGGGCTGTTGCGTGCCGGCCAGACAGCGCAGGAGCGATGACTTGCCGGCGCCGTTTCGACCAACGATCAGGATGCGGTCGCCGCGACGCGTGATGAACGAGGCGTCGCGCAGCACGTCGAGGTCGCCGTAGCGAACGGCGACGTGCTCGACCGTCATCGGCACGTCGCCGCTGCGCGGGGGCTCGGGCAGTCGGAACTTGACGGTCCGTTCCTTCTTGGTGACCTCGACGCGACCGACCTCGAGCTTGCCCACGCGACGGTCCAAGACCTTGGCCTTTCGCGCGCGCGCCTCGGTCTGGCC
>JAJYPU010000233.1 GCA_021795095.1 Actinomycetes bacterium | reverse complement strand
CGCGAGCACGGTGTTCAACCAGTTGATCGTCTCGGGTCGCACGAGGGCGGCCCCCACCCCGACTGGCACGACGGCCGCCGGCAACGTCCGCGGCCGCGCCGCGAGCACCCACCGATTGATGGCCCCGGGGGCTGGCGTCATGGACGCTTGGGAAACTTCGAGAAGTCCGGTGTACGGTGCTCGACGAAGGCGTTGCGGCCCTCCTGGCCCTCTTCGGACATATAGAAGAGCATCGTCGCGTCACCCGCCAATTGCTGAACCCCCGCCAGTCCGTCATCGGCCGCGTTGAATCCGGCCTTGAGCATGCGAAGTGCTATCGGCGAAAGGGTAAGGATCTGTCGGCACCACGCGACGGTCTCGGCCTCGAGGTCCGCCAAGGGGACCACGGTGTTCACGAGCCCCCAGTCGAGCGCGGTCGCGGCGTCGTACTGGCGACAGAGGAACCAGACCTCCTTGGCCCGCTTGAGACCGATCGAGCGCGCGAGCAGTGACGAACCGTAGCCGCCGTCAAAGGAGCCCACCTTGGGGCCGGTCTGACCGAAACGAGCGTTGTCGGCCGCGATGGACAAGTCACACACCAAATGCAAAATGTGCCCACCACCGATCGCGTACCCGGCGATGGAGGCGATGACGGGCTTGGGAAGCCGCCGGATCTGGACCTGTAGATCCAGCACGTTCAACCGTCCGATGCCCTGCCGTGCGACATCGTCATCGCCGATATAACCGTCCTCGCCTCGAATCTTCTGGTCACCGCCTGAGCAGAACGCGTCGGGACCGGCACCAGTCAAGACGATCACGCCGACCGTGGTGTTATCCCGTGCGCGCTCAAAGGCGTCGGCGAGTTCGAACAGGGTCTGAGGTCGAAAGGCATTACGCCGCTCGGGTCGATTGATGGTGATCCGCGCGATCCCCTCACCAACCTCGTAGATGATGTCGCCGTACTCCCCCTCGGTCTGCCACACCGGCAGTGGCATGGTGCGGAACTGATCCACGGGGTCAACTGGCGGTCCTTGAATAACGGTCTCAGTCATGGCGACCACGCTACCGCCGCGGTCGTGTGGCGCGACCAACGGGACCGGGTGCACGAGTCTCGCCCGAACGACGTCGCCCCCCACTGGCGCATCCGACGTCGCGTCTCTGGTTTGCGAACCATCCCCGGCTAGGCGCCGGAGACGCAATCACGCCCTGACGTTCCCTTTTCGTGGCATCGGAACCACCAAGACTCGTCGGTCGACCTCGTGGTACGACGCACCCTCGCCCTAACATTGTTTCGTGGCCGATCTCTTCGCACTCGACTTCGAACTCGGCCCAGACCTGGAACGTGCGCTTCGCGACTGCGTCGAGGACGCCACGGCGTTTTGTGTCCTTGATCAACGATTGAGCGCCCGCCAACGCCTGGAGCAGCTCAGCGCACTGGGTGCCACCGTGCGCTGGGGGTCTGACGGCCGTACTAGGTTGACCACCGGTCGCGCCGTCGACGACGAGATCGGACTCGTCATGTTGACCTCGGGGTCGAGCGGAGCGCCAAAGGCCGCCGAGATTACGTGGGCGGCACTGCGAGCGAGCGCCCGCATCACGCAGGCCACGCTCCGCCACGGATCCGACCCCGTGTGGTTCCCCGTGCTACCCGCCAACCACATCGGTGGGCTCGCCGTACTCCTTCGGGCAATACTCGACGAAGCCTCGTTGGTCTGGGGCGACCCAACCGACTTCGCTGGTGCTCTAACGCGAGGCGCGACACACGTCTCAGTCGTGCGAACCCACCTCGCGCGCCACGACCTGAGCGGTTTCGAGGTGGTCTTACTCGGCGGTGCACGCCCACCGTCACTCACGGAGGCGAACGTGATCACCACGTGGGGCATGACCGAGACCGGCTCGGGTGTCGTCTATAACGCCGAAGCGCTACCCGGCGTCGAGCTGGCCAGTGTCGACGGTGAGATCGTCGTGCGGTCGCCAACTCTCTTTCGCTCGTATCGTTCCATGGAACGCCCGCGCATCGTTGGCCCAGACGGTGCTGACGACTGGTTCCCGACCGGAGACGGCGGGACCGTCGTTGACGGTCGCCTCGCCGTACACGGACGACTCGCCTACGTGATCAACACCGGCGGGGAGAAGGTGTGGCCCGAGGACCTGGAGAGCGCCATCGCCGGACTCGACCACGTCCGTGACGTCGCCGTCACCGGGGTCGATGATCCCCAGTGGGGTCAACGCGTGGTGGCACTCGTGGTCACCGACGGCGAACGGGTGGACGACGAGATCCGTGGGCTCGCCGCCGAACGGATCGGGCCCTGGGCCAAACCGAAGGAGATCCGCTACGTCACCGCTATCCCGAGGACGGGTAACGGCAAGATCCGCCGCAGTGACCTGCCCTACCTGCAGTGACGTTCAGCTGACCGCGCCCGAGGGTTTGGTCGTCGTCCCACCGTCGACCACGAACGTCTGACCCGTCACCCACGACGCATCATCGCTGACCAGCGTCACTGCGAATGACGCAATGTCCTCGGGCTCGCCGATGCGTCCGAGGGGGATGTTGGCCGCGACGACCGGTTCGTGCTCCTCCCAGAGTCCGCGAGCGAACGCGGTGCGAACCAGCCCGGGGGCGATCGCGTTCACGCGGACCTTCGGTGCGAGCTCCCACGCGAACTGCTTGGTGAGCTGGATCACGGCCGCCTTGGTCACGTTGTACCAGCCGATCCCCGGTTCGACGGAAAGCCCCCCGATCGAGGCGACGTTGAGCACGACGCCGCCGTGCTCGCGCATCCACGCGTACCACGCCGCTGACACGTGGGTGACGATCGCGGCCTGATTGACTTCGTAAGTCTTGATCATCCTCGCGTCGTCGATGTCCACCAGTGGTCCGAAGTAGGGATTCGTCGCCGCGTTGTTCACGAGGACATCCAGCGATCCACAGCTCGCCACCACCCACGCAGCGAGGTCAATCGCGCTCTCACGTGATCCGACGTGCGACGTGCGGATAAGAACCCGTGACTCGTCGGGGAACGTTGTACGCGCCGATTCGAGCTCGTCGAGGTGGCGCGCGGTGATCACCACGCGGGCGCCCTCGCGCGCACACGCTTGTGCTATCGCGAGTCCGATGCCGCGGCTCGCCCCCGTCACGAGGACAACGCGGTCCTCCAGCCGTCCGGTCTCGCGCGACATCGCTCTAGCGCGAAGGTGTCGAGCCCCGCCGGGCGACCGCGTCCATCGCCACCGCCACTAACAACACGAGCGCCGTCGCGATGTACTGCGTCGCGGCGCTCATATTGATCAGTGCCATACCGTTGTAAATGGTCGCAATAACGAGTCCACCGATGACCGCGTGGATCATCTTGCCCCGACCACCGAACAGGCTCGTCCCGCCGATGACCGCCGAC
>JAJYPU010000036.1 GCA_021795095.1 Actinomycetes bacterium | reverse complement strand
CGAACCACTGCGAGAAGCTGACTTCGTAGGAGTGCATGCCGCGATAGCCGATCGTGTCGATCGGGCGACCCTCCAATCGTCCGCCGTTGTCCTGGGTGAGCACGAAGCCGTGGCTGTCGCCACGCTGCTTGTCGACGAGGAAGAGCGAGAGACCCCGGTGGGCCTTGGACCGGTCGGGGTCGGTCCGCGCGAGCAGCACCAGTACCTCAGCGCGTGCGGCGAACGTGCACCAGGTCTTGGTCCCGTTGATCAGCCAGCCGCCGTCGGTCTTGGTGGCCGATGTCGTGATGTTGGCGACGTCGCTGCCGAAGTCAGGTTCGGTCACCGCAATCGCGGCGAGGACCGAGGCGTTGGCGACGCGTGGCAGCCACTGCTCCTTCTGGGCCTGCGTGCCACCGGCGAGCAGCGCGCGCGTGAGGATCTCGGGTCGGGTGATTAGGGAGCCCCCGATGCCGAGGCTCGCCCGTGAGAGTTCCTCGGTGGCGATCACCATCGCCAGGTACTCCGACGCCCCGCCGGCGGCGTCCCCGCCGTAGGCCGTCGGGATGGAGAGGCCGAATCCTCCGAGGTCGCGCAGTCCCTCGATCACCGACTCGGGGATGTCGCCGTTGGTGCGGTGGACGTGTTCGGCGTGCGGGCGGATCTGGTCGTCGGCGAAACGCCCGAAGTAGTCCCGGACCATCTCGAAGTCCTCGCCGAGGTGGCGGTCCCCCGGGGATTCGGCGAGTGAGGCGAGTCGACTCGGGTCACGCTGCTCGGCGACGAAGGCTCGAAACGGCGCGAACCAATCGCCGACAACGCCCCAGCGGTCCTCGCGCCCGAGCACGCGTTGGGCGAGGTCACTGAGGGCGAGCCCGAGGAAGGCGCTCGTGAGGCTCGCCTCGGCCTCGCCGTGAGTGGCGTAGGCGAGGTTGGCTCGGGCGGTGGCGATGGCGCTCGCCGCGTGCGCGAGGTCATAGGCGAGCGACTGCTCCCGATCCGGCCCCCCGCGCTCTCGCAACTGCTCGGTCGCAGTGTCGATGACGTCTTGGGCGCGGGCGACGAGGTCAGTGAGGGTGGCCAAGTTGGGCGGCGTAGACATACATGCAAACTACCGGCTGGACGTGGATGGGTCGAGTGGCGACGTAGGCTGGGCCGGTGAACGTGACCATGCTTTTGGCGGACTCGGCCCAGGTGGCTGACGGCAAGTTGTACATCCTCGGCGGCGGCTGGTCCGTCACCGGACCGGACCCGGTGCCCTCTGCCGTTGCGGTCAAGGTGAGCGTGGACGCGCACGAGTTCGACGTCAGCCACCACTGGGAGCTGTTCCTCGAGGACGCCGATGGTCGCCTCGTCCAGTTCGAGACGCCCGAGGGGATGCAGGGCATCGAGGTGCGTGGTGACTTCTCGGCGAGCGAGCCCGTCGGTGTACCGCTCGGCACACCGGTGGACGTCCCGATCGCGGTCAATTTCGGACCGATCCCCCTCGCACCCGGTCAGCGATTCACCTGGCGCATGGTGATTGATGGCGAGAGTCTGCCGGGGGCGACCGCGTCCTTCACGACCCGTCCACTACCGAGTGAGTAGCCGCTCTCGCGAGACAAGGAGGTTAGCCCCATGACCACGTTCGATCGACCCTTCGGGCGCTACCTCGAGGACTTCGTGCCGGGCGATGTGCTGCGACACTGGCCCGGCAAGACCATCACCGAGGCCGACGATCACCTGTTCTGCATGATCACGATGAACCATCATCCCCTCCACACGAACGCGTGGTTCGCCGAGCACGAGAGCGTCCAGGGCCGAAACGTCGTCGTGGGCAACCTTGTCTACTCGCTGGTGCTCGGCATGAGCGTGCCCGACGTCTCGGGTTCGGCGATCGCCAACCTCGAGGTGGAGAGCCTCATCCATCGGTTCCCCACGTTCCACGGTGACACCATCTACGCCGAGACCCGGGTGCTCGACGTCACTCCGTCGTCGTCCAAGCCCGACCGGGGGATCGTGCGTGTTGAGACCAAGGGCTTCAACCAGGATGGCCAGGAGGTCTGCTACTTCCGGCGCAAGGTGATGGTCTGGAAGCGAGACTTCGCTCCGGTGCGACAGCGCCCCTACGGCGAGGGCGTCTGGGACTGACGCCTCGCTCGTTCGCGCGCTCGTTGGGGGCCAGTGCGTCGTCGATCGCCCGCGACCTGCCCTGGATTGGGGTCGGTGACCCGTGGGCGGTGCTCGTGAGCGAGGTCATGCTCCAACAGACCCAGGCCACTCGCGTCATCGAGCCCTGGTGTCGTTTCATGGAATCGCTGCCGACGGTGGACGCGTGTGCGGGCGCACCTCGGGCCGCGGTGATCGCACTGTGGGGCGGACTCGGCTACAACCGCCGCGCGGGCTATCTCCACGACGCCGCGCGCGCCATCCTCGAGGGGTTCGACGGGCGCGTCCCGAGCGACCCCGACACGTTGCGTCGGCTCCCCGGAGTCGGGGCGTACACGGCGAACGCTGTCGCGTCCTTCGCGTTCGGCGTACGCGTCGGCGTGCTCGACACGAACGTCGGACGGATCCTCGCGCGAGCCTTGGCCAATCGACCCTTGGGTCGAAGCGAGGCCCAACGACTCGCCAATGAGTTGGTGCGCGGACGTGATAGCGCCGCGCACAACCAGGCCATGCTCGACCTCGGCGCGCAGTTCTGCACGGCGACCCCGCGTTGTCGTACCTGTCCGGTGGCGTCACGCTGCGCGTGGCGCGCCGCCGGGGGACCAGACCCCGCGCTGCGCAGCGCCGCCGTCTCGGTGCGCCAGAGCGCCTTCGCGGGATCGGATCGGCAATGTCGCGGTCGCATCATCGCGGTCTTGCGCGACGGGCCGGCCAACCTCGACGCCCTGTTGGCACGGGTCGCGGAACCCCGCGAGCGCGTCGATCGACTACTCGCGGCCCTCGTCGGCGACGGCCTCGTCGAGCACAGCGCGCACTCGGTACGCTTGGTCGGCGACACGAGGGAACCGCTCGGGTGAGCGTGCCCGGTAGTGTCCCGATGTGACCCCTCCCTCGATCAGCGACTTCAAAGACGTAGTGAGTCGATTCGCGACGGGTGTCGTGGTCGTCACCGCCCAGACACCTGAGGGCCCGGCTGGCTTCACGTGTCAGACCTTCGGGTCCCTCTCGCTCGAACCCCAACTCGTGACCTTCGCCGCGGCCGTCGACGGTCGGTCGTGGGCGCAGGTGCGCGCCACCGGCGTGGTCGGCATCAACATCCTCGGCGTCGACCAGGTCGACGAGGCGCGTCGATTCGCGACGACGGGCGCGGACCGTTTCGCCACGGGGGAATGGACCCCCGCTCCGGCGGGTTCCCCGCTGCTCGTGGGCGCGATCGCGCACGTCGAGGGGCCCATCGTCTCGGTGCTGACCCACGGCGATCACGATGTGGCGATCGTCCGGGCCGACTTCGTTGCCGCCTACCACGGCCAGCCCCTGGTCTTCTTTCGCGCGGGCTTCACCGCACTCGGCTAGCCGCGCCGAGTCACTACGCTTTTCGTGGTGGGCCATCGTGGCCGACCACGACGCTGGCGAGCGGAGTCCGATGACCGTGGCGATTGAGGTAGTGGTGGCGATCGTCGTTGCCGGGCTGCTCGCGGCGGGTCTACTGCGCTGGCGCAAGATCCGTCGCGACGAGCGGCGCCTGAGCGACACGGGGACCTTGATCGGTCCGCCGCCCTCGCCCTATCAGTCGGCCAAGGGCTTCCGGCTCTTAGACGGCGAGACGCCGCCGCCGCACCACGAGCCCGCCCCGTTGCGTCTCGAGTCCTCGCGTGAGTACGTGTTCGGCGAGGCGACGCCGATCGAGGAGGAAGAGGTGTCGATCGGGCCTCACCGCCACGACGTGCAATGGGCGCTCGACCGATCGGCGCATCGCAGTCCCCTGGTGTACCGCCGATGGTTGGTCGTCGCGATCGTTGCCGCGATCGTCGTGATCGTCGGCGCGTTCCTGCTCGCGCATCACCCGTGGTCGAGCGCGCCCGCGAAGTCGGGCGAACCGGCGACTCGCACGGGAGTACCCATTGCTGCTGCGCAAGTGACCGATGGTCCGAGGACGTTCGCCGTGACGTACACGGTGACCGGGCATGAGTCGCTGTGGGTCGCGACGGTCACACGATCTCGCTGATGATGAAGGCGAGGATCAGCGCCTCGTCGTGCCACGCGTCGTAACGGCCGGACGGACCACCGTGGCCGGCGCCGAGCTCGGTCTTCAGATACGCGACGTTGTCCGCGTTCACGTCGCGGAGTTTCAGCACCCACTTGGCCGGCTCCCAGAAACCGACACGCGAGTCGTTGAGCCCGCCGGCGGCGAAGAGATGTGGGTAGACGCGGACGCTTCCGTCCTCGTTGGTCGCACGCACGTTGTCGTAGGGCGAGTAGGACTTCATCGTCCGATAGGTGGTCGCGCTGGCCTCGGGGTCGCCCCACTCCTCCCACTCGCCGACGGTGAGCGGGAGCGAGGCGTCGAGCATCGTCGTGAGGGCGTCGACGAAGGGCACCTCGGCCACGACGCATCGGAACAGCTCGGGGGCGAGGTTCATCACCGCGCCCATCAAAAGCCCCCCGGCCGAACCGCCGCGGACGGCGAGCCGACGCGGTTCGGTCCAACCCGTCGCGATCAGGTCTCTCGCGACGGCGACGAAGTCGCTGAAGGTCGTCGGCTTCTGGGCGAGCTTGCCCATCTCGTACCAGGAGCGTCCCATCTCGCCGCCGCCGCGCACGTGGGCGATCGCGAAGATCACGCCGCGCTCGAGCAGTGAGAGGCGGATCGACGAGAATCCCGGGTCGATGGAGATCTCGTAGCTCCCGTACCCGTAGAGCAGCAGGGGCGCCGGTCCGTTCGGGCTGATCGATCCGTCGTCGTTCAGGCGTACGACGTCGCGCCGCGCGACGATGGACACGGGGATGCGCTGTCCGTCGCTGGCCTCGACCCAGTGACGGCCGGTGACGTAGGCGTCACGGTCGTAGCCGCCACGCACGATCTGGCGCTTACGAACGAGCAACTCGTGCGACGTGAGGTCGACGTCGGCGATGAAGTTCGGCGTGACCATCGAGGTGATCGCCACGCGGAGGGTTTCGGTCTCGAAGGTGGGGTTCACCCCGAGGGACACGGTGCTCGGACGATCGACCCCGTCGACCAGCCAGGAGCGCCCGAGGAGGTCGGCGTCGAAGGGCGCTGCCGGGTCGAGTGGGACGATGCGCACCGTGGCGCAGCCGTCCTCGCGCTCGCTGATGGCCAGACACGTGGAGAACGCATCGACGCCGTCGATCCGGGTACCCGGGCGGTGTGCGATCAGCTCACGCCACGCTTCGTCCTCGACGGGGCGACCGAGCAGGCGGAAGTCGGTCGCGTCCTCATTGGTGATCTTCAGCCACCAGCGTGTGCCGTTTGCGGCGATGAGGTGCTCGACGCCGTACTCGATGCCCGGGCGCCGCGCTTCGAGGACTTCGAGGGAATCGGTGGGTCGGTCCGCCGCCAGGTAGCGGACCTCGGTCGTGGTCGACGAGGCGATCGACACCACGATCACCTCGTCGTCGCGTGAGCGTCCCACCGAGACGGTGAACTGCGCGTCGTCCTCCTGGTAGACGAGCACGTCGTCGTTCGCCTCCGATCCGAGGCGGTGGCGCCAGACCTGCCACGGTCGCATGGCGTCGTCGACGCGCGTGTAGAAGAAGTAGTCGCTGCCACGGGACCACGCGAAGCCGTAGTAGACGTCATCGAGGGTGTCGGCGAGGGGCTCGACGTCAGTGAGCGGTCGTACCGTCACCCGATGGCGCTCGTCGCCGTCGAAGTCCACGCCGACCGCGACCCATCGGTCATCGGGACTCACGTCGAGCACGCCGATGGAGAGGAAATCGTGGCCCTGCGCCTCGAGGTTCTCGTCGAGGATGACCTGCTCGCCGACAAAGGCGACGAGCGGGTCCACGACCGGCGGGGTCGAGTCGCCGTCGGTGACTGGAACGCGACAACTGATCGGGTAGTTCAGTCCCTCGCGGGTACGTTCGAAGTACCACCACGCGCCGCGCCGCACCGGCACCGAGATGTCGGTCTCCTCGATCCGTCGCTTGATCTCGTCGAAGAGCTGGGTCTCAAGCGGAGCCAGGTGCTGGAGCGAGGATGCCAGGAAGTCGTTCTCGGCGCGCAGATGCTCGAGGACTTCGGGGTTGTCGCGGTCCATGAGCCAGTAGTAGGGGTCGTCGCGGGTGTCGCCGTGGCGGGTGATGGGGTAGGGACGCTGCGGTACGGAAGGGGTGAGAGGCACGGCTCCACTTTGCCAGTAATTTCTGACAGGGCAGGGACGGTAGTTAGTACTATGGGCGTAGGGATAATACCCAGAGGAGCGACATGACCATCGACAACTTGGACTTCAGTCGATACCAGCTGGGCTGGTCCGACGAACAGATCCCCGTCTTCAAGCCCAAGAAGGGCATCAACGAGGCAATCGTGCGCGAGATGTCGGGGATCAAGAATGAGGAGTCGTGGATGCGCGACTTCCGCCTGGCCGCGCTCAAGCGCTTCGAGAAGAAACCCATGCTGCCGTGGTTCGCGGACCGCATGCCGGACTTGGATTTCAATGACATCTACTACTACATCAAGCCGACCGAGAACCGGGTCGACCGGTGGGAGGACCTGCCCGACGCCATCAAGACGACTTACGAGCGCCTCGGCATCCCCGAGGCCGAACGTAAGTACCTCGCCGGCGTTACGGCCCAATACGAGTCCGAGGTCGTCTTTCACCGCAACCGCGAGGACCTCGAGCGCCTCGGGGTGCTGTTCTGTGACATGGACACGGCGGTCCGTGAGTACCCCGACCTCGTGCGCAAGTACTTCGGCACCGTCATCCCACCCAACGACAACAAGTTCGCGGCGCTCAACTCGGCGGTCTGGAGTGGTGGATCGTTCATCTACGTGCCGCCGGGGGTGAAGGTCGACCAGCCTCTGCAGGCCTACTTCCGGATCAACACTGAGAACATGGGGCAGTTCGAGCGCACGCTGATCATCGCTGACGAGGGGTCCCAGGTCCACTACGTCGAGGGTTGCTCGGCGCCCGTGTACTCGTCGGACTCGCTGCACTCGGCGGTCGTCGAGCTCGTGGCCCTGCCGGGCTCGCGCATCACCTACACGACGATCCAGAACTGGTCGAACAATGTCTACAACTTGGTCACGAAGCGGGCTCGCGCCGAGGCCGAGGCGCACGTCGAATGGATTGACGGCAACATCGGCTCGAGATTGACCATGAAGTACCCGTCGGTCTACCTGATGGGTCCCAAGGCGTCGGGGGAGGTCTTGTCCGTGGCCTACGCGGGACCCGGACAGGTCCAAGACGCCGGGGCGAAGATGGTCCACGTCGCCCCTGAGACGACCTCGACGATCATTTCCAAGTCGATCTCCAAGGACGGGGGGCTGACGGCCTACCGCGGCCTGGTGAAGGTGGAGGAGGGCGCGACCGGGGCCAAGAGCTTCGTGCGTTGTGACGCGTTGATTCTCGATGAGTTCTCGACCTCGGAGACCAGGCCCTACATGGAGGTCGGCGAGCAGGATGCCTCGATCGGGCATGAGGCGACCGTCTCCAAGATTGGCGACGACCAGTTGTTCTACCTCATGAGCCGCGGCCTCACCGAGAGCCAGGCAATGGGCATGATCGTCAACGGGTTCATCGAGCCGGTCACGCGGACACTACCCATGGAGTACGCGGTCGAATGGTCGCGCCTCATCGAGTTGCAGATGGAAGGTTCCGTCGGCTGACGGTCGAACCTCGAGACTCGTGGAAGGATGAACCCGTGGCGATGCGCGAGGAGTGTAAGCACTTTCAGAGTCGTACGTATAAATCCGGCGAGGTCGCGAGGTTCTGTGTCTTGGGTAACGCGCCGGACCAGCCGTGGTCGTGCCCGGAGGGGTGCGTCACCTTCGAGCGTCGCCTCGCTGACGTCGGCTGGGCGCACGGCTCACTGGTCGATCGACCGGTCGAGACACCGCCCACGACCGAGGTACCCATCGACGATCGACGAGCACTGCTCGAGCGCGCCAGCGAGATCGTGAACGCCGTCGCGCCAGAACTTGTCAACGAGCGACGGCGCGAGATCGACGAGCAGGAACGACGCAGTCGTCGCAACTGGCGGTTCTGGCGCCGCTAACGACCGGTGAACGTGGGATCGCGACGTTCGAGGAAGGCGTTCATCGCCTCGGCGAGGTCGTCGCTTCGCAGGTAGAGCGTGTTCCAGTTCGCCACGAATTCCAGTCCCTCGGCCACGGTGCGCCCGTCATTCGCCGCGAGGACCGCTTTCGTGCCCCGGACCGCGAGCGGCGAGTTGGCCGCGATGCGCTCGGCGAGCGCAGCGGCGTCGCCGAGGACGTCGTCACTCACGTGGTTGACGAGGCCGATTGCCGCCGCGCGTTGAGCGTCGACGTCCATACCCGTATACGCCAACTCAGCGACGTGACCAGCCCCGATGATGCGTGGCAGTCGCTGGAGGGTTCCCAGGTCCGCCACGATCGCGACTTTGGTCTCGCGCACCGAAAACGTCGCCGACGGCGCGGCCAGCCGGATGTCGCACGCGCAGATCAGGTCGACGCCGCCGCCGATGCAGTAGCCGTGCACCGCAGCGATGACCGGGAAAGGGAGTTCGGCGATCGCGGAGATGGCCTGCTGCATCGTGCGCACGGCCTCGTAGCGCGAGGCGTTGCGCTCGGCCGGTGAGGTCGCTTCGCCGCTCGCGAGCAGGCCGCCAGCCATCTCCTTCAGGTCTAGGCCAACGGTGAAGTGTGGGCCCCGCGCGGCGATCACGAGTGCGCGCACGCCGGGTTCGGCTCGAAGCGCCGCGGCCGCGCGCGGGAGGTCCTCCCAGAACGCGCGACCCATGGCGTTGCGTTGCTCGACTCGGTCGAGCCAGAGTGTCGCCACCGCGCCACGCAGCTCGAGTGTGAGGACTGTTGAGGTGAACTCCATGTCGACTCCTTGCTCGGTCGAAGGTTAACGGGGGATCGGTGTCTGCGCCTGGCCCATTACACTGCTAACGCTCTCGACTATGACAACCTTCACCGAATCCGCCACCTCATTCATCAGTAGCCGACCGGATTCGGGCCCTCGTGGTCGCGCGTGGTTCGGCTTTACGTCCATCGGGCTGCCCACCACCGCCGACGAGGTGTGGCGCTATGCGCCGTTGTCCGACCTCGACCTCGACCGTTACCTCGTCCCCGCGACGCCTACGCTCGCCCCCTCGTCCGACTTCGCCGTGTCCCTATCGGCTCTCGCGGCGAGCGTCGTGCGAGTGGTCGACGGCTTCCTCGTCGACATCGGCGAACCGATCACCGGCGTGACGGTCGACGTGGACACCGCACAGTCGACTCTCGGCGGTGAGGACCCCCTCGAGCGCTACGCGAATGACGCCTTCGCACTCGCCAACGCTGCGTTGTGCCCCGCGACCGTCGTGGTGACGGTCTCGGCGGGCACCGTCGTCGACGGCCCGATCGTGATCGTCCACTCGGCGAACGCTTCGGCGTCGTTGCCGCGCACGCACCTGATCCTCGAACGCGGTGCGAACGCGACTGTGGTCGAGTACTACGAAGGGGGCGACGAGGCCATCGTCGTGCCGGTGAGCGAGTATCGCGTCGCCGAGAACGCGTCTCTGCAACTCGTCACCTACCAGCGGCTGGCGCCGACCACGTGGCACGTGGCGCGAACGACCGGACTGCTCGAGCGCGACGCGCGCCTGAGCCAGGCGGTGCTCGGCATGGGCGCCCACTACGACCGCTCGCGTAACGACGCGGAACTTCGCTCCTCAGGTGCGGAGAACGAGTTGCGCACCACTTTCTTCGGCTCCGGGGCCCAGGTGCACGACTTTCGCACCCATCAGTTCCACCGGGCCCCTCGAACCCGCTCGACGCTGCTCTCCAAGGGAGCCGTCGCGGACACCTCGCGATCGGTCTACACCGGCCTGATCGAGATCGAGAAGGGCGCCAAGCGCACCGACGCTCGCCAGACCAATCACAACCTGCTGCTCTCGCCCAACGCGCACGCCGACAGCGTGCCGAATCTCGACATCCGAGAGAACGACGTGGTGTGCGCGCACGCGTCGAGCGTGGGGCCACTCGATGCGCTGCAGCGTTGGTACCTCGAATCACGCGGCGTGACGCGAAGCGACGCCGAGCGACTGATGATCCAGGGCTTCTTCCTTGAGATGCTCGACGCCCTGCCCAAGTCGCTCGCCCGCCTGGTCGAGGGCGACGTGTCCCTCGCGCTGGCGTCAGTGCCGGTGCGCGCGTGAGTGCCCAGGATGTCGGCGCCGTCGACGAGTACGTCAGTGGCGAGGCTCGTCAGGTCCGGATCGGGCCGAGGACGCTGGTCATCGTTCGCATCGAGGACGACTTCTACGTGCTCGACGACCGATGCAGCCACGAAGACTTCAGCCTGGCCCAGGGTGAGGTCGACTCCTCGGACGCGACCATCGAGTGCGCACGACACGGCGCGATCTTCGACCTCAGGGACGGTACCCCCCAGTCGTTCCCCGCGACCCGACCGGTTGCTCGATATGACGTCGTGGTGCGCGATGGACGGGTGGAGGTGACATTCCCATGACGACCTTGACGATTTCGGGCCTGCGCGTGGCGGTGGGCGGTACGGAGGTCCTGCGGGGCTTCGACCTGACCATGCGCTCGGGCGAGGTCCACGTGATCATGGGCTCCAACGGCTCAGGCAAGTCCACACTCGCCCACGCGCTCTCAGGCCACCCCGCCTACGAGGTCCTCGCCGGTTCGGTGACGATCGACGACGTGGAGCTGCTCTCGCTCTCGGCCACCGATCGCGTGCGCGCGGGGCTCTTCCTCGCGATGCAGCAGCCCATGGAAGTACCGGGCGTGCGACTCATTGACGTGCTTGAGGCTGCGGGTGCTGAGTCCGCGGGCCTGCTCGAGCGGATGGCCGACGAGGCCCGGCGGGTCGACCTGCGCCCGGAACTGCTGGAACGCTTCGTGAACGTGGACCTGTCGGGTGGCGAGCGCAAGCGCGCCGAGATGGTCCAGTTCGGGGTGCTACGTCCGCGTTTTGCGGTTCTCGACGAGATCGACTCGGGGCTCGACGTCGACGCGCTCGGCGCCGTCGCGCGACGGCTGGCGGCTTCCACGACTGAGTGGGGCTGCGGCGTACTCGCGATCACCCACTTCCGACGACTGCTCCAGGAGCTGACGCCGACGATGATCCATGTAGTGAGCGGGGGGCGAGTCGTCGCCACCGGCGGGCCTGAGCTCTCCGAGGTCCTCGAGCGCGATGGATACGAGCCGTTCCGTGAACTGAATTCGCTGTAACGAGGTCGCGGAGTACAGTTGACCGATGGCTGACGGACGTCATAGCGCCTCGCGGGGCCGCGAGAACCGACGATCCGAGGCGAAGGGCTCACTCGCGAACGAAGAGCGGCTCCGCGCCCTCGGACAGGCGGTCGAACAACGGGCGAACCCCTCCCGTCCCGTGCGCGCGACCAAGGTTCGACGGCGCCACCGGGGACGTCGGATCGCCATCATCTCGGGTGTCGCGGTCCTCGGCCTGCTCATCGCGTTGGTCGGCGGCGGCTACCTCTACGCCCAGTGGCGCTTCGGCCAGATCCCGAAGGTCAACGTCGTCGGTGAACTGCCCCAGCTCTCCGGGCGGCCTTTTAACATCCTCGAGATCGGTTCGGACTCCCGTGCGGGGTTGACCGGCGCCGTCGCCCGTCAAACCGGTGCGTCGACCAACTCCGTCGCCGGGCAGCGCAGCGACGTCGTCAAGATCATGCACGTCGACCCGGCGGCCGACACGATCACGATCCTCTCGATACCGCGCGACACGATGGTCACCCTGCTCGCGAACCAGGCCCTCTTCGGCAAGTTCAACCGCATCAACGTCAACTACGGCAACGGCCCGTCCTTGCTCGCCCAGACGATCACGGCGAACTTCGGCATTCCGATCAACCACGTGATCCAGGTGAGCTTTGCCGGGCTGATCAACGCCGCCGACGCGATCGGCGGCGTCTACCTGGACTTCCCCTATCCCGCGAAGGACGCGTACTCGGGGCTCAACATCCCCCACCCGGGATGCCAGCTCGTTACCGGCTTCCAGGCGCTCGCGGTCGCGCGGAGCCGTCACTACCAGTGGTTCCAGAACGGCGTGTGGAACTACGACGGCACGAGCGACTTCGGCCGGATCGAACGCCAGAACGTCTTCTTGCGCGCGATGATCAGCCGCGCCAAGAGCCTCTACAACCCGTTGACGATCAACACGTTCCTCTCGAAGATCCCCCAGGGCATCACACTCGACAGCGGCTTCACGCTCAATCAGTTGATCGCCTTCGCGGTCAAGTTCCACAACTTCAACCCGTCGAACATGTTGACCTACACCTTGCCGACGGTCCCCGCGACCGTCGCACCGGTTGGTGACGTGCTCTTCACCGAAGAGCCCCAGGCCCAGCAGCTGCTCGTCAACATCTTCGGCTCATCGTTGCTCACGCCGACCAACCCGCCGCCGAACGCCCAACTGCAGACGCCGATGCCCCCGGTGGTCGCTGCGACCACGACCACGACCACGATCGCTTCGGCGCCGACTACCCGCGCGACGAGTCCGACAACCAAAACCACCAAGTCGACAACCGCTACGAAGAGTCCGGCCAACCCGACGGCAGTGGTTCCCTACTTCGACCCGGTTCCCTGCACGCCGTAGTCGTCGAGCCCCTGGCTGAGGGTGTTCCAGGCCAGGGTGGCGCACTTGATGCGCACCGGGAACTTTACGACGCCCTGCAGTGCGGCGAGCTCGCCCATGGTTCGCAGGTCGGTGACGGGCGCCTCGCCGTTGCCGTCGAGGGTCGTCTCGTGCACGGTCATCAACTGCTTGAAGCGCTCGATGGCCGCGCGCACCTCGTCGATGGTCTTACCCTTAACCGCGGCACTCATCATCGACGATGACGCCTGGGAGATCGAGCAGCCGTGGCCCGAGAGCTTGATGTCCACGAGTACGCCGTCTTGGACGTCGAGGTAGATCACAAGTTCGTCGCCACAGAGCGGGTTGAAGCCCTCGGTTCGGATTGCGGGCGGGGAGGCGAGCTCGCCGCGATTGCGCGGGGTGCGGTAGTGGTCGAGGATGATCTCGCGGTACAGGTCGTCGAGGTTGGCCATGGTCTAGGCGAACATCATGACGGCACTGCCGAGCGCTTCGAGCAGGACATCGGTGTCGGAAGTCAGTGAATACGGCCCGAAGGAGGCCCGAGCCGTCGCCGCGAGGTTGAAGCGGCGCATGAGGGGCTTGGCGCAGTGGTGTCCGGGCCGCACGCACACGCCGAACTGGTCGAGCACCTGGGCGACGTCGTGGGGGTGGACCCCGTCGACGTCGAGGCTGAGCACGCCGCCTCGATCGACGGTGTCCGCCGGTCCGATGATCCGGACGCGCCCGTCGAACTCGTTGGCGAGTCGCTTGAGCGCATCACCGGTTAACTCGTCCTCGTGGCGGGCGATGTTCGCGAGTCCAAGGCCCTCGAGGTACCGGATGGCGGCCGTGAGGCCGGCCGTCTCGGCAATTGGTGGGGTGCCGGCCTCAAAGCGAGTCGGGCCGTCCGCCGGCACGTACCCGTCGAGTCGCACGTCAGCGATCATGCCGCCACCGCCGAGGAAGGGGGGCATGGACTCGAGGATCGCGGCGCGGGTCCACAGCACACCCAGGCCGGTCGGCCCGAGCATCTTGTGGGCGGAGAAACAGAAGAAGTCGACGTCGAGGTCAACGACGTCGGTCGGCTGATGGCCGACCGACTGCGCGGCGTCGAGTGCGACGAGGGCCCCGTGGTCGTGGGCGATCTGGGTGAGCTCTTTGACCGGGTTGCGCGTGCCCAGGACGTTTGACGCGGCGGTGAAGGAGAACAGCTTGACGCCGTCGAGTAGGCGGTCCAGGTCGCTCACGTCGAGACGGAAGTCATCGCTCACCGGAACGAAGCGGACCTCGATGCCCAACTGGTCGCGCAGCTGGAACCACGGAACGATGTTGGCGTGGTGCTCCATCTCGGTCACGAGGACCACGTCACCCGCCTTGAGGTTCGCCGCGCCCCACGACTTGGCGAGGAGGTTGAACGACTCGGTCGTGTTCTTGGTGAAGACGACCTCGTCCATACCCTGGGGTGCGTTGATGAAACGTGCGGTGGCCGCTCGGGCACCCTCGTAGACGTCGGTCGCCTCGACGGCGGTCTGGTAGACGCCGCGGTGCACGTTGGCGTGTCGCAACTCGTAGTAGCGAGCCATCGCCTCGATGACGGGCCGCGGGGGCAGGGTAGAGGAGGCCGAGTCGAGGTAGGTGATCGGACGGCCGTTGATCACACGTTCCAGGAGCGGGGTGTCGACGCGCACGCGGCGCGGGTTGTAGGAGCTCATCGCAGCACCGTTCGCCAGGCATCGTAGCCGTCGTGCTCGATGGCGGCAGCGAGCTCGACGCCGCCGCTGTGCACGATCTGTCCGTCGACGAGGATGTGGACCTGGTCTGGTTCGATCTCTTCGAGGAGCTTGACGTAGTGGGTTACCACCACGACACCCATCGTCGGGTGTTCGCTACGCACGGTGCGCACACCACGTGCCACGATACGCAGCGCGTCGATGTCGAGCCCCGAGTCCGTCTCGTCAAGCAGCGCGACGACGGGTTCGAGCAGCGCCATCTGCAGCACCTC
>JAJYPU010000232.1 GCA_021795095.1 Actinomycetes bacterium | reverse complement strand
CGTCGTGCATCCCCTCGAAGGCCGCGGGCTGCCAGGCGTTCACCTCGAGGATGACCCGATCGGCCTGGTCGATCCACGTCTTGTTGTTGCCGACCGAGGACGACGGGATGAGCTCGCCTTCAGCGGTGACGCCGGCCACTTCGACCACGGCGACGTCGAGGTGCCCGAAGGCGCCCTCCCACACCATCTGAGCCACGTGGGAGAGGTGCAGGTCCAGGTAGTCCACCAGACCGGCGTTGATCTTTGCGCGACTGACCGGGTCCGACTGATAGGGCATGCGCAGGTCGATCGCGTCGACGGCCGCGAGTGCCCCGTCGAGCTCGGGGGCCGTCGACGCGCCGGTCCACACACTCACCGCGAAGCGCTCGCCACGTGCGGCGGCGTCCTCGACGCGGCGCACCAGCGCACCGGGCACCTCCTTCGGGTAACCCGCTCCCGTGAAGCCGCTCATGCCGACGTTGTCGCCTGGTCGAATGAACTCGGCCGCGTCTTCGGGCGTCATAACCCGTTGTGCGATTGCTGCGTTCTGGATACGAGACTGGTCCGCTGGGGTCACTTGGAGAGCCTAACGCCACGTACCGGACCCACTTTTCAGCTGCATTGCCGGCTCGATGAGCCAGCCAACACAAAGAAACCTCTCAATTTTCACCTGAGGAGCGTGCCTCGTTCCTCCCTATGGTGTGCATTCAGCGGGGCATGCATTCCAGTCACTAGACGAGTGGCGAGTCATGACCCGTCAAGGGGGGAAGTATGGGAGTGACGCACGAAGACGCATCGATCTTCATGGAGCTCGTACGCTGGACTACCGAGCTCGGACTGAGCGCGGCGCTGGCCGAGATCTATGCCGACGACTTCAATCCCGACGACGGCTCGGTGGAGAGTGAGGCCGTGCGCAAGGTGCTCATGTTCGGTGAGACCGCCGGCACCCTCGTCAAGCACAACGTGCTCGCCTGGGATCTGCTCAGCGACCTGTTCTGGGTCGAGGGGATGTGGGACAAGGTGGCCGCGCACGCCCGATTCATCCGTGAGCGATACGGCGATCCACGACTCTACGAGCACTTCGAGTCACTCGCCGCCCGCGCCCTCGTCTGACCGTTGGTCGGACCCGCACAGGACTTTCGAGTCGGGCACCGGCGAGTGGTCGTCGGTGCCCGGCGCGGGTACGACGCGCTGACCACGCCACGAGACCACGTGGGAGGAGATCGATGAGCCAGGTGCGCGACGAGTTGCGCTCGTCTAAGACGGCGATGGCGAACGTCTTCGCGAACCCCGCCCTGCGGCGGATCTTCCTCGCCTTTGGGGTCTCACTCATCGGTGACGGCGTCTTCTCGCTCAGCGCCGTGGTCTACGTCTACCGCAGCGGTGGCGCGACCGCCGTCGGCGTGCTCGCGGTCGTGCGATACATCGCCATCGCGTCCGTGGCGCCCTTCACCTCGACGTTGGCCGACCAGTACGACCGGCGACTCATCATGGTCGCCTCAGACCTGGTGCGACTCGTGCTCGTGGCGATCGCCGCCACACTCGTCGCCCTGCACGGCTCGAAGTGGTACATCTACGCCCTCGTCGTGCTCGTGGGCATCGCGGGCACCGCCTTTCGCCCCTCACAGGCCTCGATCCTGCCCAAGCTCGCGCGCAACCACGACGAGATCGCGGGCGCGAACGTGGTCTCGAGCACCATCGAGAGCGTCGGCTTCTTCGCCGGTCCCGCACTGGCGGGCTTCATGCTCGCCGTGGCGAACGTGGCCATCGCCTTCACTTTCGACGCGGCCACCTTCGTCTGGTCGGCGCTGCTCGTCTTCTCGATGCGGGCCCCGACCGACGCCGAGCGTTCACCCGAGGTCATCGCCCTACTCAGCCAACCACCCGACGCCGAGTCGCGCGCCCAGAGCTTCCTCGCCCGCGCGATCCAGGGGTTCCGGTTGATCGGACACGACCGCAACGTGCTCACCCTCGTCGTGCTCTACGTCTTGCAGTGCGTGGTCGCCGGTGCGTCAGCCGTCTTCACCGTGGCAATCGCCCTCAAGTTGCTGCACATCGGCAGCTCGGGGCTCGGCTATATGGAGTCGCTCCTCGGCATCGGTGGTCTGGTCGGTGGCTTCGTCGCGCTCATGCTCATGGAACGGGCTCGACTCGCGACGGACTTCGCCATCGGTGTGATCGTGTGGGCAGCACCGCTCGTCATCATCGCCGTCGTACCCACGCTCGGCGCCGCGCTGCTGTCGATGTGGCTCATCGGCGCGGCCAACTCGGTCGTCGACGTGAACGCCATCACCATTCTCCAGCACATCGTGCCCAACGACAAACTCGGTCGCGTGCTCGGAGCGCTCGAGGGTGGCGAGGTCGCGGGCATGGCCTTCGGGTCGTTGCTCATGACCGTGCTCATCCACTTGACGGGGCTTCGCACGGGTCTCGCGCTCATCGGGGTGACGGTGACTTTGGCGGTACTGCCGGGACTGCCCACCATGCGCCGGATCGACGAGACCGTGTTCGCCGCCGGCGTCGTGCACCCGCCGCCCGCCACTCGACACCTGCACCACCTGCGCTGGCGCCACTCGCATTGAGCGGTGACGCTCGACAGCGCGCATCCCTCGACCGCGCGGGTCTCGGTCTCGGTGTCATTGGACGCGAGGACGAGCGCGAACCGCTTCGCCACCGAGCCACGGTTGCGCCGCCCTTGACGGGGCCTCGTCGCACCCCTAGACCGGGCACGAGGATTCCAATGGCGCGGCCACTCCGCCGAGCCCGACGGAGAGGAGGTCCGATCATTCGACGCCCCGCCACCGTGCCGCCGCTTCGCCGAGACGCCGGAGAAGAGGACTGGTCGGCACCATGCCCGAGCGAAAGCACGGTCCTGATGACGAGCGATCCCCCGCGCGTCGCCCATGAGGCGAGCCGATGAAGCGCGACGTGACGAACGCCGCGCCCAATACGTTCGCTCAGGCGCTCTTCGCCCGGCTACCCGCGCGATACGACGCGTTGGCCGCCGTGCTGTCGATAGGTCAGGACCGACGGTGGCGGTCGGCCATGGTCGAACCAGTCGTCGCGTCCAACCCAGCGCTGGTCTTGGACGTCGCGTGCGGGCCGTGCGGGGTCACCACGCGTCTCGCGCGGGCAACGACGGCCCACGTCATCGGACTGGACCTGAGCGAGGCGATGATCCGCAAGGGCGAGCGCAACGTCGAGCTCGCCGGGCTCAGCGAGCGGATCGCCCTCGTGCTCGGCCGCGGCGAACAGTTGCCCTTCGGCGACGCGACCTTCGACGCGCTCACCTTCACGTACCTGCTGCGCTACGTTCGCGACCCCGCCGCGACACTGCGCGAGCTCGCCCGCGTCGTCAAACCCGGTGGCGCCATCGCGAGCCTCGAGTTCGCCGTTCCGAACGCGAGAGGTTG
>JAJYPU010000231.1 GCA_021795095.1 Actinomycetes bacterium | reverse complement strand
CCCCGCGTCGTCGCCGGCGCTGAAGGCCGCGACCGGCTCTCGGGACCGTCCGTCGAGACCGAGACTCACACCGCTCGCGAGGGCGAGCTCGAGGACACGCTCGACGTCGCGGCGCGTCAGTCCCACACCCTCGTGGACCGCCGGTTCGCTGAGCAGCGAGACGACGTCATAGATCGTCCCGTGCGAGGCGACCGTCGCGAGCAGCGTCGTGAAGCCGCTGAGCCGAGCGCTCGCGTGGGCGACGGTGGGGTCGGCGACCTCGAACTGGAGTGTCGGCGCTGTCGGGTCGCCGTGACGTGTCCAGTACTCGTGCATCAGTGCTACGAACCGCTCGGCGTCCGGGGTCACCACGCGGACCTCGTGCGGTGCCGCGGCGACCTCGCCGATCGCGGCCAGTATCGCGTCTCGAGCGATTTCGACCTGGCGCGCGTACCCGACGGCGCCGTGAACCACGAGCAGGTTCGTGCTGCGCAGGCTGTGTGCGACGTGGTCCGAAGCGGCGTAGAGCCGGGCCACGACCTCGGCGCGCATCGCGGTCGTGGCTTGGTTCTCGACCATCGTCCATCGCGCCGACGGACAGTTCACCCGCCACCGCTCCAGGTGTGCACTCGTGCCGCGCGACCAGCGCGCGGCGAGCGAAGCACCGTCGAGGTCGTCGGGCCCGGGCGCGACAAAGTACCCGTCGACGTTGACGCGTTCGCCGACTCGCGCCACCACCCGTGTCATCAAGTCCCCCATCGACAACTCACCGCAGTCAAAAAGGACAAGTCGATCGCCGAACACATCCTCGACTCGTTCGAGCCCATCCTCGAGCGCCGCCCACGGCGACGCCACACCTCGCTCGTTCAAGCGACCCAGGACCGCTCGTTCTCGTTCGTTGCCGTGCGATTCGAGGTAGTCGTCAAGTTGCTCCGGGCGCCAGTAGAGGACGTCAGCGAGACGCTGAGCGCGTCGCCACGCTTCGTTGACGCTGAGGTGTCGCTCGTCGCGACGGTCGGCGAGCATCGCGAGTGCGAACCCGTCAACGCCCCAACGCTCCAGGTCATCGGGATCCTCGTAGAGGGCTCGACCGATGAAGGTGGCGGGCAGGATCACGTCGAGGTTCGCCGCAACGCCGTCGAACCCACCCGAGGCGCGACGCGCGAGTGCCTGTTCGAGCCACTGACCGACGAGTGAGTTGGGCACGACGACGGTGCGGGGAGTCAGGGGGTCGACTCGACGAGACGCACCGCCCAGCGCGTCAGCGAGTCCACCGAGGTCCTCGCCGATCCAGAATGTGGTGTCGGGCACGGTTCCGAAGATAACCGCCACGTGCGACAGGGCCAGTGAGCGGCACCGCCAGCGCCCGGCGACGGCGGTAACATCGACTAGGTCTCAATTCGACACCGGGAGATGGCGCGTGGCCCTGTCGCGGTCCCTATATCGGCTCTACGAGCGACGTTTGGCATCAAGCCTTCCGACGTCCTCACTGCCACGCCATATCGGCGTCATCATGGACGGCCACCGACGCTACGCCCGCGAAGAGGGCGGCGAGTACCGCACGAGCTATCAGGCGGGCATGTCCAAGTTCGAGGAGTTCCTGACCTGGTGCGCGGACCTCGATATTCGAGCCGTGACGGTGTGGGTCCTTTCGACCGAGAACCTCCAGCGCCCGGCAGAGGAATTGGAGCCGTACTTTGACGTGTTGAACGGACTCTTCGAGCGCCTCCCCGCCCAGGCACAACGACTCGGCTTCTCCCTCGCGGTGAGCGGCAGTCTGGACCTGCTCCCGCCGACCCTGGCCCAGGCGGCAAAGCGAGCGGTCGATCAGACGACGTCGATCGCGAACCCCACGATGGCCGTGAACATCGCCCTGTGCTACGGCGGTCGTCAGGAGATCGTGGACGCGTGTCGGTCCCTCGTGACTGACCTCGCCGACCAGGGCATCGCCGCCGACGAGATCGCCGAGCGGATCGACGCCGACGGCATCGCCCAGAACCTCTACGCCGCCGACCTACCCGACATCGACCTCGTGATCCGCACCAGTGGCGAGTCTCGGCTGTCGGGCTTCCTGCTCTGGCAGTCGGCCTTCGCCGAGTTCGCCTTCGTCGACCCCTACTGGCCGGCCTTTCGCCGCATCGACCTCCTACGCGCGCTGCGTGACTTCACGCGCCGCGAACGTCGCTTCGGCAAGTAGCCGCCGCGGATCGGTCAACGCCGCAGCTGGTTGCGAACGGCGCCCGCGAGCACCGTCTGACCCACGGCCGTGGGGTGGAACGAGCCACCCGATTCGAGTGACGCCAGCGTCAGACCGTTGACGTCGCGCGACGTTCCGGTCGCGCAGTTGATCGGCTGGAACCGTACGGGGTTGGCGAGCACGAGGCGACTCGCGTGCGCGCGCAACCGCGCCACGACCGTCGCGGTCTCGCGGCGCAGCAGCATGTTCACCGCCAGCAACTCGTTGGCCGCGATCGCCGGGAAGGCCGGGTAGAGGCCGGCAGCCGAGGAGAAGCGCAACGGTGCCGGGCCGACGAGGCACACCGGCGTAGTCGGCGCCCCGATCAAGATTGGGTAGTCCACCACGACCACACGCGCGCCGGATCCGCCGTTGCCCGAGGTGCTCGACGACAGCACCGAACGCAGTAGGGCGCCCAACCGGTGCTCGAGCGGCGACTGAGCCGTCTGGTTCGCGTCGGTCACCGACCAAGGGGCGCGCAGGGTGCCGGTGGACGGATCGAGCGACGCACCGAGTAACCCGGCGGCCGTCGTGACCGCTCTGGTGCACGCGGTCGTCCCGCTGACGACGCCGTAGTACCGGACCACGGTCGATGACGCGGTGAGCGCCCCACCGACGCACGACGTCAAGAGGTTTGAGAAGGAGAGGTCGTTGCCGCCGGCGGTCACCGTCACCAGGGCGGCGTGACCGAGCGCGGTGCGCGCACCGCTCACCTGGGCTTGGACTTGACTCGTCGTCGCACCGGCGCAGGCGAGGAAGTCGAAACGCAGACCCGGTTGGCTGCGCGCGATACGTGTGGGGAACGACTCGCGAGACCGCTCACAGCCAGCCGCTCCGGCGAGGTATGGTCCGAGACCGGCGCCCGACGAGTACGAGTCGCCCACGGCCACGTAGGTCCCGCGCGTCGCGGCGCTCAACGACGGTGCGACGCTGACGACAACCGCGAACATCGCGATCGTCACGCTGCGGGCGAAGCGCACGACGCCTCCCTTCGAACGAACCTGGTGGCGTTCCCAGCGTACCGAGCGGGGCCGCGTGACGGTCCCGCACCTCGTCAGTGCGCGGCGCCGTCGTCCTGCGGGCCGATCCACTCCCACATCAGTCGATGCACCGCTTCGGGCTCGATCGAGAAGTGCTCAGATCCTTCGAGCAGTATCCGCCCGAGGATGGCGGTGCCCGAGTGAGCGAC
>JAJYPU010000230.1 GCA_021795095.1 Actinomycetes bacterium | reverse complement strand
GGGTGACGACGCCCGAGGTGATCAGTGGTGTCTGGTTCCCGGTGCTCGCGTCGATCGTGCAGCCCGAGGTCGACGAGGCGTCCACACTTATCTGCACCGCCAGACCGGAAGTGGCAGTGGCGCTCACCGTGTACGTCGAGCCCACGAGGGGCGACGAGGGCGGCGAGTTCGTGAACGTGATCGTCTGGGTTGCAGGGAGGACCGTCAGGGTCAAGGTGCCCGTCGCCCCGGACGCGTTGCCGTCACCACTGCCCTGTCCCTGGTCCTTGTCAGTACTCGTGGTGGTTGCCGTGATAACGCACGTACCTGGACTGGAGAAAGTTACGACCCCAGAGTTCGGGGACACAACTACGCACCCCGCCGATCCGGCGGTGGCAGTGTACGTGAACGTCGCCGTCGAGCTTGCGGTGTCATAAGCGACGGCGGTGTAGGTGTTGTCGCTCGACGTCGCGCTGAACGTGACGGTGGCGGCGTAGCTGCCGTTACTGCCAGTCGCGCCGTTGAACGCAACCGAACCCGTGGCCGCCGAGGACGCTGATGCTGTGGAGAGGACCGCGGCTAGTGGGAACAGTCCCGCCACGGTGACGAGTGCGGCGCGACGAAAGGTCGCCGAGGCATTTCGCCGCGCGCTGTGAACGACCTTGTTACACATTTCAGTTCAGTCCCGCCCGAAGGTAAAGAAACAACGCATGAACAACGGAGCAGCAACAACGAATGGGACCATAGCGAAGCGACCGACCATCGACCCTCGTCAAAGCGGGTGAAACTATGGGGAATCTCAGCGTTCGCCGAAGCGGACGGCGCCGGATCCCAGACCGGTTCGGCGCACGGCGCACGGCGTGGCGAACCTCATCCGACGACAGGTGTCCGCAGGTGCGTGTTGGCAGGTGAGTGACTGGATTTTCCACGACTATCGGGCATCCGACGAGATGGGGCGCGACAGAAGTCCCGTCCCCTCGTCGCCGCACTCGGCCAAGAATGTTCTCAGGAACAACGTGCGAGAGCTGACGTATCGCCCCTGAGTCGGGCGTGGTGGTGGACTTCGCGAGGCGACGGGTAGCAAGCGGTGTCGCGATGCGGCGCGGACCGAGCATCATGGAGACACTGTCTCTCGTGGGATCACGGCGGGGCCGCGATGGCCTCGCTCTGGAAAGGACGTGCAAGGAGCATGCGGTGACCGAATCGATCTTCCTCGCCAACACGCCTCGTGGCTATCGCCGCAGCGAACTGCTGCAGAACGAATTCCTCGCGGCTGCGCAGACGTTGCGACAACTCGACGGTTGGCCGAATCCGAACAACGGGGGCGAGCGCGAGTTGCGCGCCGACCTCGCGCTCGAAGGTGGCGGGGTGAAGGGGGTCGGGCTGGTCGGAGCCGTGCTCGCGCTCGATGAAGCCGGATACCGGTTCCATCGAATTGCAGGGACGAGTGCGGGCGCGGTCACCGCCAGCATCGTCGCGGGCATCGTTCAGTCCGGCGCCGACATGTTGGCGCTTCGCGCAACCTTGCAATCTCTCGATTTCCGACGCTTCATGCCCGAGGGGAAGTTGCACGAGATGATGGGCCACGCCGCGGGGCACTTCGCCAAGGTCGTGACCGACGCGGCGCTCTTGACGAGCCGCGAGGGTCTCTACTCCGGTGACTACCTCGACGAGTGGTTGAACCCGGTCTTGCACGGGGAACTCGGCATCAAGACCTTCGGTGACCTCGCGCTCACGCCGGCCGACGACCCCGAACTGAGCGAGTCATCGAGCCGCCAGTATCGACTCGTGGTCTACACGTCCGACCTCACCCGTGCGCGTCTGGCGTGCCTACCGTTCGACTACGTGACTTACGGCGTCGACCCCGACGAACAGGACCCTGTGCGCGCGGTCCGCGCTTCGATGTCCGTGCCCTTCTACTTCGAGCCAGTGCACTTCGAAGCCCTCGAAACCACCGTCGAGGTGGAGGGGCCCGGTGGTTCTTCCACGCTCGTTCGATTCCCGGAGGGCGAGCACACGTGGGTCGACGGAGGGCTATTGGCGAAGTTTCCGATCCACACCTTTGACCGCAGCGATGGACGGGCGCCGCGGTGGCCGACGATCGGCATCAAGCTCTCGCAGTTTCAAACCGACTACTCGACCACCACGTTCCGCGAGTCGGCGATCGCGGTGGCTGTCCGTTGCCTCAAGACCATGATGAACGAGTGGGAGACTGTCGCCTCACATCAGTCCACCGTGGGACGGACGATCTTCGTCGACAACATCGGGTTGAGCGCCATGGACTTCGACCTGACGCCCGAGCAACACGACAAGCTCTTCCTCAACGGCGTGGATGCGGCGACCAAGTTCGTTATCGAGGCGGCGAAACGGGGTGGGGTGCCGCGTCGGTGAGGTCAAGACCGTGGAGCGACGCCGATTGACCGTGATCGCACGGACGGGTTCGCGTCGCCGTCGGCCATTGGTTAGGTCCGTGCACGGTCGAACTCGCCCGTCGTGGGTCATGATGTGACGATGAGGCGGTGGGTGTGGCTGGTGGCGCTGTTAGCGACGACCTCGATGGTCGTCGCGCTGGAAGCACCTCAGTCGGTTGAGGCCGCCACCCCGGTCACCGTGGCGAACCCGTGCGGGGTAGCGAGTACCGCGCACTACACGCACGTGGTGTGGATCGTGCTCGAGAATCAGGGCTACTCGGTCATCGGCTCACCCGACGCGCCCTTTCTCAACCACCTCGCATCGGTCTGCGGTTTGGCGACGCGAAGTTTCGCCGTGACGCACCCGAGCCTGCCCAACTACGTCGCGTTGACCGCAGGTTCGACCCTGGGCGTCCGTGACGACGGCGAGCCGGCATCGCATCCGCTCAGTGCCCCCAACATCTTCTCCCAGCTCGGGGGCGGTTGGCGCTCATTGGAGGAGTCGATGCCGAGCGCGTGCGACCGCGTCACGAGCGGCAGTTACGCGGCACGACATAACCCGGCCGTGTATTACGTCCCGTTGCGTTCAGCCTGCGCTCGCCAGGACCTACCGCTGACATTCCCCCTGGCCCTCGGTGCTCGCTTCACCTTCATCACGCCCAACGTCTGTGATGACATGCACAGTTGCCCGGTCGGAGTCGGTGACGCGTGGCTTCACCGGGTTGTCAACGACATCGTCGCGAGTGAACCGTATCGCGCGCATACGCTCGCGTTGTTCATCACCTTCGACGAGAATGACCTCGCGGCCTCGAATCAAGTGGCCACGTTCGTCGTCGCACCGACGGTGCCCCGTGGACTCCGTGTCGGATTGACCTTCACCCACTATTCGTTGCTTCGAACGACCGAGACGTTGTTACATGTCGGGTTACTCGGTGCGGCGCGATCGGCTCCTTCGATGGTGCAACCATTCCACCTCTGACGTCGCACCATCGCCGTTGGACGCAATCGCGCGCCA
>JAJYPU010000035.1 GCA_021795095.1 Actinomycetes bacterium | reverse complement strand
GCAATGTCCCCTCTCGGAACCACCGATAGGCGATCTGGGGATGCACCCCTTGTCGGTCTGCCCACTCACTCAAGTTCATTGCTTCGAAGTCTTGCGTAGCGGTGTCACATCTGGTGGCAACCCTCGGGGACGTACTCGGGGTCGCCCGCCGAGAGGATGACGTTGGAGCACCGAAGGACCGTGCCGTACTCACTGGCGGGGATGCCCATCATGGTCCCGATGATCGCGAGGGGGAAGGGTGCGGCGACGTCGGTGACGAAATCGCCCGTCCCGTGGTCGACGGCGTCGTCCACCACCTGCTTGGCGACACGATCGATGGCGTCTTCGATCGCGCGCACGGTGCGGGGATTGAAGGCGTTGGCGACGATCCGCCGCAGGCGCGCGTGCTTGGGGTTGTCCGTGGAGATCATGCCCGAGAAGTACTCGACCATCTCCGGAGGCAGGTCGAGCTGGGAGACGGCGCCGGGACCCGAGAGGAAGACCTCGGGGTGACGCGACGCGGTCACGATGTCGTCGTAGCGGGTGAGCGCGTAGTAGCCCGGTCCGGGAGGGAACTCGAACGCCGTGCCTTCAACGACCGGCTCGTCGAAGTGGGCGATCGGCCGTTCGGCGCGCAGCGTCGCGAACGCGGCCTCACGCTCGGACCACCGACGGCGCCAAAACGCCATGTCCGAGAGGTCGATGTCCTCGAGCGCCGGCCCGATCGTGCTCATCGGCACATGGTATCGGGGGCCACGAGGTCACGACCGGCGCGCGGTCCGGCAGACTGGTTCAGTGGAACAACTAACCGACCAGGTCCGCCAAAGCCGTCTGAAGGCGCTCAACGCGCTCATCGACCTGATGCGCCCGGCCGTCCAGGCCGACGGTGGTGACCTCGTGCTCGTGCGCGCCGACGTCGAGACCGGCGTCGTCGAAGTGCAACTCCAGGGCGCGTGCTCGAGCTGTGCGATCTCCTCGGACACACTCCAGGGCGGGGTGACACGGATCCTGACCGATCGCTTGGACTGGGTCACCGAGGTCCTCGGCGGGGTCGACGAGGTGATCGACCCCGAAGACTCCATGTCGCTCGGCACCGGCGGCTACGTTCCGCGGTACCGAGCCCTGTAGGGCTGTTGCTCGCGGGTGTGCGGGACTACGCTTCGCAGTGAGACCGGGAGGTGACCATGGGTTTGATGGACAAGGTCAAGGAACAAGCGGCGGCAGCGGCGTCGGTGGCCAAGGACGTCGCGCAGAAAGGTCAGGCGAAGGTCGATGAACTACAGGCCCGCCGGGCGGCCGACGGCGTGCTGCGGGACTTGGGGCTGACGGTATACCTGACCAAGGTCGGACGCGGCTCGCCGAACGCCGAGAGCGACATTGACGGCTACGTTGAGACGATCCGCGAGTACGAGAACGAGCACGGTCCAATCCAGCCCGATTGACGATCATCGCCGTGAGGTCACGTGTGGAGTGCGTCGGCGTATTATTTAGTTAGGTGAACTAATGGATACGGTGACGAACGAAACAGCGACGCGGCTGCGGTACGCGATCACACGGCTGAACCGACGGCTGCGTCAGTCGGCGCTGGGCGGCGTCTCACCCGCCCAGGCGTCGCTGCTCGCAGTGGTGAGCCGCCTCAAACGCCCCTCGCTCGGTGACCTCGCCGCGGCCGAGCAGATATCGCCGCCGTCGGTGACGCGTCTCGTTCGAGACATGGAGCGCCTCGGTCTGATCGAGCGGGTGGCCGACGACGTGGACCGGCGTTGCACGCGCGTGACGATCACCGCGTCGGGTCGCCACGAGCTGGCCGCGATCCACCGACGCAAGGACGAGTTCTTAGAGCGGGCCCTAGGCGCGCTGCCCGAGGCCGAGCGCCGGCACGCCAGCGAGCTGGCCACGTTGCTCGAGACCATCCTGGAGCAGTCGTGAGCGCCGTCGCCACGTTCTCGTCACGCACGTTCGCGGCGCTGCGCGTGCGCAACTTCCGTCTGTACTTCATCGGCCAGCTGATCTCGACGTCGGGGACCTGGATGCAGTCAGTGGCCCAGGGTTGGCTGCTCTTGCAGATAACGGGCTCCTCAGTGGACCTCGGGATCGCGGTCGCCCTCCAGTACGTCCCGATGTTGTTGCTCGGCTCGTACGGGGGTCTCGTCGCGGACCGCCACGAGAAGCGCCGCATCCTCTACGCGACCCAGTCGGGGGCGGGCCTGCTCGCACTGGTCCTGGGCGTGCTTGTCACGACCCATCACGTCAACGTCGGTTCCATCTACGTCATCGCGGCCCTGCTCGGCGTGGTCAACCTCTTCGACCTGCCCGCGCGCCAGTCCTTCGTCCAGGAGATGGTCGGGCGGGACCTTATCGCCAACGCCGTGAGTCTCAACAGCGTCTTGATGAACTCGGGTCGGCTCATCGGGCCGTCGATCGCCGCGACGCTCATCGCCCTCGTCGGCACGGCGGCGTGTTTCTACGCCAACGCGGCGTCCTTCATCGCGGTCATCGTCGCCCTGGCGCTGATGAAGAGCGCGGACTTCATGACGATGAAGACCGTCGAACGCGAGAAGGGCCAGTTGCGCCTCGGGCTGCGCTACGTCATGGAGACGCCCCAACTGCGTAACGTGATCCTCGCCGTGGCGGTGGTCGGCACCTTCGCCTTCAACTTCACCGTGACCCTGCCGGTCTTCGCCCACGTGACGTTCCACCAGGAGAACGCGGCCAACTACGGACTCCTGCTTGGCGCTATGGGGCTCGGGGCGGTGGTCGGCGGCCTCGTGATCGCCCATCGATCGAATCCGACCCCGCAGCTGCTGGCTGGCCTCGCGCTCGGCTTCGGGGTGTTCATGACGTTGACAGCGTTCGCACCGTCGATGCGGCTGGCGGCGCTGGCCCTCGTGCCCACCGGAGCGTTCTCGATCGCGTTCATGTCCACGGCGAATTCGACCTTGCAGCTGAATTCGAGCCAGTCGATGCGCGGGCGGGTCATGAGCCTCTACGGCGTCGCCTTCATGGGCGTGACACCAATCGGGGCCCCGCTCATCGGATTCATCATCGCCCAGAGCGATCCACGCATCGGTCTCTTTACCGGTGCCGCGCTGACGTTGGTCACGGCCGTTGGCCTGCTCGTGTCGCTGCGCGGTGGCTTCGTCCGTCGCCCCGTGGCCGAGGTACTCAGCTAGGCCGGGGCTCCTTGGGCAGGCCGAGCGCTCGCTCGCCGATGATGTTGCGCTGAATCTCGGCCGTGCCGCCCCAGATGGTCTCGGAGCGCGAGAAGAAGAACGACGCCTGCAGGTCCGAGACGGGGTAGTCCGCGCGTCCCCGCCGCGGGCCACCGGTGTCCGCGCCCGTGCCCTGTGTACCCGTGAGCACCTGGCCGCTCATGCCCAGCACATCGATGGCGAGCTCCATCATCTCGCGATGGGTTTCGGACCAGAACATCTTGTTGCACGCGCCGAGTAGGGCGGCGTCGTGGGTCCCGTTGAGGGCGTCGGTCAGCGAGCGGTACCCATTGATCTCCATGATCTTGACCTTGGACCACGATCGCACCAGGCGGTCGCGGGTCAGCCGGTCGACGCGGCGAGGCTGGTGTTGTGCCTCTTGGACGATGGCCTCCCACTCCTTGAGGAACCGTCGATAGCCGGTCGTAGACGACGAGCCCCGCTCGAAGCCGAGTGTGGTCATCGCGACCTTCCAGCCATTGTTCACGCCGCCAACGACGTTGCCGCGCGGGCACCGGGCGTTGGTGAAGAAGACCTCGTTGAACTCGGCCGTGCCGTCGACCTGGGTGATCGGACGCACGTCCACGCCCGGCTGGTGCATCGGCACGAGCAGGTAGCTGATGCCCGCGTGCTGGGGTGCGGCGGGGTCGGTGCGCGCGAGCAAGAAGACGTAGTCCGCGTGCTGGGCCTGAGTCGTCCAGACCTTCTGTCCGTTGATAACCCACTCGTCACCGTCGAGGACTGCGCTGGTCTTGAGACTCGCGAGATCCGAGCCCGAGTTGGGCTCCGAGAAGCCCTGGCACCAACCGATCGATCCACGCAGGATGCCCGGGATGAACTCGCGCTTCTGCTCCTCGGTGCCCCATTGCAGGATCGTCGGACCCACCAGGGTGTCACCGAAGAAGTCTGCGCGCATCGGTGCACCGGCCTTGGCGAACTCCTCGTTGAGCACCACCTGTTCGAGCAGTGAGAGACCCTTGCCACCGTACTCGGTGGGCCAGCCCGCGCAGATCCAGCCACCATCAAACAGCTTCTCGGTCCAACGCTCGTTGAAGGCGGCGCGCTCGGCGCTCGAGAGCGAAAAGCCCGGCTCGAACCAGTGCTCGGGCAGGTTCGCTTCGAGCCAGCTACGAATCTGGGCGCGGAAGGCCTCGGCTTCGGGGGGGTAGGTCAAGTCCATACTGGCAGCGTAGCCATGGCGTCGTGGCGCGTGCTTGGGGCATTTGTGCTGATGGTGGAATTGGGCGAGAATGAGTCCTCGTCGAGACCGAAAGTTGGCCCGTGCCCCGTTCGATTCGCCAAACCATCGCCGAGACCAGGGAGTCCTGGGCCCGCTCGCGGGCGATCTCGCTGCCGCCCGCCGTGCCGGCGCGCGCACCCGAGCCGGGCAAGTACCGCATCGCGTTCCTCGTCTACCGGGGTAATCCTCGCTGTGGTGGCCAGGGCGTCTACACGCGCCACCTCACCCGTGAACTGGTGGCGTTGGGACACAGCGTCGAGGTCTTTTCCGGAGCGCCGTGGCCCGAACTCGACGACGGGGTCGGGTTCACGCCGGTTCGCGGCCTGGATTTGTACCGCGACCCTGACCCCTTTCGCATCCCGGCCCCCTCGGAGTTCACCTCGCTCGCGGACCTGACCGAGTTCGCCGTGATGCTGAGCGCGGGGTTCGGCGAGCCGCTCGCTTTCTCACGTCGGATCCGACGGATCCTGAACGCCCGTCGGGGGGACTTCGACCTCGTCCACGACGACCAGTGTCTCGGTAGTGGGATCCTCGGCCTGCACCGCGACGGCTGGCCGTTGCTCGAGACCCTCCACCACCCGATCACCGTCGATCGCACGATCGCCCTTGACCACGCCGAGACGCGGCTCGCACGGTTCACGACCCGGCGCTGGTTCGGATTCTTGCGCATGCAGGTGCGCGTCGCGCGACGGCTACCCGCCGTGTTGACGGTGTCACACAACTCCAAGGTCGACATCAACGCCCAGATGCACGTCCCCCTCGAGCGGATGACCGTTGTGCCAGTGGGCGTCGACCACACGGTCTTTCGACCCTACGCGGACGTGACCAAGCATCCCGGTCGACTGATGGTGACCTCCAGCAGTGACGTGCCCATGAAGGGGCTCGTCCCGCTCCTCGAGGCGATCGCGAAGTTGCGCGTCGAGCGCGACATCGAGCTGGTCGTGATCGGTCGCCCTCGACCCGGGGGACGCGTCGCCCAGGCGCTGGAGCGACTGGGACTATCCGACATCGTGTCCACGATCTCAGGGGTGAGTGACGAGGAGCTGGCGCGACTCTACGGCGAGGCCGAGGTGGCAATCGTCCCGAGCCTCTACGAGGGGTTCTCGCTACCGGCGATCGAGGCGATGAGCTGTGGCGTACCAGTCGTGGCGACCACCGGCGGCGCCCTGCCCGAGGTGGTGGGGGTGAGCGGCGAGACCGGCGTGCTCGTCGAACCCAATGACCCCGAGGCCCTGCTCGTCGCGATCCGCTCGCTGCTCGACGACCCCGCGCTGCGCGAGCGCCTCGGCGCACGGGGCCGCGAACGCGTGATGGAGCGCTTCACCTGGCAGGTCACTGCGCGAGGGACCGCGGCTTGCTATGACGCGATCCTCAACCACCGCCCCCTGCCCGACTCGATGCAGTTCGACTGATGCTGACCGCTGACTACGACCGACTCGGCCTCGTACCCGGCGAGCGACTCCTTGACCTCGGGTGTGGGTTCGGGCGTCACGCCTTCGAAGCCGCGCGTCGCGGTGCCGACGTCGTGGCCCTGGACGCCGGGCGCGACGAGGTCGAAGGCGTTGTGGCGACCTTCGTGGCGATGATCGAGGCGGGAGAGCTGGTGGCCGGCGAGGTCCGAGCGGCCGCCGTCCAAGGTGACGCGTTGCATCTCCCATTCCCCGACGGGTCCTTTGACCGCGTGATCTGTTCTGAGGTGCTCGAGCACATCGCCGACGACCGTGCGGCCATGGCCGAACTCGCGCGCGTGCTGCGACCCGGCGGGACGATGGCGATCACGGTACCCCGCTTCTTCCCCGAACTCGTGAACTGGGCGCTGTCCGACGAGTACCACATGGTCCCCGGCGGTCACGTGCGCATCTATCGTCGATCGGTGATCGAGGACCGGTTGCGCGGGGTCGGGCTGAAGGTACGCAGCCACGGCTTCGCGCACGGTCTGCATAGTCCGTACTGGTGGTTGAAGTGCCTCGTGGGGACGACCAACGAGGAGAACCGCTTCGTGCGGGCCTACCACAAGCTGCTCGTCTGGGACATCGTGAAGCGCCCGGTGATCACGCGACTCGCCGAGCGCGTGCTCGCCCCCGTGATGGGCAAGTCCGTCGTGTTCTACCTCGAAAAGCCAGCATCGTGACCATCCTCGCGAGTGAACTCGGCGGGGTCCCCGGGCTCTTGAGCCCCGAACAGGTCGCCGCGAGCGCGGACTTCCTCGCCGGGCTTCAACGCCCGAGTGGTCAGCTGCCCTGGTTCGACGGGGGCCACTGTGATCCCTGGAACCATGTCGAGGTGGCGATGGCCCTGACCGTGACGGGCCACCACGAGGAGGCCCGCGCCGCGTACCGCTGGCTCGCCGCGACTCAGCTCGGCGACGGGAGCTGGTTCAACTACTACCGCGGCGAGGACGTCACCGACGCGCGACTGGACACCAACGTGTGCGCCTACGTCGCCACGGGCCTGTGCCACTACCTGCTCGCCACCGACGACGCGGACTTCGTCGCCGAACTCTTTGACGTGGTCGAACGCGCGATCGACTTCGTGCTGCGCTGGCAGCTCGACGATGGCACGATCCGATGGTCGATCGACGCCGCGGGGCGGCCCGAGGGCTACGCATTACTCACGGGGTCGTCGTCTATCTACCACTCGCTGCGCTGTGCGATCACCCTGGGCGAGCGCCTCGGACGCGGCCGTCCGACCTGGGTGCGCGCGGCCGGGCGCCTCGGCCACGCGGTGGCCCATCACCCGGGGGCATTTGCTCCGAAGAACGAGTTCGCCATGGACTGGTACTACCCCGTGATCAGCGGCGCGCTGACGGGCGAGGCCGGCGAAGGGCGAATCCGAGACGGGTGGGAGCGCCACGTCATGACTGGCTACGGGGTGCGCTGCGTGTCGACCAACGACTGGGTGACCGCCGCCGAGACGGCTGAGTGTGTGCTAGCCCTCGACGCGCTCGGACTCACCGGCGAAGCCCTCGAGGTCTTCGAGCAGACGAATCGTCATCGTCGAGATGACGGGGCGTACTGGACGGGGCTCGCGTATCCCGGGGCTGTGACGTTTCCCGACCACGAGGTGACGAGCTACACCGTCGCTGCGGTCTTGCTCGCCGCCGACGCGTTGACCTCGTCCTCGGGTGCCTCAGGAATGTTCCGACACGACGCGACCGCGCTGGCGTGCGTGGCCGACGTGGCCGAAGCGGGCTGTCCCCGCTCAGCGGGCGCGTAGTACCCGAAGCGAGCCGACCGCGTCGAGTTCGACGAAACGCCCGGCGAGGGCGGCGCAGTAGATCTCGTAGGGCGGTCGACCACCGTCGGCGGGGTCGGGGAAGACGTCGTGGATGAGCAGCAGACCGTCGGGGACGACCTTGGGCGTCCACGCCTCATAGTCGGCCCACGCGATGTCGTGACCGTGACCGCCATCGATGAAGAGCAGGTCGAGCGGCTGGGCGAAGTGGGCTGCGATGACGCTCGAGGGCCCGACGAGTCCGATGACGGTCTCTTCGAGCCCGGCGGAGGCGATCGTGCGCTGCCAGGACGGCAACGTATTGAGGCGGCCGTCGAGCGGGTCGACGAGGGCGGGGTCGTGATGCGTCCAGCCGACCTGGTTCTCTTCACTGCCGCGGTGGTGATCGAGCGAATAGAGCACACTCGCACGGGTGGCGGCCGCTGCGCCGAGGTAGACCGCTGACTTGCCGCACCACGCGCCGACCTCCAGCCAGGTCCCACCCGGCACCGCGGCGGCGCGTTCGAGCCCGTAGTGTGCGAGCGCGAGACCCTCGTCGGGTGGCATGAAGCCGTTCACCGTCTCGGCCAGCACGAGCCGCTCCTCGAAGGTCACCGTAACGCCTCGACGAGCGTGTAGAGGCCGAGCACGGCGAAGACGGCGCCGCCGGCGAGGCGGATGAAGCGCAGGGGCACGACTCGTTGCAGGGCCCGTCCGCCGAAGGCGCCGAGGAACGAGACGGCGATCATCGCCAGGGACGAGGCGACGAAGACCGCAAAGGGCTGGTGCGTCTTCGCGCTGAGGTTGGCCGCCTGGATCTGGGTGAGGTCGCCGAACTCGCCGAGGAAGATCACGCTAAAGGCAGTGGTGACCTCCTTCCAACGTGTCCCGAACTGTTCGCGCTCACCCTCGCGCTCACCCTCGCGCTCCTCGACCTTCTCGGGGACGAACAGCAGGTAGGCCGCGCCACCGAGGAACAGTGCCGCGACGACGAACTCCTTGGGTCGCGCAGGCAGCAACGTCAAGGCGCTGCCCGCGGCGACGGCGATGCCCATCTGGACGACGAACCCGGCCGAGGCGCCCATCACGATGGACCAGGGTCGGGCTCGCGTCGACATCACGATGGTCGCGACCATCGTCTTGTCGGGCAGTTCCAACAGGAACATGAGGACCATGATCCCGAAGAACGTGCCCACGGACATCGCGCTAGAACTGCGTTCGGATCGCGGCGGCGAAAGTCAGGCCGATGCGCATGCGCTCGAGCTGCTGCTCCACGGTCGCGGGGTAGCCCCCGACCACCGGGTGGGCGTGGTGGAACGCCTCGACCTCGTCGGCGAGTGCTGGGTCGTTGATGAACGTCGGCACGCCCGACGCGAGACGGGCGTAGTGGCTCGGCGAGAACCGGGCCAGGGCGTCGTCCCAGCGACTGGCGAGGTAGCGCCATACGGCGGGACCGGTCGTCTCGTTGCGCATGAGGTGGGGCAAGACGAGGGGTGCGTCTTGGCTTCGGAACTCGCTGAAGCAGCGCTCGGCCGCGTCGAGGGCGATCGTCTCGTCACTGAACGCGCTGAGGGCGAATAGGAATCGGATGGACTCCTGGGGTGACGGCGCCTGGCGGTAGCGCTCGAGGAACGTGTCGTAGTCACCGGGCCGGTTCTGGTCAGCCACGATCCGCAGGATCACGGGTGCGAGGTCGCCGTCGACGGGACCAGATTCGAAGCGCCGACGGGCCTCGTCGCGGATGTCGGCGTCGTGGCAGGTGGTACCGAGCAATCCGATCACGATCGCGCGCAACTGGCTGGTGAGGGGTCCCTCGCCCTCGCGCTGGTCCCAGCCGAGCCGTGTGAACTGGGGCTCGACGAGTCGGCGCACCTCGCCCTCGAGGGCCTCACGCGCAGCCCCTTTCAGGGCGCGGTGCACCATGTCGATGGCGGTCGCGACGAAGCTCCAGGTCGTCGGCTCGTCCTGGTCGCCCAGTCCCGAGGCGACGACGGCGAAGTCGCGCCACGTGATCTGGCTCGCGAACAAGAGCGCCCACGCGTCGGCCACCACCGTGGCGCGCTCGAGCTCGTCGAGCTCGCCGATCCGCGGCGCGAGTGCCGCCAGTTCGGTCGAGCCGTAGCGCGATCGGAAGAATCCCGAGCCGCCGGCGTTCACGACGACCGGCGCGGCGTCGGTCACCGCGATCGGTTCATCGCGCAGCAGGTGGTGCGATGCTTCGCCACCCTCAAGTGAACGCGTCAGCACCGGTACGAGCCAGTGGTCGCCGATCGCCCCCTTGTGCGCGGGGTCTGCGAAGACGAAGGGCGCCTGGCTGAGCTGGCCGTTGGCGAGGGTCACCATCGGGTGGCCCCCCTGGAGGATCCACGTGTCCATCATCTCGCGCACCGGGTGGCCCGAAACGGTCTCGAGGGCGTCCCACAGGTCGCTGGTGACCGTGTTGGCGTAACTGTGCTTGGCCAGATAGTGGCGGATGCCGTCGCGGAACGTCTTCTCACCCAGGTACTGCTCGAGCATGCGCAGCACTGAGCCACCCTTCTCGTAGGTGAGCGCGTCGAACATGCCCTGGGTGTCCTCGGGGGAGATGACCTCGTACTCGATCGGACGGGTCGTCGCGAGGCCGTCGATGTGCATCGCGAGGTCGCGCAGGACGGCCTGGTCGGTCCAGATGTGCCACTGCGGACGGAAGGCGTTGGTGCAGATCAGCTGCATGAAGGTCGCGAAAGCCTCGTTCAGCCAGATGCCCTCCCACCACTCCATCGTGACCAGGTCACCGAACCACATGTGGGCGATCTCGTGGTGCACGACCTCGGCGACGCGCTGGATCTCGGCGTTGGTGGCCCGCGCCGGGTCCACGAGCAGGGCAGTCTCGCGATAGGTCACGCAGCCGAGGTTTTCCATCGCGCCGAAGGCGAAGTCGGGGATCGCGACCATGTCGAGCTTCTCACCGGGGTAGGGGATCGCGAAGTATTCACCGAAGAAGCGCAGCGCGAAGGCCCCGGCCTCGAGGGCGAGCGCCGTGAGGTCGCCCTTGCCCATGGGGTAGACCACACGCAACGGCACACCATCGACGTTGACGGCGTCGGTGAACTCGAACGGCCCCACCACGAAGGCGACGAGATACGTGGACATCACCATGGTGGGGGCGAAGCGCACGGAGCGCTGGCCGTTGCCGAGGTCGATGTTCTCGATCTCGGGTGAGTTCGAGATCGCCGCGAGGTGGCTCGGCACGGTCAGGTTCACCTGGTAGGTGGCCTTGAAGGACGGCTCGTCCCAGCACGGGAAGGCCTGACGGGCGTCGGAGTGCTCGAACTGCGTGGTCGCGATCGTGTGGATGACGCCGGCGTCATCGGTGTAAGTGGAGCGGTAGAAGCCCGAGAGCTGGTCGTTGAGCACGCCGGTGAAGGCGATCTCGATGGTCGCCGGGCCGACGGGGAGCGTCTCGTGGAAGGCGAAGGAGACCGTCTCGTAGGTGTGGTCGAAGGTCGGGACGTTGGAGCGATGGCTCGTCCCCTGGCTCGTGAGGGTGGCTGCACCGAGCTCGAGGTTCTTTGCGTGCATGGTGACGGTCTGGACGGGCTCGGTGACGTTGACGTCGATCTCGACGCGCCCGACGAAGTTCGCCGCGGCGAGGTCGGGGGTCAAGAAGATCCGGTAGGCGTGGGGAACGACGGTGCGTGACAGGCGGAAGGGGTTGGAGGAAGTCATAGTTGGAAACACTAGAGGCAAATCTTCTACGCTCGCTAAGTGACAACTCCTCCGACACCCGTCTCACTTCGCGTCAAGCCGGGCCCGACGAGGCTCGCGGTGACGGGCATCGGCAACGCCATGCTCGACATCATCGCGCGTGATTCGGCCGAGGTCTATCACGACTTGGGCCTGGTCAAGGCGTCGATGACGTTGATCGGCGAGGACCAACTCGACACGTTCTACGCCTCGATGGGGCCGACCATCCAGATGTCGGGCGGCTCGGTCGCCAACTCCATCGCCGGGATCGCGGCGCTCGGCGGGACGTGCGGCTACATCGGCAAGGTGGCCGACGACGAGTTCGGCGAGCGATTCACCCACGACCTGCGCACGATGGGCGTGGAGTTGGACCTCGCCATCGCGTCACCCGAGGAGGGCGCGACGGGCCGCTGCCACGTCTTCATCACCGATGACGCCCAGCGCACGATGGCGACGTACCTCGGCGCCTCGAACCGGCTTCACGTGGCCGACATCAATGAACGGCTGATCGCTCGTTCCGAGATCACCTACATCGAGGGCTACCTCTACGACTTGCCACCAGCGAAGATGGCGATCCAGAAGGTGGTGGACTTCGCCCACCAGCACGATTCGATGGTGGCGTTGTCCCTGTCGGACATGTTCTGTGTGGAGCGCCACCGGCGGGACTTCTTAGAACTCGTGACCAACCACGTCGACGTGCTGCTCGCCAACGAGGCGGAGATCCTGGCACTGTTCCAGGTCGACAGCCTTGAGCACGCTTTCGAAGCCCTCGACGAGCTCGGGGTGCTCGCTGTCGTCACCCGTGGACCGCTGGGCGCCGAAGTCTTGACCGCCTACGGGGTTGTATCGGTCCCTGCGAGCGAGGTCGACGAGGTCGTCGACCAGAACGGGGCGGGTGACATGTTCGCCGCGGGTTTCCTCTACAGTCTCGCGCTCGGGGCCGACCCGGCCGAGGCGGCCGAACTCGGGTCGCTCTGCGCGGGCGAGATCATCAAGCACCTGGGAGCCCGTCCCGAGACCGACCTCGAGGCGCTCGCGATCGAGGCCGGCCTGTTGTAGGTCAGCGCCCCTCGGCGTCGAGGCGCGCGTCGAGCTCGACGGTGCGTCGAGTCTCCCAGCGCACCCACGCCACGGCGATGGGGATGCACGCGAGGAGCATCAGCGCGTCTCCGCCGATCCACATGATCGCCCCTCCCAACTGCACGTTGGCGAGCACCGACGCCGGGGTCGAACCGATCGGGGCGAGGGTCCGGTACGCCGAGAAGGGGTTGTGCGAGGACATGGCGAGAGCGAGCCCCGTGAAGGTGTCCACGGGCACCGCCGCCATCACGAAGACGAGGCGAAGACCGGGGTGGATGGTCCGACCGCGTTCCAGTCCGAAGGCGACGCGAAAGAACAGGTACCCGACGATGAGGAATCCGAGGTGCTCGAACTGGTGGATCCACTCGTGGAGCAACATCTCGTTGAACAGGCCGGTCAGGTGCGACACCGGGATGAAGACGAAGTAGAGCGCGAAGGCGACGATGGGTTCGGTGATGAACGTCACGAGTCGGCTGTCGAGCGCGGCGCGCAGGCGGGTAGACCCAGCCCGGTAGGCGAGGTCGAGCGGCGTGGCGAGAGCGAAGAGTGGGCCGGCGATCATGATGAGCGCCAGGTGCTGAATCATGTGGTCGCTGAAGTACGCCCGGTCGTATCGGCCAATGAACGACTCGGTCGCGATGAAGGTGACGATCAGGCCGAGCGCGAAGTAAAGACTCCGGCTGCGTGGCCAGTGCGGGGTTCGGTGCTGGCCCCAGGCGTAGAGCGCCGCCGCCAGCACCATGAGCGCGATCGCTCCCGGTTCGAGCGCTAATTGGGTCACGTCGCGCCAGTGGAAGGGTGTGACGGCGGATAACACTCGCCCATCCTAGGATGAGGCGGCAGGGAGGCTCAGCTTGCGTTTTAACCTAAATGAACCGGCTGTAAGTCTTGTGCCGGCTGAGAACGCCACCAACGCCACGATTCGCCAGGTTCTTCGCCTCGTGGCGACGCTCGAAGAGGGTAATGGCGCTGGCGCGTCACCGCTGTTCGTCTTTGACGCGGGCTATGACCCCATCGCCGTTGGTGACGGACTGTCAAAGGTGAACGCCCAGGCCCTCGTCCGCATTAGTTCCAAACGAGTGTTCCACTTCGATCCCGCCCCACCAACGGGTGGCCGCGGTCGGCCACCGCGTCACGGATCGCTTCGTCCTCTCTGACCCCAAGACCTGGACCACGCCCGCGGCGGAGTTGAACGCCCACGACCCGCGCTATGGACGAGTCAACGTGCGGGTGTGGCACCAGCTACACCCCCAGCTGATGGCCCGGGGCCGCTGGGCCACGTCGAGTCCGCTGCCGATCATTCGCGGCAATGTCATTCGCGTTGAGGTGGAGCACCTTCCTACGCGCTCGACGGGAGTGAAGAAGACCCTGTGGCCGTGGTGGTCGGGACCCACTGAGCCCGATCTGGACCTCTGCTGGCGGGCCTACCTGCGACGCTTCGACATTGAACATGTTTCGCTTCGTGAAGAACACGCTCGGCTGGACCACGCCGGCCCTGCGAACACCCGAGCAGGTCGAACGCTGGACGTGGCTCGTTCTCGCGGCCTACACCCAGCTTCGTCTTGCTCGCGGACTCGTTGAGGACCAGCGACTGGCCTGGGAGAAGCACCGTCACCCTTCGCGACTCAGCCCCGTGAGGGTTCGCCGGGGATTTTCCCGACTGCGTGCACAGATCGGTACTCCAGCGCATCCACCGAAATTCACCAAGCCAGGTCCCGGATGTCCCAAGGGCACTCAGAAACCACCAAGAACTCGTTATCCGGTGGTTAAGAAAGCAGCGTGACGAAGCCCGAAGGGTTTGATCACAAGGTAAGAGCGTGTGTCTATTTCCACGCGCGCATCAATGCGGTGTAACACCTGATCGATACCGTCCTCTGCGTGGACGAGACCACTACCACCACGTCGACACGGACCAAGGGTGGCCCTCTCGTCTCACACACCGGTCAGGTGCTCTCCCGGGCGGTGACCTTCCAGTTCGCGCTCGATGCCACCGAGGAGCAGCGCACACTCTTCGCCAAGTGCGCCGGCGCGCGGCGCTTCGCCTTCAACCACCACCTGGCCCGGGTGAAGGAGAACCTCGATCAACGCGCGGCCGAGAAGGATCTCTCCGCCGGACCACGACGCTCCAGTCTCTCGTGGTCGTGGGTCTCCTTCGTCAACGAGATGAACGCCTGGAAGAACGGCCAGCTCGACTCCTCGCCGGTGAACGACGACGGCACCCGGGGTCTCGCCCGGCGCCACGAGGTCCCCGGTGACGTCTTCGAGTGCGCCTCCGTCGACGTGGCGAGGGTCCTAAAGAACTGGTCCGACTCGAAGAGGGGTG
>JAJYPU010000229.1 GCA_021795095.1 Actinomycetes bacterium | reverse complement strand
GCCCAGGAGCTTGATCACGTACCCGGCTCGCCGGGCGAACTCGACGTCCACCGCCCGCACGCCGGTGATCCCCTCACGCAAGATCGGCTCGCCGGTCAACTCGGTGCCGTAGGCCAGCGACGAGAGGATCTGAACCTTGGCCGCGGCGTCGAAGCCCTCGACGTCCGCGCGGGGATCGGCCTCGGCGTAGCCGAGCGCCTGCGCCTGGGCGAGGGCGTCGGCGTAGTCACTGCCGGCACTGGTCATCTCGGACAGGATGAAGTTCGTCGTGCCGTTCACGATGCCCATCACGCGCTCGATGCGCTCGCCCGCCAGCGAGGTCCGTAGGGCGCGCAGGATCGGGATGGCTCCCCCGACGGCCGCCTCGTAGAAGAGGTCGGCCCGATTCTCGTGGGCCAGGCGCGCCAACTCGGTGCCGCACTCGGCCATGAGGGCCTTGTTGGCGGTGACCACCGAGATCCCCCGACCCAGGGCGGTCTCGATGTAGCTCCGCGTCGGCTCCAAGCCCCCCATCACCTCGACCACGATGTCCAGGTCCGACGCGAGCAGGGTCGCCACGTCGTCGGTGAGCAGCGAGGTCGCCACGCCAGGACGCTCCTTGTCGCGGTCGCGCACACCCACGCCGACGACGCGCACCTCCGCGGTCGCGGCGTCGACGAGCGCGACGTGGCGCGAGGGGTCACCGAGCAGTCGAACCAGTTCCGCGCCGACGAAGCCGGCGCCCAGAACCCCGACGCGAACGACCGGCGAATTCATTGCCCAAGGCTAACCGCTGACCGCACCACCGCCCACCTCCAGGCGGGCCAGATCGTCGAAGGTCTCACGGCGCAACACGAGCCGCGCGCGTCCGTCCGCGACGACCACGACGGCGGGTCGAGGCACTCGGTTGTAGTTCGACGCCATGGCGTAGCCGTAGGCGCCGGTCACCGGTGTCGCCACCAGATCGCCCACCGCCGTGTCGCTCGGCAGCCACCCCTCGTCGACCACCACGTCACCGCTCTCACAGTGCTTGCCCACCAGCCGCACCGGTCGATCGCGCGGCGCCAGGGGCCGAGCCACGTCGAACGCCTCGTACCCGGACCCGTAGAGCACCGGGCGGGGGTTGTCACTCATCCCGCCGTCCACCGCCACGTAGGTGCGTCGCGCCAGCGGCTTGATCGCGCCCACGCGGTAGATCGTCACCGCCGCCTGGGCCACGATGGCCCGCCCGGGCTCGGCCAGCAGACGCACTCGGGGGTCCAGTCCCGCCTCGTGGACCCGTCGGCGCAGCGCCTCGCCCCACTGCGTGATCGACGGCGCCCGCTCCCCGGCGACGTAGGCCACGCCGAGTCCGCCGCCGACGCAGAGCTCGTCGAAGTCGTCGGCGCGGGTGAACTCCACCAGTACGTCAACCAACTCCGCGAACGGCGCGAGATCGAAGACCTGACTGCCAATGTGCGCATGCACGCCGCGCACGCGCACCCCGGGGATCGCGCGCAGGATGTCGATGGCCCGCCGGGCGTCGCCCGCCGCCACGGAGAAGCCGAACTTGGTGTCCTCCTGACCGGTGCGCACGAACTCGTGGGTGTGGGCCTCGATGCCGGGCGTGACGCGCACCACGCAGTCGACCGGCCGATCGGCGTCAACGAGGGTCGCGAGCCGTGCGATCTCGGTGAAGTTGTCCACCACGATGCGCCGCACCCCGAGGGACACCGCGCGAGCCAACTCCTCCTCGGACTTGTTGTTCCCGTGCAGCACGACGCGCGAGGCCGGCACCCCGGCGCGGATCACCAGATCCAGCTCTCCCCCGGTCGCCACGTCCAGACAGAGGCCCTCCTCGAGCGCCAGGCGCGCCACGGCGCCACAGAGGAACGACTTGGTCGCGAAGGCGACCCCGTCGTCGAAGACGCGGGCGGCCTCGCGGGCCCGAGCGCGCAAAGTCGCCTCGTCGTAGACGAAGAGGGGCGTGCCGTAGGTCTCGGCCAGTTCCTCGAGATCGACGCCGCCGACCGACGTCCCCGCGTCGCTGCACGAGGCCGTGTCGGGGAGCAGGGTCGGGAGAATCGGTTCCGCCACCTCCCAACAGTACGCGCGCGCCCTGGGGCGCTCGCTCGCCCGTTGCCTCATGTCAAATCCTCCGCGAAGCCTGATTCATTGCCTCATCGAAAACCTCCGGATGGGAAGGTTGGTTGAAGGCCCGGTTGACGCGGCGAACGGGGGCGAGACCCTTGGAGAGAGCGACGTGCTCCAATTCGGCCGTGAGGCGCTGGATCTGGTCGTGGATCGACGCGACGTGGATCGAGGCAAAGGTGGTGGCCATGGTGTGGCGGGCCACGTCGCTCACGACGTCGTGGCCGAGAGCGCGGGCGTAGGGGGTTTGGGCGCGGTCGTAGCGCTTGGTGACCGTGGCGCCGTGGCGGTGCTTCTCCACGAGCTTTTGTTGGGCCAGCAGGTAGTTGGTGAAGATTCCGTCGAGACTCCAGATCCGGTTCAAGAGATCGAGCTCAGCCTCGGTGTCGAAACGGAGATAGCCCACCAGCTGGCGCACATGGGTCCAGTTCTTCTGCTCGACGTGGGCCCCGTCGTTCTTGTTGCCCGAACGTGATCGGGTGAAGGTGATCTTGTGACTCCGGCAGTACTCGAAGAGGTGCGCGTTGATGAACTCAGAGCCGTTGTCCGAGTCGATGCCGAGGATCGGGAAGGGAAACTGCCTCGAGGCGAAGTCGATGGCCTCGAGCACCCAGACCGCGGCCTTGTTCCTCACCGAGCGATTGACCGTCCAGCCCGTCGCGATATCGGTCATGGTCAAGGTGAAGCAGAACTCGCCGCTCGAGTTGCCCCCCTCGTGGCCCACCAGGTCGATCTCGACAAAGCCCGGTTGGTCCTCGGTCCACTCGGCCCAGGTGCGGATGGGAATCTGGCTCTTGAGCAGGGTCCCGGGCTTGGTGTGCGAGCGTCCTCTGAGGCCAATGCGTGCCCGTTCGCTCGCCAGGTGGCGGTCGATCGTCGCGGCACTCATCGACACCAGCAGTGCGGCGTCCGCGTCGCTGAGATCGAGGTCGCCGTCACGGCGCAGCAACGTCACGAGCACCTCGAGCATCGGGGCGAGCCGCTTGCCCGCCGGGTAACGGCTGAGAGTCCAGACCAGTACCAGGGCCACCGTGAGGTGCGCCGGATAGAGTGCCGCGCGGGCACGACGCGGCTGCACCAGCCTGATCGTTCCGGCCGTCTTCAGCGCGTGGCGAGCGTAGTCGCGGTGCCAACCAGTGAGTTCGACCAGCGAGTCGAGTATCGCCGTCTTCTCCCCTTTGCTGGCGCGCTTGTAGGCGGCGGCCATCTTCTTCGTGACCGCGTGGCGTTGACTCATCGTTAGCTCCATCGAACATGCGTAGACGAGAACGTCGCCTTGAGCCCCTCTGGCTACGCGGAGGTT
>JAJYPU010000228.1 GCA_021795095.1 Actinomycetes bacterium | reverse complement strand
TGGCGGCGGCGACGGTGCCGCGGCGTACCGCCTTCATTCGAGTGATCCGGTTCATAAAACCCTTCCTTTGGTTGACACGTTGTAACCATCACCATTGTCGCGGCTCACCTTTAGAACTCTCTGTGCACAGCGTGAGCAACCACTGAAAATCCAAGGAAACGGTTCACGCAGGAAGTGAGCGTCCCCAGACAATCGCTGTCTAGCCCAGCCAATCCTCGCGCAGTCCACCGTTCTCATCGGGGTGAAAGACCGGGATCGCGCCGAGAGACTGGACCATCGCGGCGTCTTCACCCAATGATGTGCGCCACACCGATGCCTCGGTGACCAGGGTGCCGATCGCCACCACGTTCGCGTTGATCCGGCGAAGCAGTCGAAGCGCCGCCCCTGTTGAAGCCCCCGTTGAGATGACATCGTCGACGATCGCCACCCGCTTACCGGCCACGTCACCGATCCTCGCCCGGTCAAAGAGGAGTCGCTGGTCGGCGTCGGTGGTGATCGACCGCACGGACTCAGTGACGGCGTCCGCGAGGTGGATCTTGGGCGTCTTGTGCAAGATCACGTATTGGTCGAGTCCGAGGTGCCGTGTCACCTCGACGGCGAGCGGTATGCCCATCGTCGCGACGGTGGCGACGATGTCGACGTCGTGGGGCTCGAGCAAGCGAGCCAACTCCTGGCCGGCACGCGACATGAACTGCACCCCCATGTCAACGGTGATGAGTAGCGCGAGGGACAGGTCGTCACTGAGTGGCACCACCGGCAACGACACCCGCTGTGAGCCGATTTCCACCTCGTACGTGCGCCGTTCCACGGTGGTCGAGCATACTGAGCCCATGACTGTTGCTCCGACACCACTGGACCACGACCTCGCGCGGCGCATGCTCGCGACAGCGATCGACGAGGCCAAGCGCGGCCTCGACGAAGGTGGCATCCCCATCGGCGCCGCGCTCTTCACGCGAAGCGGTGAACTTCTCGGCGCCGGCCATAACCGTCGCGTCCAGGAGGATGACGCGTCGGTGCACGCCGAGACCGACGCCTTCCGACGCGCGGGTCGACGACGCGACTACCGCGACACTGTGATGGTCACCACCCTTTCACCGTGCTGGTACTGCTCAGGGCTGGTGCGCCAGTTCAACATCGGCGCGGTCGTGATCGGCGAGACGGCAAACTTCGTTGGCGGTCACGAGTGGTTGGCCGACCTCGGCGTTGAGGTGGTCGTCTTAGACGACCCGACCTGTGTTCAGTTGCTCGGCACCTTCATCCACGACCACGCCGAACTCTGGAACGAGGACATCGGCGAGTGATCAGCGAACCGGCGGACCGAAGAGTCGGTCGCCAGCGTCACCCAGCCCGGGCGTGATGTAGCCCGAGTCGGTGAGCTCCTCGTCGAGGGCAGCGGCCACGATGGTCACGTCGGGGTGACGCGAGAGTACGAAGTCGACGCCGGGTCGTGCCGCAATCAGGCACAACACGGTGGCGTCCGTCGCCCCCCGAGTTCGCAGCATGGACAGCACCATGTCGAGCGATCCACCGGTGGCGAGCATCGGGTCACAGATCACCACGTGGGCATCGACCAGCGACTCGGGCAGACCGTCGAGGTAGACGTCGGGCAGCAACGTCGTCTCGTTGCGTCGCAATCCCACCAGACAGACCCGCGTGTGGGGCAGCACCTCTTGGACCGCGGGGCTCATGCCGAGCCCCGCGCGCAGGATCGGCACGATGACGTACTCGGTGTCCACCTTGACGGCGGGCGCGCCCGAGGCGACGGGTGTGTCAACCGTGGTCGACGTGGTCGGCGTGTCCCGGAACGCCTCATAGGCAACGAAGCGGGAAATCTCGCGCGCCAGTCGCAAGAAGTCGGCGTTGGACGTCGCGCGGTCGCGTAACTGGCGAACCTTGTCGGCGACGATGGGATGATTGACGACGAGGGGCGTGGGCACGTCGTCACATTACGTCGCGACGCGATCGTGCGTCGCCTCCACGGTCTGAGGTGAAGGTGACACCCGGTACGCTGCATCAGTGACTTTGCAGGCGAACGGCTCGATCGACGTCGATCGGACCGACAGTGACCCCCTGGGCGGGGTCTACTCCTCGTACCGCGGTCCACGCGCGCAGATCTCTCGTGACCACTCGCTGCCCTGGTGGCGCCGGATACTGCCCGTCATCTCGTCGCACCGGGTCACTTTCACGGTCGCGATCAGCCTCTCGTTCATCAGCCTCGTCTTCCAGACCCTGGTGCCCAAGCTGCTGAACGGCGCGATCGACCGCTCCCTCGTCAAACACGTCGCCAGCCTGCACACCGCAGTCGTCGAAATCCTGGTCGTGGGCGTCATCGCCGGCATCACCGGCATCGTGTCGCGCCAGTACGTCTTCAAGACCGCCTACAACGTCGAGGCCGACCTGCGCTCGCTGATCTACGAGCACCTCGCATGGCTCTCGTTCAGCTTCTATGACCGCGTCCAGTCGGGACAGCTGATCAGTCGGGCCAACAGCGACATCCGCAGCGTCCAGATGTACTCCACCTTCGCGCCGCTCATCGTCGTGCAGAGCTTCATCGGCGTCATCGCCTTCGGCTTCATGCTCTCGATCAACGTGGTCTTGGCGCTCGTGGCGATGATCGTGATGCCGATTCTCTACTTCGTGGGGATCAAGATGCGCCGGGTCATGTTCCCGATCTCCTGGATCACCCAGGCCCGACTCGCCGAGGTCGCGACCATCGTCGATGAGAACGTGAACGGCGTGCGCGTCGTCAAGTCCTTCGCCCAGGAGGAGGCCGAGGTCAATCGGCTCGCCGATGCGGCCGAACGAGTCGCGTGGGCCTATATCAAGGACGCCCAACTGCGCGCCATCTGGTCGCCGTGGGTCCAGAACCTGCCCCAGCTCGGACTCGCGCTCGTGCTGTTCTTCGGTGGCTGGATGGTCATCGACGGGCACCTCGGCATCGGCGCCATCCTCGCCTTCAACGCGTACCTCCTCATGCTCCAGGCACCGTTCATGATGCTCGGCCAACTCGTGATGATGGGCCAGCGCGCCAAGGCGAGCGCCGAGCGGATCTTCGAGATCCTCGACGAGAACCCGACCGTCACCGAGCGGCCCGGGGCCTATGACCTCCTGGACGTCGCCGGGCGCATCGAGTTCGACCACGTGAGCTTCGCCTACGGCGACGGGCCTGACATCCTGGCCGATTTCGACGCTGTCATCGAACCCGGCGAGACCGTGGCGATCGTCGGGCGGACCGGGTCGGGCAAGTCCACCGTGGCGCGCCTGCTCACGCGGTTCTACGACGCAACCGAAGGTGTAGTCCGCATCGACGGCCACGACGTGACCGACCTCACGCTTCACTCGCTGCGCACCGCGGTCGGGGTGGTCATGGACGAGCCGTTCCTCTTTTCGATCTCGATCCGCGACAACATCGCCTACGGCCGT
>JAJYPU010000227.1 GCA_021795095.1 Actinomycetes bacterium | reverse complement strand
GTCGGTCCCTCGACGCCCCTCATCTCGTGGTCGATGGCCAAATCCGTGCTCCACGCCGTCGTCGGCCTCCTCGTCGACGAGGGCCGCCTCGACCCCGCCGCGCCCGCGCCCGTCGCGCCGTGGCGCAACGACGCGCGCGCCGCGATCACCCTCGCCGACCTGCTCGCCATGCGCGACGGCCTCGACTTCGTCGAGTCCTACGACGTCGACCAGCCGAGCCACGTCATCGAGATGCTCTTCGGGCCCGGCCAGGGTGACATGGGCGCCTACGCGGCCGCCCGTCCCCTCGCCCACGAGCCCGGGACCACCTTCAACTACTCGAGCGGCACCACCAACATCATCAGTCGCCTCGTCGCCGACGTCGTCGGACGCGGCGAGGCCTACCACCGCTTCCTCGCCGAGCGGCTCTTCGATCCAATCGGGGCGACGAGCGCGCGGGCCACGCTCGATGAGTCGGGGGTCTTCGTCGCCTCGAGTTTCCTGCACGCGACCGCGCGGGACTACGCGCGCTTCGCCCTGCTGTACCTGCGCGGCGGGCGTTGGGGTGAGCGTCAGGTGCTCTCGCCCGAGTGGGTCGCCACCGCCCAGGCCCCCCGCAGTCGTGACCCCGAGAGTGGCTTCGCCTACGCCTGGCAGTGGTGGGTCGCCGGCGATAAATACGGCACCTACGAGGCCCACGGCTACGAGGGCCAGCTGATCAGCGTCGTGCCCGCGCTCGACGCGGTGGTCGTACGACTCGGCCGCACGCCCGAGGACCGCGCGAACGCCGTGCACGCGTGGCGCACGCGACTGCTCGCGGTGCTCGCCGCGCGTTAGGCACCTTCGAAGGGGAACCCGAGGTCCGTCGCGGTAAAGACCGCGGTGAAGGGCCACCCCTCGGCGGCGGCGAGTGCGGCGGCGGTGCCGCCCCGGTCGACGAGCGCAAGCAGCAAGACGACTTCGCCACCGGCGTCGCGAATGGCCCGCGCGGCCTCGAGCAGGCTCGTGCCGCGCGTGACGGTGTCCTCGGTGACCACCACGCGGTCACCGGGCTCGAGGGCTCCCGCGATCCGTCCGCCGGCGCCGTGGTCCTTCACCTCCTTGCGCACCGAGAAGGCGCGCAGGAACCGACCCCGGGTGGCCCCGACGGCGGCCGTGATGTAGCTCGCACCGTCGGCGCCCATCGTCAATCCGCCAATGGCGGTCGCCTCAGGCGGGATGCGCTCGAGCAAGAGCGTCGCCACGTCGACCATCACCTCAGGGGCGCTGATCGTCTGCTTGGAGTCGATGAACCAGGTGGAACTGCGGCCCGACTTCAGCGTGAACTGCCCGCGTCGCACCGCGTGCTCGAGCAGGTGCGCACGCACACGCTCATAGGCGCTCACGGCAGGCGCACCACGCCCGAACCGGGCTCGACGCGACCAACCACCGACGCCGACACACCGAGGTCACTGGCGATCGACACGACGTCGGGCGCCGCCTCGGGGTCGACGACGAGCGTCATCCCCAGTCCGCAGTTGAACACGCGAACCATCTCCTCAGCCGAGACCGGACCGCGGCGTTGGATCTCAAAGAAGATCGCCGGTGTCTCGAAGGTGTCGAGGTCGATGACCGCGTCGAGGTGAGCGGGCAGGACACGCGCCACGTTGCCGACGATGCCCCCGCCCGTGATGTGCGCGATGGCGTGCACCGCGCTCGGATACGCGTCGCGCGCAGCCAGCGCGGCCGGCGCGTAGATCACCGACGGTCGCAGCAACTCCTCACCGAGGGTCGTCGTCGCACCGTCGTAGGCCGGACGGCCGAGGGCGTCAGCGTCGTTGAGCAGGACCCGACGCGCGAGCGAGTAGCCGTTGGAACGCAGCCCCGGGGACCAGAAGCCGACGATGGCGTCGCCGGACTCGACCCGCGACGGACCGAGTTCGGCCCCGCGCTCGACGACCCCGACGGCGAAGCCGGCGACGTCGAGCTCATCGGGGCGCATCACGCCGCCGTGCTCGGCCGTCTCACCGCCGAGCAGCGCGGTCGAAGCGATCCGACAGCCCGCGGCGATCCCGCCAACGAGCTCTTCGAGCCGAGCGGGGTCGAGCGACCCGACGGCCACGTAGTCGAGGAGGAACAGCGGTTCGGCCCCGACGCACACGAGGTCGTCCACCAGCATCGCCACGAGGTCCAGACCCACGGTGTCGTAGCGCCCGACCAGCCGGGCGACCTCGAGCTTCGTGCCCACGCCGTCCGCCGAGGCCACGAGCACCGGGTCGTAGTAGCGCTCGCGGTCGAGGTGAAAGAGACCGCCGAAGCCGCCGATGCCCCCGAGCACCCCGGGTCGGTTCGTGCTCGCCACGGTGGCGGCGATCCGGCGCACGGCGTCGTCGCCCGCGTCGATCGAGACCCCGGCCGCCGCGTAGGTCAGCCCAGTCGGACCGAGGTCGAGGAGCCGGCTCACCAGTGGGCTCGAGACTGGCCGATGGTGACGGGCGTCGGCGCCGGGTAGTTGCCGGTCAAGCAGGCGTCACAGCACGCGTCGCCGACCTCGACCGCGGTGCGCAAGTCCTCCATCGAGATGAAGGCGAGCGAGTCACAGCCGATGAACTCGCGCATCTCCGCGAGGGAGTGGGTCGCGGCCAGCAGCTCCTCGCGGTTCGGCGTGTCAATGCCGTAGTAACAGGGCCAGACGAACGGCGGCGAGGAGATCCGCAGGTGAACCTCGCGCGCACCGGCCTCGCGCAACATCCGCACGAGCGCCCTCGTCGTCGTGCCGCGCACGATCGAGTCATCCACCACCACGAGGCGCTGACCTTCAATCGTGTCGCGCAGCGGGTTGAGCTTGCGGCGAACGCCCGCCGCGCGCTGGGCCTGGTCGGGCGTGATGAAGGTGCGTCCGATGTAGCGGTTCTTCACGAGTCCGTACCCGAAGGGGATGCCCGACGCCTTGGCGTAGCCCTCGGCGGCGGGAATGCCCGAGTCGGGCACGCCCATCACGAGGTCGGCTTCGACCGGCGAGGAGGTGGCGAGCCGCTCGCCCATGCGCCGTCGTACGGAATGGACCTGGTGACCCATGAGGTAGGCGTCGGGCCGCGCGAAGTAGACGAACTCGAAGATGCACAGCCGGGTCGGCCCCTCGGCCGGCTCGAGCAACCTCGTGGAGGTCACGCCGTCCTCGGTGATCGTGACCATCTCGCCGGGCTCGACCTCGCGCACGAAGGTCGCCCCGACTACGTCCAGGGCCGGCGTCTCGGAGGCCACCACCCAACCCTCCGGTGCGTCGGGTTCGCCGAGGCGCCCGAGGCAGAGCGGTCGAAACCCGTGGGGGTCGCGCACCGCGTGAATGGCGCCGGCCTCAAGGATGACCATCGAGAACGCGCCTTCGGCCCGGCGAAGCACGTCGTGCAGGGCCTCGGGCAAGGTCGCGCCCTCGAGCACGGCGTGGCCGAGCAGCTCGGCCACGAGGTCTGAGTCCGAGAGCATGGTGGTCAGGTGCAGCCCCGCCGAC